>CAZBXB010000001.1:0-10176 GCA_964496075.1 uncultured Gammaproteobacteria bacterium
TAAGTCTTTTGAGGAGATATATTTAGCCGATTATGTCTTGGTATCAATAATTTAAGATAAGAAAAATGATGTTTTTGAAAATTGCATTTTTTTGAAGCTACGAAGCTAATAAAAAACATTTGTTATATAGGCTGTATTTAATGTTTGTGAAAATTTTTTTTAAAGGTTTATTTATTAAGTTAAATGTGGGTAGATATATTTTATTTTGATTAATAATTTCAGTATATTTTTTATATGAAATATATGATTTTTAGTGATACGGAAATAAAAGTAGCTTATGTATTATTTGGATATTAAATAATGATAAAGAATATTATATTTTGCGGAGTTAATATTATTCTAGTTGATTTACAAAAACGTGCTATAAATAAGCGGTGAATATATAGTGATATTGCGGAGAATGAGTTAGGCCAAGTAAGAATATTGCGGAAAAAGGAATTTGTTTTTGTATCCCCACCAGGAATCGGACCTGGATCTGCTGCTTAGGAGGCGGCTGTTCTATCCATTGAACTATGGGGACTAGTAGTTAGCTAGTCGGGGATACAGGATTCGAACCTGCAACCTCTCCGACCCGATCGGAGCGCGCTAGCCAATTGCGCCAATCCCCGTATGATAGTTTTTTAAAAGTGCGTAAGGCTATTTTATCATTTTATATGACTATAAAATATATAGGATATAAATGTTTTGTAGTTTTAAATTCATATTATTTTGTTTAAGATAGTATATGAGCAGACACATGAAACAAATTGGAAGAAAAAAAATAGTTGATCTACCGAGACTAAAGCCATGGTGGATACTACTGGGACCGGCATTTGTTTGGGCGGCAACGGCTCAGGGAAGTGGGGAATTGATTTGGTGGCCATACTTGGTAGCTAGATACGGAAAGGCTTTTTTATTTTTGTTGTTGCCGGCTGCTTTTATACAGTTTTTTGTTAATAGAGAGATATCAAGATATACGGCACTGACAGGCAAGGGAATTTGGAGTGGATTTTTGTCTTTGGGGAAATGGTTTGCCGTGCCGCTGTTTGCTTTATGTTTTGTTAGTTTTTTGTGGTTTGGTGGATATGCAACGGCCGGAGGATCATCTTTGTATGAGGTATTAGCTTGGCCTGCCTGGGGCCAGAAGTGGGGGTCTTTGTTTTGGGGATATGTGCTAGTAGGATTGTTTTCATTGGCTTTGTTTGTGTCGAAGGTGGTTTATAAGCTAATTGAGACGACCATGAAAATAGTAACAGCCATAACCTTGACGGGCTTAGCAGTGTCGGCAGTTTTGGTTGGTAATTTAAGCAACTTTATTGAGTTTGGTCAAAGCCTATTTGATCCAAGAAATTTGGGAGTGGGAGTAGATTGGTCTAATTTTGACTATTCAAAGTTAATAACCGGCTTAGTGTTTGCAGGCATGGGCGGGTTTTTAAACCTAATGTATTCCTATTGGATGAAAGATAAAGGAGTCGGGGTAGCCAGTAATACTGAAAAAATCATGGGTGTTTTGTCTGGTAAGGGAGGTAAAAGTGAAGTGGTTGAATATCGAGTCAGACAAAGTAAAGGAAATAAGCTTAAGTGGAAAGGCTGGGTGAGATATCTTAATCTTGATTCAGCTTTGGCGGTAGCTATAAATGCAGTCACGATTATATTGACTTCGTTTCTGTCTTTCGTACTACTGTGGCCGGAGAGAAACTATCCTGAAGGCTGGTCGATCACAGTATCTCAGTCGAAATTTTTTGAAGCCAGTTTTGGAGCAGTGGGCAGAGTGGTGTTTTTGATAGTAGCGGCGGCCTTTTTGGTTGATACTTGGTTGGCTTTGGCTGATGGAGTATCAAGACAGTTTGCTGATTTTAGCTTTAAACTGTGGGGGAAGAAGGGGAAGTTTAAGACTGAGAATGCTTGGTACAATGGCTGGTTGATATTTTTGGTGGTGGTAAGCTTGGTAACTATGCCTTTGGCTAGTCCGGGAGTATTGATGAATATGATAGGAGTGATATCAGTATTTGCTTTTGTGTTTTATATTCCAGCTTTGGCGTATCTAAACTATGTTAAGGTACCAAAGGAGCAGCCTGAGTTTACCAGGCCAGCTTGGGCATCAGGAGTGATATTGATGATGGTGTGGTTGGTGTATACGGCTTTGGCCGGCTGGTATCTATTGAATCTATAATTTTTGACTCACATAACATTTTGCAGTGCTCACGCCCTTGTCTTGCTGTCGCAAGATCGTCGGATGATTGCGCGCTTAAAATATTATGTTTCATCAAATGTATGATCATTGTTGCTAGAATGATAATATGGCATGGCAGTTGATGTTACTTATTTTGTCTTTGGTGTGTATGTGGTTTGCGGCCAATGTGATGGTGGAAACAATATCAGTTATTTCTAAAAGATTTAAAGTATCTGAATTTTGGGTATCTTTTTTTGTACTGGGATTGGCCATGAGTGCGCCTGAATTGGCGGTGGGGATTAATTCGATCATATTGGATTTACCGGAAGTGTTGGTGGGAGATAAGTTGGGATCGTCGGTAGGAATATTTCTTTTAATAATTCCCATATTGGCAGTGTTGACAAGAGGGGTATCTTTGAAAAATAAAGTGAGTGATACTAAATTAAAAATGGCTTTTGCGATGATATTATTGCCATTTTTATTGATGGTTGATGGTAGATTTTCTAAATTTGATAGTTTGGCAAGTCTGTTGTTGTATGTTTTTTTGATTATCTATTTTGCCTTGACGGCTCAGAGAGAAAGTTTTTCTAAAAGTTTTAGTGATGAAATTGATTTAAAAAAATCAAAGTTAAGTTTGGAGGTAATTGAGCTTGTTTTTGGTGGAGTGGTCATCTTTTTGGCAGGTAATACCTTGGTTGATTCGTTTAAAGTGGTAGTTGAAGGAGTGGGTGGGTCCTATTTTGGAGTTAGTTTACTTCTGATGTCTTTGGGAACAAGCATGCCTGAGATATTGGTAGTGTTTAAATCAGCTATGGCGGGTAAAAAAGAAATGGCTTTTGGAGGTTATTTGGGGTCAGCAGTGGCCAATAGCTTTATTTTGGCGGTATTGGGATTAGTATATGGAGATATTAGTCTTGGTAGGCAGGTTTATTTTGCAAGTTTGTTTGGTTTGTTCTTGGCAGGCTTGGTGCTGTTTTATTTATTTGTCAGATCTAAAGATGATTTATCCAGAAAAGAAGGCTTAGCCTTGATTGTGTTTTATGTGGCGGTGGTAGTTTTGACGGCAGGCATGTAGAATTTACGTAGTTGACTAAACATGCATCAAGATGTTTATTTAGTCTTGACTAAAACAACATTGGTTGCTATAATATTGTCATGAGACTACAAAGACATTTAGATAAAAAAATTGCAGGTCATTTTAATAACTACAAACAAATATTAGTGTTAGTAGGTCCGAGGCAAGTTGGTAAGACCACTATTTTGAAAAGAATTTTCCCCGAGGCTAAATATTTTTTGTTGGATGAAGATCCGATTCGGAAAATATTTGAAAGTTATGATAGTAACGTCTATAAACAAAACTTATCTGACAGTGAATATATCATATTAGACGAAATTCATCTTCTTGATGACCCCGGTAGGGTGGCAAAAATTATTTATGACTTGTTGCCAAATAAAAAGTTAATTATTACCGGTTCTTCATCTTTTAATATTAAAAACAAAACCACAGAAAGTTTGGCCGGAAGGAAAATAGAATACAAGTTTTTTCCGCTGACTATTTCCGAATTTTTATTTCAAAATGAGACTGAAAATAAGCTTAATTTTAACGTTCTTGACAATATTTTAAATAAACAGACCCTAACAATGAGGCCTTTTGATATAGCTAATATTACTAAAACAATACTAATTTACGGTAGCTATCCCTTTTTAATTGAATCTCCCAGAGATATAAATTATTTAAAGAATTTGACTGAAAGTATAATTTTTAAAGACATATTGGAACTTGATTTAATTGAAAACAAAAAAACAGCCGGTGACTTGTTGAAATTATTGGCGTATCAGATTGGTAATAATGTTAACTATGCCGAGTTGGCATCACGACTGAATATTGATGTCAGAACAGTAAAAAGATATATTGATATTTTTGAGCAAAGTTATATTATTTTTCGTTTAAATCCGTATTCCAAAAATAAAAGGAGAGAGTTGATAAAAAGTCCTAAAATATTCTTTTTTGATAATGGAATTAGAAATTCATTAATCAATAATTTTGAGAGCGTTGAACTAAGGAGCGACAGGGGGGCATTATTTGAAAATTTTATTGTAAGTGAGATTTATAAGGCTAACCTTTATGGTGAATACAACTTAAATATGAATTATTGGAGAACTAAAAGTGGCTATGAAGTAGACTTAGTTTTAAGTGATAATAAAAAATTAATTGCCTGTGAAATTAAATATTCTAAAGGATCTATTTCAAAGGCCTTCATTAACAGATATCCGAAAGCGATTGAACGGGTGGTTACTTTAGAGAATTACTATTAATGAGATGAAAGTAAATTGTTGACGAAATGAAAAAAAAACTTCATACTGAGGTATGAATGATTTAAATAGAAATACGAGAACTCTAATAGTTTGTTTTGTAATAGGTGTGTTTAGCTTGATTCCTTTAAGGTTTTATGAGGTAGGAAGTCAGGTGGCCGAGGAATCACAGGTACTGGGTTTGCAGAGAAGTGTGGAAGTAGTAATGCCAGATAGTGAACTAAGAGGTGAAAGTGTACCGGTACTTGAATTTCCCTATGAGGAAGTTGAATCCGGGGCAGAAGAAGAGGTAAATTGTCTAACACAGCAAGAAGCCGATAGAGTAGTTGGTGGTTTAACTGAAATACTGAAGACTCCGGGCTTGGATAGTGAATTGGTAACAGCAGTTATGGAAGAGATAGCTAGTACAGAAGCCAGAGTGTGTAGATAAATCTTATCTAATGCCAATGGTATAGAGGTTGGGTTGGGCGCCTTGGTAGGCAGAAGTCAGAGTTACCAATTTTTGACCATCGCTGCTAGGAGCAACAATATCTTGATTGAAATCTCCGGCAAAGAGAGTTAAGACGTTGGTATTGTCATATTCCATAGTTTTGATTTGGTTGTCTTGGACAAAAATGATGTGATTGCTGGCCGGTAGCCAAAAAGGTTCTTTAATATCATCCTTGGAGCCAATAAAGAAGTTGGTGTCTTGCTTGATGTCGTATATATAGTAGTTATCGGCTTCAATCTGTCTTTGTTGAATCTGATCGGACTGTGAAGGAGGAGGAGTGATGATGTTATCAGCCAGTTGACCACTAGAGCTAGCCAGATAGAGGACTTTATCTTTGGAATTATAAGGTTGTAGGTAGGCAGCGGACTCGGTTGAAATAAAGGGAAGAAGGTCTTCGGGTACATTTTGAAGCCTGGCGTCGATTATTTCTTGTTCAAGCTGGTGCCATTGTTTTTGGATGATAGGTAATTGGGCAGTGATGTCGTAGAGAGGCTTGCCGTTAGAGTTGGTATTGAGGTCAAGCAGGTAGTTGGCATTTTTGAAAGTAGCGATAAGTTGGGATGAGTCTGGGGAAAAAAGATAACTTACTACTTGGGTCCAATCAATAATAATAGTATTAGCTTTTAAAAGTTTGGGAGTACTTCGAGAACCAATCGGCAGGGCGTTGTTGCTGAGTTCGGTCATGTATAGACCATTGTCGGTAGTAGCTGAAGCTGAGGCAACTGCAAAAACTATCTTATTTTTATCAGGACTTAAGGCCGGGTTTATGGCGCCAGACAAACTAATAGGTTCAAGGATGGGGGCTGATCTAAATAGATGAGCATCGGTTTGAGCAACAATTTCTTTTTTGACCAAAAGATTTTTTCGCCAGGGCAAGTAGCCATCTTTGGTAATTTTGATGTCGTATTGGCCGGGAGGTAAGTTAATGGTGTCATCGGTGGCGGTAACCAAGCGATCATTAATAAAGACAGAAGATGATTTGGGAGTGGAGGTAGCAGAGATAAGGCCGGTAGGAGTAAGGATAGCGCCTTTGTTCAAGTTGATTTTGTAGCCACGAGCCAAGAGAGAAACGAGAATAGTGCCGATAGTAATGACAATTGAAACGGATATGATAAAGGTTAGGCTTTTTTTGTGACGGGATCTTGGCATGTTTTATTATATCAATTTGTGCTTTGTTAAGTTTATGGTAAATGGAAAATAGTAAATAGTTGTGATCATTTGATATATTAAGTAGGTATTGGGATAGGTGTTAATTTAGGGTAGAATTATGTGTGGCATTAGTAAAAAAAGTTGCAATTGACTTGGGGACATCACATTGTTTAGTGTGGGCTGAAGGTGAGGGAGTGGTACTAAAAGAGCCAAGTGTGGTGGCAGTAAGTGTGGAAGACAGGAGGGTATTAGCTATAGGTGATGAAGCTAAAGATATGATAGGTAAGACGCCGGAATACATTGAAGTAATAAGGCCATTAAAGGATGGGGTGATTGCTGATTATGAAGTAACTGAGGCAATGATTAAGTATTTTTTGAGAAAGGTGATGGGTAGGGCTTGGTTTTTTAGACCAGAGGTAATAGTGGCAGTACCGGCCGGAGTGACCCAGGTAGAAAAGAGGGCGGTAGTGGAAGCAACCATTTCGGCAGGAGCTAAAAAAGCTTATTTGATTGATGCACCATTGGCGGCTGCCATTGGAGCCAAGATTCCGGTATCAGAGAGTTTTGGCAATATGATAGTGGCCACCGGAGCAGGAGCAACTGAAGCGGTGGTAATTTGCTTAGGAGGGGTAGTGACGTATAAGAGTAAGAGAATTGGAGGGGATAATTTGGATGACGATATTGAAAACTATGTTAGGAAAAAACATAGCCTGATTATTGGTCAGAATATGGCTGAAGAGATAAAAAACAAGATAGGGGCAGCTATTAGACTAAAAAGAGAGAAAGAGATGGAGATTTCAGGTAGGGATTCGGTGACCGGCTTACCAAAGACAAGTATGATTAACTCGGGGGAGATATATGAAGCTATGGAGGAGTCAATATTGGCCATGATTAATGTTATAAGGGAAACCTTGGCGGTGACTGGCCCGGAGCTGGTGGCCGATGTGTCTGATAAAGGAATAGTACTGACGGGTGGGGGAGCCAAACTAACCGGTTTTGATGAGAGAGTTAAAAGGGAAATTGGAGTAGCAGTCCATATTGCGCCCGAGCCGGAGTTATGTGTAATTAAAGGGGCGGGAGTGGCAATTGAAAATATTGAAGTCTATAGAAGGGCACTTAAATAAATTTTCAATTTTCAATAATCAATTTACAATTTTTGTTAGAATAAATTATGAAGAAAAAAGGTAGTGATTTAGTAACTATAAAAGACTTGGAGGAATTTGGTAAAAGGCTTGAAGAAAGACTTGAGAAAAGTCTTGAAGCTAAACTTGAAACTAAACTTGAGTCCAAACTTGAAACTAAGCTTGAGGCTAAGCTTGGGATTAGTCTTGAAACCAAACTTGGAACTAGACTTGAAAACACACTTGATGCAAAACTGGAATCGAAATTTAATGAAAAACTGGGTAAACTTTATGAAGACCTAAAGTTATGGAAAAGTCAGATTTTTGATTTAGTAGATGATTTAGGTTTAGAAATCAGAGATGGTAGAGAACATAGGCAGATCACAAGTCATCAGATAAGTGAGAATGCAGACAGAATAAATAAATTAGAAAAGAAAGTATTTGGTGTTTCTTCTGCATAAATTATCTTATAATCTAAATAGATTCATATTTTTTTAAGTCAAATTTACAGAGTTTATTGGTTGAAAGTCACATTTTTGAAAAATTTAATAAACTATAGCTGTATTTTGAAGTTTGACCTGTTCCGGTGTCAAATAATATGAGTAATAAAACTAGACAGATGGTTTGTTTTTTGCCTAAAGTGTATTTTTAGTGATAGTGGAAGGAATAGAGGATAGGTAATATTTTGATATAGTATGGTTATTAGACTTGTAATATAGACATAAAAGATAGTCGATGATAGTCACTATCTATGTATTGGGTGTGTATGGATGATGCTTTTAACGATGTTTCCTGTTTTGATGCAAACTTGTTAGTGAATTTTTGGTAAAATTGGCTAGATGAACAAGGCTAAGGCGACTGATGTAGATGATAATAAATACCTAAATATAGGTAAAATAGCTGGATTTGACATTTTTAGCGGAGGTAAGACACGAGTGCTAAGTGTATTAACGAAGTTTATAGCTTACAATAGGGGATTTTGGCATGTGGCTACAGTCAATCCGGAGTTCGTAATGATGGCAAAAAATGATAAAAAATTTAGGAAAATATTGGAGTCGACAGCTTTGAATACAACAGATGGGATTGGTTTGGTATGGGCAGACCAAGTATACAAATTTTCAATTTTCAATTTTCAATTTTCGAAGTGCTTGGTTGGTAGACTGATGGGTGGATTGGTAATTGGTGTTGAAATATTGAGAGGAAGATATAGAGATAAAATTGCAGCTGGAAGTGAGCTAATGGTAGAAATATGTAAAAGTGCAGTAATAAATGATTGGCCGGTCTTTTTTTTAGGGGGGTTTGGAGATGGGGCAAGACTAACGGGGGAAAGAATCGATAGTATGATTGGTGGCGGGCTAAAGTATGAGACTTGTGGTGGAAGGCCGGACTTTTCTGATGCACAGGTTTTACTTATGATACAGAGAAGTAGGATTAAGGTCTTGTTTGTTGCCTATGGAATGAAAAAACAAGAAGAATGGATATATGAGAATAGGAAAGCGTTGGAAAAGACAGGAGTAAGGCTGGCAATGGGGGTGGGCAGGAGTTTTGATTATTATTCAGGTAAAGTAAAGATGGCGCCTGGCTGGGTAAAGAAAATGGGGCTTGAATGGTTGTATTCTTTGATCAAAGATCCAAAGAGATTAAAAAGACAATTGGCGTTACCAAAGTTTGTGTGGGAAGTGTTGACAAACAACTAATTTTTATTTTTTAAAATCTCCTAAGAGTTTGATTTCTAACTTTGGTTGCCAGTTGAATTTCTTTTGACAATTAGATTTGACAAGGTCGACTAAGGCTAGAAGGTCTTTAGCAGTAGCTTTACCGGTATTAACTATGAAGTTGGCATGAAGAGGGGAGATTTGAGCTCCACCGATAGTAGTGCCCTTAAGACCTAGTTCTTGGTCGATAATCCAGCCGGTTGATTTTGGTTCTCCCCAGATTTTTCTGGCGGTAGCTTCATCCGGGTTTTGAAAGACAGAGCCGGCTGAGTTTAATGATTGGGTTTGGGATTTTTTGGTAATGATGTCCTGATAAGTTTGTTTGGCTTGGGGAACATCTCCGATTTTGAGAGACAGCAGGGCAGAGATGATAATTTGATTTTGTGAGTCTTGAAATTGGGAATAGTCGTAAGCCCATTTAAGTTTTGAAGCCAGGAGGGTTTTGGTTTCATTAGTTTTAAGATTAAAAATATCTATGGATTCCAGATATTGATTGAAGTTTGACTTATCGAAGCCGTGAATGTTGGAATGAATAGCGCCACCGGTAGAGGCAGGGATGTAGGCAAAGGTTTCTAGGCCGACTAGACTATGTTGGAAGCTGAAATTGATTAAAGTGGACAGGACAACTCCAGAAGAGGCTTTAATTAAGTTTGGTTTGATAAATTCGATTTCTTGACTGGCGTTTTTGATGACGATACCACGGATGCCTGAATCTGAGATTAAAACATTGCTGCCGTTACCTAAGATGGTAATTGGAATATTATCAACAGCTCGTGAACCAATTTTTGCAGTACTCACGCCTTCGTCTCGCTGTCGCGTGAAGTCAGATGATTGCGTGCTTAAAAATTGTTCATGTCGCTGTTTAGAGTTTTTTTTTAGAAACTTTAATACATTAATAAGCTGGAGGTTGGTGGTGGTTTGGATAAAGATATCAGTCGGGCCACCGATTTTGAGGGTGGTTAGAGGAGCAAGAGGAAAATCTTTTTTGATATCTAGGTTGGGGAAGTTAGTTAAGAGATCTTGATAGATTTGGTCCATGAGTAATTATAAACCACACATAGGTGGTTTGTTTCGCTTTTAGGAAAATGTTATTGGTATCTTGAAATAACTTTTTGATTTTTAGGTTTAAAAGTGTCTTATAAAATAAGAGCTAAATCTTGGAATAAAATAATATAAGATACTGTTGTGGAAAAGTGGACAAAGAGTGATTAGACTTATAATATTACTGGGTAAAAA
>CAZBXB010000001.1:10276-36578 GCA_964496075.1 uncultured Gammaproteobacteria bacterium
TGTTGTGGAAAAGTGGACAAAGAGTGATTAGACTTATAATATTACTGGGTAAAAAATAGGTTAAAATTAAGAATGATTTTAGGGATTGATCCGGGATTAGCAAATTTGGGATGGGCAGTCATGGATGGAGAGGAGTTGGTGGAATATGGCTGTATAGAGACCAAGGCTGGTTTGAGAGCAGAAGTAAGGTTGGAAGATATCTATAGACAGGTAAAGATATTAGTTAAGAAATATAAGGTGGATGGGGTAGCTATGGAAAGCTTGTATTTTGCCAAAAATGCCAAGTCGGCTATTAAGGTGGCAGAGGTGATGGGGGTAGTCAAACTATGTGCTAAAAAATGTGGGGTTGAAGTGGATGAATATACACCTTTACAGATAAAGGTAGCTTTGACGGGTTACGGAAGAGCTTCTAAAGATCAGGTGGAAGATATGGTAAAAAGACTACTAGGAAGAGAAGAGTCAATTAAACCAGATCATGCCTCGGATGCGGTAGCTGTAGCCATGACAAGAGAAAGGTATAATAGGTTATGATTTATGGCATAAGAGGAAAAATTGAATCGGTTGGGTTGGGAACAGCAGAAGTGGATGTAAATGGGGTTTATTATGGCTTATTTATACCAAGAAGCTTGGCAAGCAAGATATCAGCAGGAGAGCAGAAATCGTTTAAAACATGTATGCATGTGACTGAGATTGAAATGAGTTTGTATGGATTTGAGACTAGGGAAGATGTAGATATGTTTAGAATGCTAATAAGTGTGTCCGGTGTAGGACCGAAAAGCGGGCTGGTCATCTTTGATGAAAATGGGGTGGAGGAGATAAGGCAAGCAGTCATTAATGCTGATGTGGACTTTTTTAAGAAGGTGAAGGGACTGGGTTTAAAAACAGCTCAGAAAATAATAATTGAGTTGAAAAGCAAGATTGGCAGTATGAAGGATTTGGATTTGAGTGCACAAGAAGAAAATGTCAAGTCTGATGAAGTCTATTTAAGCTTGGTTCAGCTTGGGTTTGATAAGAAAAGTGCGCTGGAAGCAATGAAAAAGATTCCGAAGAAATTGGAGACAACAGAAGAGAGATTAGCTTGGTGCTTGAAAAAGATGTAGGTTGATATAATGACTCAATGAACAAAATATTGGATGCCAAGCCGGAAAGGAAAGAGAAGAAGGAAGAACTGTCACTGCGACCGAAAAAATTATCTGAATTTATTGGACAAAAAAAACTAAAAGAGAGGTTGTCGGTGTTTTTGGAAGCGGCTAGAAAGAGAGATGAGTGTATTGACCATATATTGTTTTATGGACCAGCCGGATTGGGTAAGACTACTTTGGCAATGCTTTTGGCAGGAGAAATGGACAGTAAGGTAAAGATGACTTCAGGGCCAGCTATGGCTAAAGCTGGGGATTTGGCAGCTATTTTAACTTCACTAAAGAAAGGAGATTTTTTGTTTATAGACGAGATACATAGATTAAATAAGATAGTGGAGGAGATGCTGTATTCGGCTATGGAAGATTATGTCCTAGATATAGTATTGGGCAAAGGGCCGTCGGCAAAGACGGTTAGACTTAATTTGGAACACTTTACTATAGTGGGAGCAACTACCAGAATTGGGCTGATTGGTGGGCCAATGAGAGATAGGTTTGGGATCGTGTCACAATTGGATTTTTATGAAGACTCTGATTTGGCTGAAATAGTGATTAGAACAGCCGATTTACTGGGAAGCCAAATAAGTAAGCGGGCGGCAGAAGAAATAGCCAAGAGATCAAGGGGGACACCAAGAATTGCCAATAGACTGCTTAAGAGAGTGCGTGATTGGGCGCAGGTTAATAGCGATGGCAGGATAGACGTAGATGAAGCTACTAAGGCTTTGGCGATGATGGGAGTGGATGATCAGGGTTTGTCGGATGCGGATAGAAAGTATTTAGAAGTGATTGCAAAAAATTATAATGGGGGGCCGGTGGGTGTAGAGAATTTGGCGGCGGCTTTGTCTGAAGATATAGGCACAATAGAAGATGTATACGAACCTTTTTTAATGAAGAAGGGGCTGGTTAAGAGAACAAGACAAGGTAGGGTATTGGTTTAGTTTTCTTCAGGTTGGATACCTAGTAACCAAAGAACAGCTTCTTTGCGGTATCTACGGTCACCTCTGGCATTTATCCTGATAGCTGGAAGTTTACCCCGTTTACCCCATCTTTTGACGGTTAGCTTGCTGACACGTAAAAGCTCAGCGACTTCACCGACCGTGAGTAGGTCAGGGAGATTATCAATTGATAAGCCTTTGGGTTTGACAGATGCTTTTTTTGTTTTCTTTTGATCTACATCTGTGTCTATTTGTACAGTTTGATTGTCCATATTGATGCTCCTGTTGTATCAAAGTATTTATTAACTAATATCAGTAAAACATATCATTGCTTTGTAGGTCAAGAGGATATACAAATTTACAATTTTCAAATACCAATTTTCAAATGTAAATCGGGCAAAATAACAAAAAGATATTTTTGATAAAATAAAGCATGGAAGATAATAGAATTAAAGTAGGATTTTTTGGAGTGGCGGGTTGGGAGAGAGATTTGATTGAAAAACAGGCCCGGGGATTGTCTGGATGCGCTGTAGGCATCTTTTCTGACTTAGTTGAGGATAATATAGAGACGGCGAGGGACTTTGATGTTATATCAGTGTTTGTTAATTGCCGGCTTGATAAAAAAGTGTTGAGTAAATTGCCGAAACTAAAAATGATTGCAACCAGATCGACCGGTATGGATCATATAGATAAGCTTGAATGTAAAAAAAGAAAGATTGAGATATTAAACGTGCCTGAATATGGATCAGTGACAGTGGCTGAATATGCTTTTGCTCTAATGTTGGCCTTGGCTAAAAAGATTGTGGTAGCTCATCAATCGGTGGAAGAAGGAGATTTTTCACCGGAAGGATTGACCGGAGTGGATTTAAGAGGCAAAACTTTGGGAGTAATAGGCGTGGGTAGGATTGGGGCAAACATGGTTAAGTTAGGAAGAGGTTTTGGCATGAAAGTATTGGGCGTGGCCAGGCATAGAGACAGTAAACAGGAGAAAAAATTGGGGTATAAGTTTGTCGATTTGAAAAATTGTTTGAAAGAGTCGGATTTTGTCAGTTTGCATGTACCGTCAACTCCGGAGACTTTTCATTTGATTAATAGGGGAAATATTGAACTAATGAAGAAAGGGTCCTATCTAATAAACACTTGCAGGGGTGATGTAATTGAAGCTGAAGCTATACTGTGGGCTTTGAATCAGAAAATTCTAGCTGGTGTAGCTTTGGATGTAGCTGAAGATGAGTTGGGAGTAGTTGACCCAAGGACGGTGGAGAGAAATACAACTAAAGATGACCTTAAGGAAGTGGTGACTTTTCATATGCTGAGAGACAGAGATGATGTGATTTTTACGCCACACAATGCTTTTAATAGTCAGGAAGCAGTCGAGAGAATAGTGGAAACTACTATGAGCAACATTAAAACTTTTTTGAAGAAGAAAAAGTAAATTTATGGAAAATAATTTGGGAAGAGATATAAGTGAGCTGGTCAAAACAGATATTGAAGGGATGAAGATGCTTAGTTTTGATGGGGACGGGGTAACTAAAAAAATCGGAACAGACTTTATCAAAAGTGAAAGGGGATTAGTGTTGGAAAGTTTTCGGCCAAGTACTGAAATGATGGATATATTGGTTGAATTGTCTGATTACTTTTTTATTAATATAAATAGCGGTAGGAGTGTGGAGTATTTGGTTGATATGTATGGCCAAAGAAAAAACTTTGTCTATTTGGGAGAAATTGGTATGTACTCTTGGATTGAAGGTGAGAAAACAGCTAATTTTGAACTGACAGATTATGAAAAAGAGACTTTGGAGAAAATAAAGCAAAAATTGTCGGATATAAAAGACGATAGGATTAAAGGGTTTGAGCCAAAGAATTATTTGGTAACACTTCATTGTCAGGCTCAAATTGAGGGAATTGAAGAGATGGTGGCCAGAATGGACAGTCAGGGTGAACTTTATTGCTGGTGGACGGGAGAAGCATATGATGTAGGGGCAAAGAGGATTAATAAGGAGACAGGGTTGGCGAAGTTGTGTGATAGATTGGGTATAAAGATGAGTCAAGTAGTGACAATCGGCCATGGGGTAAATGATGCCGATATGTTGGATAGGACAGTGGGGATTGATATTAGTACGGATGCCGATAAGGTGACGGCTGATTTTGTGACCAGAGGTGAGGAGGTGGGCGGGCTTGAGGTGGTAAAAAAGATATTAAATTTAGTTAAGGTGGTTACATGAAACCGGTATTGATTTGTGGTGGGATTGGTTCAAAAATGTGGCCGGCGTCCCGACAAAGTATGCCCAAACATTTTTTGCCTTTGGTGAGAGGCAAGTCTTTGTTTGAGATCAACTATGAGGTTTTGAGAAAGAAGTTTGAGGCTAGTGAAATTTATGTGTCGACAACTGAATCACAATATGAATTGGCCAAAAAAGTGGCTTCGGAAATTCCTGACGAAAACTTTTTTCTTGAACCTGAGATGAGGAATACCGGACCGGCCATAGGTTTCATTGCGGCAAAACTCTTTAAAAAGTTTGCTGATGAGGTGTTTGTAGTAATACAAACAGATATAGTTAGACAACCTGATGATAAGTTTTTGTAAATGCTTTCAAAAATTGAAGAAGTGGCTTTGAGAGAGAAAAAATGGGTAACAGGAGCAATAAGACCCCCTTTTTTGATGAGAGGAGTGGATTATATGGTAAGTGGAGATAAGATTGAGGAAAAAGTATGGCAATTATCGGACTGGTTGATGAGAGATAGAGAAGAAGATATAAAAGTAGCCATAGGTAACGGAAGAGCTTGGCTTCATGCAAACCATTATGCATGGACTCCCAGGCTTTGGCTTGAGTCTTATGTGAAACATAAACCGGAGTGGGGAAAAGCTCTGATGGAAATTGCAACTGGTGGGGATGAAAAGAAGATCTACCCTGAAATAACTAAAGGACCAACTGAGGAGTGGACGGTGTTGTCAGTGGCGAGAGGTGAGGGGGTAATGGTAGAGTTGCCATTTACTTGGTGGGATTTTGGGACGTGGGAGAGTTTGGACAAGTATGTAAATAAAAAGGGCAGTTCCTCCTACGCCAAGGCTTCGGAGGACGCAGTGGAAATTGGTTCAAAGGGGAATTTTTATCGTGTGCCTGAGGGTAAATTTGTAGCCAGTATTGGAGTGTCAGATGTGGTCTTGGTAGATACGGGAGATGCAATTTTGCTATGTAAAAAGGACCTGACAGGTAGGGTGGGAGAAGTGGTAGATTACTTAAAGGAAAAAGACAGAAATGAGTTATTATAGATAAATGAGCGAGGGTTTTAGTACTAGTAAGTATTTGAAGTTGCAGAAACGAGCCATAGAAGAAAGACTGTCAAAGTTTTCGGGCAGATTGTATTTGGAATTTGGAGGCAAGCTATTAGATGATTTTCATGCCAGCAGAGTATTGCCTGGCTATGAGCCGAATGCAAAGCTAACCTTGCTAAAGAGTCTGAAAAAAGAAATGGGAATAATTTATTGTGTGTCGGCAAAGCAGTTGGCTGAAGGGAAAGTGAATGGTAATTGGGGTATGGGGTATGATACGGCTACTATAAAAGCTTTGGACATTTTAAAGCAAAATGGCCTTCATATTTTTGGAGTAGTAATTAATAGGTTTGAAGGAGAGACGGAGGCAGTAAAATTTAAAAAAAGACTGAAAAGAATGGGGTTTAAGGTGTATATTAGAAATGAGATAAAGGGCTATTTGACCAATTTAAAACTGATACTGTCTAGTAAGGGTTATGGATCAGATGATTATGTCAAGACTGATAGAAATTTGGTGGTAGTATGGGGAGCCGGGCCAGGATCAGGTAAGCTATCGACTTGTTTGGGACAAATTTATCTGGATGCTAAAAAAGGAGTTGAATCCGGTTATGCCAAGTTTGAAACTTTTCCTATCTGGGATTTACCGGTTAACCATCCGGTTAATTTGGCCTATGAAGGCGCAACTGCTGATTTGGGAGATTTTAATTTAGTAGATAAATTTCATGGTAAGGCATATGGTAAAAAAGTTGTGAACTATAACCGAGATATGGAGGCTTTTCCTCTGATAAAAATGATGTTTGAAAAAATAGTCGGGGCTGATAATTATTCCAGAAGCTATAAATCACCAACTGATATGGGTGTAAATTGTGCCGGTGGAGCGATAGTAGACGATAAGATGGTTAGGGAGGGATCTAAGAAAGGGATTATATTGCATTGGTTTAGATATAAGGAGGAATATAAGAGGGGATTGGTTGATGAGATAGTCTTGGAAAGAATGGATAAAATAATGGCCAAGTTGGGTATTGGAGAAGATCAGTTAAGAACAATAAAGGAGGCACGCAGAGTCAGAGATGAGGTAGCAAAAGAAGGTGGTGGGGAGGGTGGAATTTGTTGCGGAGCAGCTATAGAATTACCAGACGGACGATTGATTTATGGAAAAAATTCAAAGTTGTTACACGCTGAAGCAGCAGTAATATTAAACGCCATAAAAGTATTAGCTAAGATTCCGGATGAGTATAAGTTGGTGTCAAAATCAGTCATCAGTCAAATTGGATTGTTGAAAAAGAGGACTGGTGATCAGTCTGCTAGTTTGGAAGCGGCTGAAGTTTTATTGGCTTTAGCTGTATCTGCCAGAGATAATCCTTTAGCAAATAAGGCGATGGGACATTTGGATGAATTAACTAATTGTTATATTCACACAAGCCATAGGCCGTCAGTAGCGGATGAGAAACTCCTAAGAAAATTAGGAATGTGGTTGACAACTGATGGAATGATGGAAAAAGTTAACTTTATTTAAGCTCAACTTTCGCGCCAGCCTCTTCAAGAAGTTTTTTAGCTTCTTCAGCTTGGTCTTTCTTCATGACACCTAAATCAGCCGGACAAGCATCGATCATGTCCTTGGCCTCTTTAAGACCAAGTTCTTGTTTATAGGTCCTAACAGCTTTAATGACGGCAATTTTATTGGTACCGGCATTGGTGATGACTACTTGGAACTCTGATTTTTCTTCAACTGCTGGAGCAGCTTCGCTGGCTCCGACGCTAGCGGTCGGAGTGGCTGAAGCCACGACAGCTTGGACATCGAATTTTTCCTCAAGAGCTTTGACAAGTTGGGAAAGTTCCATAACTGATAATTCAGCTACGCTATCTAATATTTTTTGAAGTTTAGCGTCTAATTTTACTTCTTTTTTTGTTGTTTCTTTGGCCATTTTTTTTATTGATAATTAATAATTTTAATTAAGCTTGGGGAGTATCCTCTTGTTTATCAGCCATAGCTTTTAGAACTAAGGCAAATTTGGTTTGGTTAAATTTAAGGGCATAGGCCAATCGATAAAGAGGGTTGTTTAGGCCAGCAATGAAGTTAGCAATTAAATGAGTCAAGCTGGGGAGGGAAATAAGCTGGTTGAGTTCATCTAGAGACAGAAGTTTTTGCTGGTAAATACCGTACTTAAATTCAGTTTTTTCTTTTTCCTGATTAACTTTGGCAATATCTTTTAGGGGAGCAACTTCATCGGAATCACAAAGGACGACGGCGGTAGGTCCAACTAACTTTTCGGGAAGGTCGATACCAATATTTTTGAGGGCAAGAGTAATAAGGGTGTTTTTGATAACGTCAATGTGGCCACCGCTGTTTCTAACGCTAGCCCGAAGAGTATTGATATCGTTAGCCCCTAAGCCTTGATATTGAAGTAGAGCAGCTGATTTAGTAGCTTTGAGATCTTCAGTTAGCTTAGTAACTTGATCCATTTTGGCTTGTTTATTGTCTGAAATTTTTGTGTTATCCATAATTTTTCAAAAAAATACCCGCCAAAGACGCGGGTTTGTGACCTGGGCAAGATGTTTAATCCCTTGGGACCTTGCTGTCTTTGGTTGGGGATAGTATAGCATATAATTAGTGGTGAAGAGAATATTAATATGGTTGTTGGTTTTGGTAGTAATTTTGATTGGAGGATGGTTTGGGTGGAACAAATTGTATCCGATTGAAAACCCGCAAGGTAGGCAGAATTTTGTGGCCAGGCAGGAGATAGATTATTCAATATATGATTTTGATAGTTTAAGGGATAGGTGGCAGGGAGGAGAATTTGTGGGAAGGAAATTGGAAATAAAAGAAAGAATTGGGGCAGTTGAGTTGAGAAGGGCTAATTTAGGATACACGACGGATTTTGAGACTAGAATGTTTATATTTAAATCGGGAGATAAGCAGATATCGGGAATGATTAACCTGCCTGCCGGCAGGCAGGTTATCTCCTTGAATGAGAGTAATAAATCACCAGTAGTGATAATGGTGAGGGGGTATGCAGACAAAAATGGTTATTACCCAGGTTTTGGTAGTTGGCGGGTGGCTGATGAATTGGCTAAAGCTGGTTTTGTAACCATATCATTGGATTTTTTGGGATACGGGGAGTCGGACATGGAGTCTTTGGACATGCTTGAAGCTAGGTTTGAGAAAGTGGAGAATTTGCTAGATTTGCTGGCTAGTGTTAAAAAGCTGGGGTTTGTGGATAGCGATAAGATTTCTTTTTGGGCACATAGTAATGGAGGACAGATAGTTTTGTCGGTATTGGAAGTAACCGGAGAAGATTTGCCAACAGTGTTGTGGGCGCCGATGACAAATCCCTTTCCACAAAGCATTTTAGATACAGCTGACGGACTAGACGATGGGGGAGAAATGATTAGAAAAGCAGTATTTGATTTTGAAGATAAATATGACAGTAGAAGGTATGCCTTTGAAAATTACTATGATTGGATAAGGTCACCTGTGCTAATAATCCAAGGGGATAACGATGTCTGGTGCCAGGTGGATTGGCAAAGGCAAGTAGTGGCCAGTTTAAACAAAATAACTGGAGAGGCCGAGTTGGTAGTAATGCCCGGAGCGGATCATAATATGGGGGGTAGCTGGCAGGAGGCGGTAGATAAAACAAAAACTTTTTTTTCTGGCTATAATTAGTTAAAATAGCTGATTATTTAGTATTGAGCTGATGAAAATATTTATATTGGGACCGAGCTGTGTTGGTAAGACAAGACTATCGGCCATTTTGTCTCAAAAAATGGAGATTAAGAGGGTTGACCTTGACTTATGTTTTAATGATCTTGAAGGTTTTAAGAAGACGGGAAAATTTGGCTATTTGAGTCCTGTTAAGGGTAAAAAGAATTTAATGGAACAAATAAAGGGAGAAAAAAATTGGATAGTTGAAGGAGTGTTTCCGGTTACGGAACTGTTTAAGATGGCCGATGTGGTTATATATATGAAATATTCTTTTTTGGTGTCATTCTATTATCAATGGAAGAGATATTTTATGGATGATTTTCAGAGGAAAACATATGGATTTTGGACGAATTTATCTTTTTTGACACCTGACATTTTTAGACAATATTTTCTTGGTGGAGAAGATGACGACGATGTCAGGCAGTTTTCAGTTAAAAAATATGAAAAGATAATACCAAGATATAAAGGTAAGCTTTATACTGTTACAAATAAGGCCTTGTTAAACGGTGTTATCAACAAGATTATGGTAAAATAATTGGTATGAAAATATACTTTTCTGGTTCGAGGTTTTTTAAGAAAGACTATGAAAAGAGGTATGACGAAATAGTTGATGTGTTGAGAAAAGGGTATGGTGTTGTTTACGATAGTTCGGCATCGGTAGCTGTACCAATGGGATACAAGATGCCAGAAGAAGACAAAAAAGAGCTATATAAGAAAATGGAGAAGGGTATGGATAAGTCTGATATATGTGTATTTGAGGCAAGTTATCCATCAACTATTCATATCGGGCATGAAATTACTTTAGCGTCGACGAAAGGGAAACCTTCTATAGTCTTTTACCTTAAGGATCGCGAGCCGATATTATTTAAAGGTTTGGATAATAAGAAAATCATTTGGGTTGAGTACGGGGAAGAGGAAAAAGTAAAACAAAAGGTGATTGATGCGGTGGAAGAAGCAAAGAAGTTAATTGATGTTAGATTTAACTTTTTTGTCAGTCCTAAAATCTTGGCTTATTTAGATTGGATAGCTAAGACAAAGAGAGTTCCCAGATCAGTATTTTTGAGAAATCTGATCGAAAGAGAAATGAAGAAAGACAAACAGTTTAAAGACTAGAGCGTTATTTATCTATTTTTACTTTGACGCTGGGGCCCATGGTGGGAGTAATATAGAGCTTTTTTATCTTTAGAGGATTGACTACTTTAATCAACTTTTCAATGTTGGCCACTACCTGATCGGCTTTTTGAGAAATTTTACCAACTTTGATATGAACTAAAGGAGCTTTTTTCTCTGTTTTAACACTCATTTTGGCAGCTTGTAGCTTTTTGACAGCATCTTGGGGGTTGTCAGCTAGAGTACCGGTTTTGGGGTTAGGCATAAGACCTTTAGGTCCTAAGACTTTGGCTAGAGGTAAAAGCTTTGGCATAAAAGAAGGAGTAGACACAAGAACGTCAAAGTCAATGGTGCCTTTTTCAATTTTCTTAACAATAGATTCATCGGCAATAACAATCTTTTTAGTACCGGTTTTAAGATGGGGGAAGGTGATTTCAGCAACAGTACCAGGCTCGGTATTTAAAACAAGATGAGCGTCGATATTACCATCAAATTTACTTAAAGAGTTGGCTTGAACCAGCTCGACAGCTTGTTTGATAGTGTAAAGCTTGGCTCTATCAATGTTGGCTTTGGCTTTTTTATACTTGTTTGATCTGACTTTGGCAGCTCTGATGGTCTTTGTTTCCGGTTCGGCTGTTTCAACTTTGGTTGAAACTTCCACCTTGACCTCTGATTTTGAAGCCTTGGCTTCTTTTTTGGGTTTAGTGGTTGTTTTTGGCATTTGTTTTGTTTCAGCCATAGGCTGATTTTTAAAAAAAATAATAAATTATAATTCAGTTTGGACACCCATGGATTTGGCAGTGCCGGCAATGATTTTTCTGGCAGCTTCTAAATCGGTTGTGTTTAAATCGGGCATTTTAGCTTGAGCAATTTGGTCAATTTGGGCGATTGACAGCTTACCGACTTTTTCTTTACCGGTTTCAGAAGCACCTTTGGCAAGACCTAGAGTATTTTTGATCATATCTGAAATTGGAGGTTGCTTGGTAACAAAGCTAAAAGTCCTATCTTCGTAGATAGTAATAATGGCTGGAATAAGGGAACCTTTTTTGTCGGCTGTCTTGGCATTAAATTGGGTGCAAAATTCACCTATATTAATACCATGAGGACCAAGAGCGGTACCAACCGGAGGAGCCGGAGTGGCAGTACCGGCGGGAATAGTTAACTTAACAACTGCTTTGATTGGTTTGACCATTATAGATCTTTACTAACTTGTAAAAAGTCGACTTCGACAGGGGTTTCTCTTTCAAAGAAGGAAACGAGAACCTTGAGCTTACCTTTGGCTTTATCGATAGACTCAATAGTACCAATAAAATCAGCAAAAGGGCCATCGGTGATTTTAATAACTTCACCGGGAGTAAAAGGAGCTTGATATTTTGGTTTATCTTCAGTAGTGGTTTTGACTATTTGATCTATCTCAGCTTGAGAAACGGGCGATGGTTTTTGCTCAATGCCAATAAAGCCGGTAACACCGGTGGTAGTGCGGACAACTGTCCAACTGTCATCAGTCATTTCCATTTGAATTAGAACGTAACCAGGAAGAGTTTTCTCTTGAGTTTTGACTTTTTTACCTCGCCTAATGACCATTTTGGACTGAATCGGGACAATGGCTTGGAAAATATAATCCTGATAGCCCATGGTTTTGATTCTTTGCTTAAGAGCGTCAATGACTTTGTATTCATGTCCTGAGTAGGTGTTGATGACGTACCAAACGGCTTTGACTCCGGGTTTAACTGAAGACAGGTCGAAGATAAATTGTTTTGGGTCTTTTTTCTTTTTTAGTTTTTTAGCTTTTTTGATTATTGCTGCCATGAGAGATTTTACTACAAGTAACGGGAAGCTTGAGTATTTTACTATAAAATTTCGTTTTTTGTTAGTTTAAGTTGGCCTTATGTTAGTTTGAAGTGTCGGAAGAGGGAGTGGATTCAAGTGATTCGGCAGAGTCAAGTGGATTTTGGATTTGACTGGCATCCTGTTGGGACTTGCTAATATTTGCAAAGGTGGTGGCAAACAATAGATCAAAGCCACCTAAAGCCAAAGAACTTAAGATGGAAATAGCTATAACAGTAACTGATAGTTTGACAACAGTTTTTTTGTCCGGCCAGCTAATTTGTTTGATTTGTTGGCCAACTTCTTTTAAGAATTGGAATGGGTTCATAGGATATTATACTAAAAAATTAACATTTTTTAGTGTTCGCTTTATGTACTGCGTGTTATTGGTGTCTTGAAATAGCTTAAATAAAATTTGATCTAGTTTTTGCTATTGACAGAGCCTGGGGGTAGTGAGTAGTATGTTTAATACACACTAGCCATAGTGTTAAATTATATGTTTTTAAAAAAGACCGATGCTTTGTCCATATTGTGGTTTTGATGAAAGTAACGTACTTGAAAGCAGAGATGCTAAGGGTGGTAAAGCGACCCGAAGACGTAGACAATGCTTGAAATGTAAGAAAAGATTTACGACTTATGAAGAGATAGGAATGATAGATTTGCGAGTAGTTAAAAAAGACGGGCGGGTGGAAGACTATAGTAGGGCTAAGCTAGAGAGATGTGTTGATAAGGCTTGTTGGCGAATGAGTGATGAGGAAAAAAGTGATTTAGTAGATGAAATAGAGATGAAACTATTAAATTGGAAGAGTGTGGAGATACCAAGTAGAGAAATTGGCCTAATAGTGTTGAACAAACTGAAAGATTTGGACCCAGTGGCCTATATTCGCTTCGCAACTGTTTATAGGGGGATAGAAAAAGTTGAAGATTTTGAAAAGCTTTTAAAGGAATATAAGTCAAAATGAAAAAAAGAATAGTAACAATAAAAAAAATTAAAAAAAGAAGCGGGAAAATAGTAGCTTTTTCGGCGGCTAAGATTAAAAAGGCAATTGGATCTGGTTTTAAAGCTAGTGGGGATTATAATCTAGAGGCAATTGATAAGGTAACTAATAAAGTACTGGATGAGCTAGAGGAAAGATTTAATTCAAAGCTGGTACCAGAGGTGGAGCAAGTACAAGACCTAATTGAGTTTATCTTGCAGGAAGATGGTTATGATAAAGCTCATGATGCTTTTAAATTGTATAGAGAGCTTCATAGAAGAGAGAGGGATATAAGTGCTTTGGTAGATTCGGATGAATTGACAGAGAAATATTTGGATAAAAATGATTGGAGAGTTAAAGAAAACGCCAATATGACCTATTCGCTTCAGGGCTTAAATAACCATGTGGCCTCGATTATTTCGGCTAATTTTTGGTTGAATCGGTTATATTCAAGAGAAGCCAGAAAGGCACATTTGTCGGGCGATATTCATATACATGATTTATCGTCTTTATCGGCTTATTGCTCCGGTTGGGATCTTAAAGATCTTTTAATTCGAGGCTTTGGGGGAGTGCCCGGTAAGGTAAATAGCGGGCCACCAAAACATTTATCGGCAGCGCTAGGTCAGCTGGTTAATTTTTTTTATACGCTTCAGGGTGAAGTGGCCGGAGCAGTAGCGGTGTCTAATTTTGATACATATATGGCGCCTTTTATTAGGTATGACAAGTTGACTTTTAAACAAGTTAAACAACTGATGCAGGAATTTGTTTATAACATGAATGTGCCAACCAGAGTCGGTTTCCAGACTCCATTTACAAATGTAACTATGGATTTGGTGCCAACCGGGATAGTGGCAGATGAGGTAGTCATTATTGGGGGTAAGTCGATTAATAGTAAATATAAAGAGTATCAGAGAGAGATTGATATGTTTAATAAAGCTTTTGCCGAAGTGATGATGGCGGGAGACAGTCAGGGCAGAGTATTTACTTTCCCAATTCCGACTTATTCGATAACCAAAGATTTTGATTGGGATAAACCTAGCTTGGAGCCGGTCTGGGAGATGACTCGAAAATATGGCATACCCTATTTTAGTAATTATATTAATTCGGACATGAGTCCGGATGATACCAGATCTATGTGTTGTCGTCTTCGCCTAGATAATAGGGTTTTACGTAAACGTGGGGGAATTTTTGCAGCCAATCCATTGACGGGGTCAATTGGAGTAGTGACAATTAATTTGCCAAGACTTGGATATTTATGTGCCAAGGAAAAGGGAAAATCCAGTGAAAAGGCTAAAAAAGAGTTTTTTAAAAGGTTAGGAGAGCTGATGGATGTAGCCAAAGATTCTTTGATTACCAAAAGAGAAAGAATAGAAAAGTTTACTGAAACTGGTCTATATCCGTACTGCAAACACTATTTATCGGAAGTGCATAAGAGAAATGGGGTTTATTGGAAAAATCATTTTAATACGATTGGAATAAATGGAATGCATGAGGCTTTACTTAACCTGATAGATGAAGGTATAGAGACTAGGGAAGGTAAGGAATTCGCTTTGGATGTAATGGACTACATGAGAGAAAAACTTTTAATCTTTCAAAGAGAGACGGGAGAGCTATTTAACTTGGAAGCAACACCGGCGGAAGGGACATCACATCGCTTTGCCAGGATAGATAAAGAGAGATATCCGGATATAAAGACGGCGGCTGATGGCAAGCTGTCCGGAGATAAATGGGCGGCTTTTTATACTAATTCAACTCAATTACCGGTTGATTTTAGTCGGGATATTTTTGAAGCCTTGGATAATCAAGATGAGCTTCAGTGTAAATATTCAGGAGGGACGGTGTTTCATGGATTTTTGGGAGAGGCACTGCCTGACACAAAAGTAACAAAGGCTTTGGTAAGGAAGGTGGCTGAAAATTACAAATTACCTTATTTTTCGATAACACCGACTTTTTCGGTATGTCCAAAACATGGCTACATTGCCGGAGAACACTTTTATTGTCCTAAGTGTGATGAAGAAATTGGATATAAGGACAATAAATAATTTATAATTTTCAATTATTAATTTAATAAAAAATATGAAAGCAAAAAAACTGAAAAACAGTGATAGAACACAGTGTGAAGTTTTTTCCAGAATAGTGGGCTATCTTAGGCCGGTACAAAATTGGAACGATGGTAAAGTGGCTGAGTTTGCCATGAGACAAAAATATCAGATTAATTAACCAATTTACAATTTTCAATTTACTAAAATAAAGATTGGTGGGTTGCAAAAAACCAGTTTTGTAGATTATCCGGGTAAAGTGGTAGCGGTAGTGTTTACCTTAGGGTGTAACTTTCGTTGCCCTTTTTGTCATAATGGCTTTTTGGTGAATGGAGATGAAGAGGTAATGAGCCAAAATGCATTTTTTGAGTTTTTGGAAGAGAAAAAAAAGGTGTTAGACGGAGTCTGTGTTAGTGGTGGGGAGCCGATGATACATCCTGATGTATTTGAGTTTATTAAGAAGATAAAAGATATGGGTATGGTAGTTAAGTTGGATACAAATGGAAGTAGGCCGAGAGGTTTAAAGAGGTTGGTTGATGCAGGTTTACTTGATTACGTGGCTATGGATTTTAAGAATAGATTTTGTGATTATGCTAAAACGGTTGGATTGAAGAAGGTTGGGGTAGAAAATATAAAAAAATCAATGAGAATTTTGGCTGAAAGTGGGGTCGGATTCGAGTTTAGGACAACAGTAGTGCCCGGTCTGCATACTAAAAAAGGATTGATAGAAGGAGCTAGAGAATTAGTGGAAATTGTGGGAGATAATGTCAATTGGTATTGGCAAAATTTTAGACCGATAGGGTGTCTTAATGAAACATATTGCCAAAGGAAGTCTTTTGAGGCCAGAGAATTGGAGGAGTGGATAGTTGATGTTAAAGAAGTTTTAAAAAATGTTAAATTAAGATAGTTAAAAAAGGAAAGTGAGGTGCGAATCCTCCACTGGGCCGCAACGGTAAGGTCTCCTTCGCTAAAGCTACGGAAGACCGCAGTCCGAAGACTTAATTCTTTCGAGCCAAAGAAAATATGAAAAGTAACAGTATAGAAGCGAGACCACCCTTAATACAATTGGATAAATTTGTGGGTCAAGGGGGTGATGATTTTGCAACAAGGCAGGTGGCATTGGCCTATTGTGAAGAAGGAAATGTATCATTAAATATAAGTAAGTATGGAATATTTAGGAGGGATGGAATAATTTATGATGAGCAGAGTGGTTTAGAATTAGAGTTGGATCCGGAAAAAGAGTTTGGTAAAGAAGAGATTGAGGGAATGGAAAATATTTTTAAATTGGCGGATGAGGGCTTAAATACGATATTTTGGATAAGTCCTTCCGGCGGTTCCTATGTAAGTGCCAGATTAGTAGTAGCCAGAGCTGAAAAAATTAATGATGGGATGACACTGAAGTGTAGGGGAATAGTGGTTAATAAAACACCCTGGGAATTGATGCAAATAGCAACAAGGATGGTATGTTTTGAAGGTGGAATTATGAGATTCTGGATTAATAATGCTGAGGGTTTAAGAAGTCAGCCAATTGGAGTAAATTTAAAGGAAGAAGATTGGATTGATTTTGGCAAAAAAATGTTTGGTATGTCTGAAGTGTGGGAGGCAATTAGGCAAGGAAAAGATATTGAATTAAGAGATACAATGGAATTTCATGTAAGACAGGCCCGAAGTGAGGTGTCTGGAATGGGATTATCGGGGAGAAGATTAGATGCGGCATTTGAGTATGCCATGTTGGCAAGAGGATATAAGCTAAATGAAAACGCCAATCATGGAGGTTCAGCACTGTCATCAGATAAGCAAATGGGAGTATTTGATAGGATTTTTTCGAATAATGGCTTAATAAAAATTGATGGTGAGGGTAATGTGTGGCATTGTTGCAAGCAATGCGGTCAGTGGTATATGGGAGATAAATGTTCGTGTGTAGTTTGATTTATAATAGACCATGGATAAACATAGCATTAGAGCTGATGGGGTGGGAGATTTGTATAGATGTGCTGACAAACTTGCTAGGGGCAAAATTGATGTAGGAATGGATTTTTTTAAAATGGCAAAAGAAAAAGTGGGAAATTTGATGAAAGTGGATTTAGACAAAGATAGGGTGGTTGAAAATCAATTGTATTGGGCAGAAATGGTACTTGATGAATATATGAGGTTGAAAAGAATAGTTTGATCTATTCGTTAGCTTTGATCCACTTTTTCCGCTTAAGATAAAGAAAGCCAAGAATTAGACCGGCACCAATAATGGTTAAGATGGACTCGATTTTATCTAATCCATGAGCCAAATCAGTGAAAGTCTCACCCATTTGAAAACCTATAAAACCCAGAATAGTGGCACGAATCAGAAGGGCTAAAAAAACCATGGGGTAGAATTTGGCAGGGGCGATTTTAAAACCGCCACAAAAGCCAGAAACTAGAGAGACGGGTACAACCGGGATAATACAAGAAATAAGAATAAAAAGCTCATCGGCAATAGTTTTTTGAAAATCGAGTTTGACTTTTTCAATTAGCTTCCAAGAGATACCAATATATTTGCCAAAAGTGTCAATTAAGGGTTTGCCACCATAAAAAGCAATTAGATAGACAAGACTAGTGCCGATAGTAGCCCCAATAGTATAAGGAAGAGAAACTTTGATAAATATTTGCCAGATGGTTTCAAAGACAGGAAGGTTTTGAGCAATTAAAAAAGCGCCGCCGGCCATAGTGATGATAGGGGAAGGAATAGGGACAATGATTTGCTCTATAAATCCCCCCAAAAACATAGATAGATTACCGTTTTGCTGGATCATGGCAAGAATTGATTCGAGTATTTTGGTCATTTCTAATAGTAGCATGGTAAAATATGGCATATGACAGGTTATGTTGTTAAAGAAGCTGATAGTGTGTGGGCTGTGGTGCAAGCTGTTGGGAGTTCTATACCGTCAACTGTGGTGAGAAACATGAGAACGGCTGAGGAGATTCATGAATCAGTTGAAGAAGTTAATATAGTGGCAGATAGGCGGTCGACCTCTTTTGTAAGTGGAGTGAGAGATAGAGTTGATGGATTTAGAAAAAGAAGAAGACCTGTTGGCGTGAGCACCCATCGTCCAACTGGAAGATAGGAATGATTTTTGATAGACTCGTGAATGGTACTTTCAGATAGAGATATAAAGGCATGGTTGAAAAAAGGATTGGTGATTAAGCCTTTTGAAGAAATAAATATTCAACCTTCGACTTATGATTTAAAATTGGGTGGTGAGGTAAGGGTGTTTGATAATTATAAGGCTGGATTTATTGATGTCAGAGAAAAGATCGATACAACCAGGATAGTTAAACTTAATGGTGATGGGTTTGTGATTCACCCTGGAGATTTTGTATTAGGGGCAACAAAAGAATATTTTGAAATACCGGGAGGTTTGTGTGCCAAACTTGAAGGTAGAAGTTCTTTGGGAAGACTTGGCTTAGTAATACATGCAACTGCAGGTTATATAGATCCTGGGTTTAAGGGTTGGATAACGTTTGAAATTGGGAATTTGTCTAGATTGCCAATAAAGATATATAAAGAAATGAGAATTGCGCAAATATGCTTTTTGGAAATGAGTAGTGTACCGGACAGGCTTTATGGAAATAGCTTGATGGGAAATAAGTATCAGGGACAAAAGGGTCCAACAGCATCTAGATTTTGGGAGGATAAGAAGAGTGAAGACAGGGCTGGAAAGAAATAAATGAAGTGCTAAAATCAACAAATGGTAAATTTTATTGAAAGGGGGAAGTTTGAGATAAGGACACCAAGAGAGTTTATTAATTGGCAATTGAGGGAAGTGGAATATGCAGGTAGGATTTGTTATCGGTCGGATAAAGGAGATATAACATTGGGAAGCGCTTCAAGATTTATCGATATGCTTGAAAGAAGAGGTCATGAAAGTGTAACTGAGCATGCACATATTAATGTTGAGTTTTCTGATGTATCTCGAGGATTTACACATGAGTTGGTGAGACACAGATTAGCTTCCTATTCTCAAGAATCAACCAGATATGTTGACTATGTTGGTGATACGGAAGATTTAGGATCGTTTGAAATGGGAGCGGTGTTACCGAGGCATAGAGATTTGGGTATGAACATAACTCTTGAGGATGGTATTGAAATGACTCCTATGGAAATGATGGAGCAGTCGCAGAAAATGTATAGAGGATTGAGAAAAGCTGGTTGGACACCAGAAGATGCAAGGCAAGTTTTGCCGATTGGTTTAGCAACAAGAATATATATGTCAGCAAATTTTAGAGAATGGAGACATATATTTAAGATGAGAACAGCTAAAGGAGCTCATTGGGAGATAAGAGATGTGTTGGGTAGACTTCTTGAAGAGATGAAACAAGTAGCGGAACCTGTTTTTGTTGATTTTGTAAAAGCGGGAGAAGATAAGAATGGTGTTGATTATTACAAGATGGTTGATAGAAGGAGTTTGGATAATGGATAAAGTGTTTGATTTGATAGAAAAAGACCCTCCTACGCATAAAGCTTCGGAAGGGCAAGGAAGGAAAGTCGATGAGGTGTTTAATCTAATTAGGAAAGAAGAAGAAAGACAGAATAATCAGATTCATTTGATACCAAGTGAGAATTTTGTGTCTGAAGAAGTAAAGAGGGCAGTCGGATCAGTCTTGGCCAATAAATATGCTGAAGGTTATGCCGGTAGACGGTATTATCAGGGCAATGGCGTGGTGGATGAGATTGAGAATTTGGCCATAGAGAGAGGCAAGAAGCTTTTAGAAGTACCACATATGAACGTGCAACCATACTCTGGTAGTCCGGCCAATGGAGCCGTATTAATGGCACTAGTAGAGCCGGGAGATAAGATTTGTGGTTTGAAGTTAAGTGGTGGGGGACATTTGACTCATGGACATCCAAAGATTACTTTTTCGGGTAAATACTTTGAATCGGTGCAATATGATGTGGAAGAGGATGGTCATATTGACTATGACAAACTAGGTCAAATGGTCCTAACAGAGAAGCCAAAGTTAATTTGGGCAGGGACAACAGCTTATCCTTTTATCTTGGACTGGGAGAAATTTGCCAAAGTTGCTGACTTTGTGGGGGCTTGGTTGGTGGCAGATATTTCTCATATAGTAGGACTGGTGGTAGGCGGAGTACATCCTTCACCAGTACCCTTTGCCCATGTAATTACGTCAACGACACATAAAAGTTTACGAGGACCAAGAGCTGCTTTTATTGCTGTGACTGAAAAGGGACTTTTAAAAGAGGAAGAGCTAGCTAGGAAAATTGATAGAGCCGTGTTTCCAGGTATGCAGGGAGGACCACATATGAATAGTATTGCAGGGATGGCAGTAGCCTTTGAGGAAGCTAGTAAGCCTGAGTTTAAACAATATGCTAAGCAAATTGTGTTAAATTCAAAGGCCTTAGCAGATGGTTTGAGACAGAAAGGATTTAAGGTGTTTGGGACAGAAAATCACTTAATGGTAGTAGAAATTGGTGATGGTAAAGCTATGGCAGTGGCTTTGGAGAAAGCGGGCATAATAGTTAATGCCAATACTATTCCTCACGATTCAGCCGGCCCATTTAGACCAAGTGGGATTAGAATCGGGACGCCAGCGGAGACGACTCGGGGAATGAAAGAAGAGGATATGATCAAGATTGCCAATTGGATAGCAGAGGTGAGGGATAATGTGGAGGATGAAAATGGGCTTTTGAAAATAGAGGAAGAAGTAAAGGAATATTTGAAAAAATTTTGATTGCGTTGGTTTGTTGTGTACAAAATTGTACAGAATAAGAAAATACTAGTTGGCTTGGCACTTGAAAAGGGTCTACTTTTGGGGTATGATTTGGTTATGATTTCAAGCAATACAACTCAAATAAAACTTAATTTGCCAAGTGTACTAAAAGTGCAGTTGGAGGAAATAGCCAAATCTTTTGGATTTACTGTATCGGCTTATTTGAGACACTTGGTATTGATGGATGTGGGAGAAAAGAAATATCCCACATTTAAAGTATCAGAGAAAACTGAGGATATAACAAGAAAAGCGTTTAAGGATAATAAATGGGTTGAGGTTGATGATATATCTGATTATTTTAAAAGTCTGAAATAAGAGTTAGATGAAAATTAAATTTTCCAAAGTATTTGAAAATAAACTTAAGAAACTTGGGAAAAGAGATAAAAAATTACTTGAAAAGATTGAGAAGAAAATCGGATTTTTTAGTAATAATGTTAACCATCCATCTTTGAGATTACATAAATTAGAATCGACAATTGAAAATTTGTGGAGTGTTTCGATCGATAGAAAAATGAGAATGATTTTTGTTTGGGATGAAAATGAAAACGTGGTGTATTTTACTGATATAGGTAGTCATGAGCAGGTGTATAGGTAGATTAGCCTTTTTTTGATTTAAGGATATAAAAAAGAGTTGGGATAAGCAAAAAGAAGCCAAGAAATTCTAGAAGTTGTGGCCAAAAAAGTATATAGATAATTTGGTTATTAAGATTTTCAATGTTCCAACCGTTGGCCCAGTTGTTGATAAGTGTGTGATCTTTTAAAAAGATTGGTTTAAGGCCGTTGAAGTAGAGAGCTAACCAACCTTTGTCAAAAGATTGAGGAAGAACAAGATGGGTGTTTTGGTTGGGTTCTTCAAGTTTTATTTGATAGAGGAAAATACTAGATTTGCTTGATAGATATTGTTTGGCTTGAGGTGGGGGAAGTTGTGACTGTTGAACTTGAGCAGTATAAAGTTGAATTTGGCTGATCTGGTTGACAGTATTGAACTGATTGAAGGAGGGACTTCTGATCTGGATAGATAAGGAGCTTTTATAAGAGTCGGTGGTGTAAGCGGGAAGAAAATACTGTTGAGTGATCCAATTTTGCGAATCAGGGAGCTTGTTAAAGACATATTTATTAGTTTGGTTAAAAGCGGAAATGGTTAAAGGGTGTCCAGTTATATTTTTATAAGTAATTTTTAGGATATTGGCTTTGGTGAGATCAATATTATTAAGATGCCACTGTTGACAATTTGGATTATCCTGAGAAACAAGCTGAAGATAATTGTCAGTGTAACCAGCATTAGAGAATCCAGAGCTGATTTTTTGGCTTAGGCATGGTGTTGGGTTTAGTTCTATTAGGTTTTGACTAATAGCCTGGCCTGACGAACTGTAAGATTCACCCTTGATGGTGTTATCAATGGTGTTGGTTAGATAAGGTACAGTTTTAAAGTTAGTTTGATAGACAGTAATTTTGTCGAGTTGAACGACTGGCTTAAGTGTGTTAAGAGATTTGAGCATTTGGTCGGTTTTTATAGCTTGAATGGCATAGTTTTTTTCACTAGGAAAATAGACATTATTGTCGAATATAATGTACTGGATATCGTATTGAGATAATATTTGATTGAAGAGATCTATATCCTGTTTTTGGAGAGCATCATTTAGTTGCCAATAATAATGTTCGTTTTTTAGATTCCACACATCGAAAGCACGATCTAAAATTGGCTGTTCTATACCATACCAAAGAAAACCAGAGCCATTATAGTTCCAATTGTAGAAGGTCCAACCCCAAAAGGAACCCTGGGGTAGATTCATGATTCGGCCGGTTTTTGGTTGGGTTTTAAAGAAATTGATGAGATTGGCGTATTGCCTTGGTAATTTCTGGCGAGTTTGTGAATAAAAATAGTCTCCGGAAAAAGAAGGTAGAGAAAAGATAATAACAAGTAAGGCTGTAAGGATGGAAAAAATGGGCGTGATCTTTCTAGTTTGGTATTTCAGTTTTTTAAAGAGATTGGTGATAGAAACAAGACCTAAAGGTAATCCGAGTGAAAAAATAAATGAGGTGGGAACAATAAATTTAGTAAAAGGTGAACGAAAGACTTGATCGAGAAAAGGAGATGATCTTAAAATTTGGTTGATCCAAGAAAAGGGTGGAGTGGCGGACATAAGAGCAATGGTTGTCAGAGCTAATATTATTTTTAGCCAAGTATATTTGGAAAAAATTATCCCGATAATGGCAATAAAACCTAATAAGTAACCAATTAAGAGAATATAATGATTTTGGAAGTAGGAAACCCAGGGAGCCATAAGAAGAGTAGTAGAGTTGCTGTAGTCGTAGTAGTAACCTCTTAATAAAAGAAAATCGGCCAAAGTACCTCTTTTAAGATTTCGCATAAAGGTTTCTTGGGAAGCCATGAGATTGCCGAAGCTTTGAGTAGTGTTGTTGATATTGCCAGAAATAAGGTAATAGAGAAAAGGAAGAAGCCAAAAGGAGTTAATTAAAAATATTGTTGTCAATATTTTTAGGGAATTTTCAATTTTCAATTTACAATTTACAAAATATGAAATAAGAATGGTTGCAATACATAAAATGTAGACAATAAAATTAGTTTGGACGTAGAAACTGGGAGTAGCTAGAAGGTTTAGCCAAAATAGGCTTTTAAGATTTTTTTTGGTGGGTTTTTTCAAATAGGCTAGGAGTGAGGAAATTAGCCAAGGAAAGAAGCCCCATAGGGTAGAAAAGGGTTCGAAAGCGACGTAAAAATTTTGGATGGTGCCAAAGTTGAGAAGATAAAAAAGACTACCAACAAAACATGGGAAAGGAGTTAGTTTGATATGTTTATTTAGGAGACGTAAGAGGCCAAAAGAGCCGATGGTAAGCATGGCAAAATGCCATAGGTAGCGAATAAGAGAAACTGGCAGAAATAGGGTGAGAGGTAAAATGATAATTTGCCTAATGAGATCAGAGGCATGAGCCATGCCGGCAACCAAACCTAAACCTTGGTATTCCTGCCAAGCAGAAAATAGTGATCTTTTAATGTTGATCCAGATATTTAATTCAGGAACTAGGTTATCCCAACCGAGAAGATAAGTGTCAGGGATATAGTTTTTAATAAATAGGACAAATAAGACAAAGACTAAGATTATTTGGTGCCAATGTTTTTTGACAAATTTGTTGATGACCACAATATATTTTAACTTAAAGAGAAATTAGTTTAGTGATGGAAGATAGGAAAGGGTAGTGTTCGAAGCGTTATCGTTATTAATACCTCTTAAAATGATCCAAAGTTGATTTATAAGTGAGTTGGGCAAAAGACCAATGACAATGATTTGAGCAATGTTTAGAATAACAGCCTTAGGTGATGGCATATATCCATTTTTTATAGCGTTTAACCGGCTTTGAAGTGTTAATCTGAAAGTTAATTTGGGGTTGGTGTGAGAGAGACTGTTGGGACGATGACGATAGAGTAAGACATCTTGATTAAGATTTTTAAGTTGGCCGAAATTTAACAACCTGAACATAAGGTCAACATCTTCGGCTGAAGATTTACTTTTAGAGTACCAGGAAAAATCTTTTGGTAATAAATTTTTTCTGATCATAATACTTGGTTGTTGAATAGGAACAGCCCAGAAAATCATATCTTTGGTTTTTGAGGCGGTGGTGGGAAATACTTTATTGCCAATAACAATATTTTTCTCATCGATAACGATACATTGACCACCGACAGCCACACACTTAGGGTGGTTTTGAAGATATTTGACTTGCTTTTCTAGACGATAGGGTAGAGCAATATCATCTGAATCCATTTTGGCGATAAGCTGTCCCTTGGCCTGAGAAATACCGATATTGGTAGACAAACTCACACCTAAATTGATTTTATTTTTGATAAATTTAATCCTTTTGTCATTTTTAACAAATTGAGAAACTATTTTTCTGGAGGTATCTGTAGAAGCGTCGTCGATGATGATTAGTTCAAAGTTTTTGTAGCTTTGAGCAAGGATGCTTTCAATTGCTTGAGACAGGAAAGGGGCGGAGTTGAAGACTGGCATGATTACCGAAACTAGTGGCCCACCAAAGGCGGGTAAAGTTGTGGATTTATTCATAAGCGTATTCGTCCTTGTGGGAACTCATCAGTACGGTGCTTTTATAACCGTAGTACGCTAATCTCTTTCTTCTTTCTTTTCCTTGTGTTTGTTTTGGCAGGTCCTCCCCGGGCGGGGAGAACCTGCTTGAAATATCAAGTAGCCGAGGATGGCTATTTGACTGGATCGCCGTGGATGGTGGTCTCGTGGTACTGAATGGAATCGGGCGAGCAGCCGTGAGCGCGAACGAGAGTTTCTCTCATTGCAGCAATAGCTTGTGAAAGCGAGTAACCGCTGTCTGCATTGAGTTCGAATCCCATACCGTCCCAGGCCGTAAACCTGATCCGACTGCCTCCAGACGGTGCCTGATGATAGACGATGACGCATCCGTTTTGAGATTTGAAATCGTGATCGTGAGCGGCATACATATTGCTGACGAAAATTTCGCCAGTGTTGTATGACTGATCCCAGATCATTCCTCCACCCAATGGGAAGCGGTCGTCGTATCGGGTAGCATTTCCGAAATCATCAAGAGTCCCATTAAGAGGCTCGTTGATGTTGACTTCGGTGGCCTGGGAGGCCTGTTCGGAGTTTTCCTGTGGGACGGTGGTGTCCTGCGGAGCCTGCGTCGGGGCGACAGTCGCGAGTACGACGGGGTCTTTGGTGGGGCATGCATAGAACACAGTACCCACTTTAACCTGAGCCGGGATCGGGTCAACGTCGCATTTTTCAGCGATTTTCTCCGTAACTGGTGTATTACACCCAGTTAGAAGGACAACAACGGACAACAACAGAGCAACAACAACAAACTTTTTAGCCATGATACTGCCTCCATACTGAAAATATTGACCGGTCAAAGTCATTGATTTGAAAGAGAGCCGCACCTCTCTTGATTGTTTGGTTTATTACATTGCGGTACACCTTACTAAATACCTAAAAGATATTCACTGAGGTGGACCGCATAACCAAAAAGAGGGGATTGGATTCTTTTCAAAAGCCAACACAAGATACACAAGTTTTAGAAAGTAAGAAAGAGATTGTTAAAGAACATCAGTTTGATTGTCCCAAAAGCATTATTTGGTAAATCAAAGCTGATATATGTTAATTTGATGGGTGAAACCCATCAAAGGATAATTGACAAAGCTTGTCAACTAACCTTTGAGGGGATAAAAACTAAAAAAGGCCAGGGTAAATGTTGATTTAAACAGTGTCCTGGCCTTAAATTTTTAAGTTGCGTTAGTGAACAAAAGAGAACAGGAGCAGGGGGTAAGAGGAGCCACCCAACCCCACGTCTCTCTTCTGATCACTAACATTAGTTGTTAAATGTGCTTATTATCCTATATTATATAACAGGTAGTTATATTGTCAAGTTATAGGATAGTACGATGTAAATTATGTCTAAAGGTGCGGTATAGGGGAAACGAGCAGGATCCCCATACGGATAATAATATAGGATGTATGGCGGTCTGTCAAGTGT
>CAZBXB010000001.1:36588-45074 GCA_964496075.1 uncultured Gammaproteobacteria bacterium
AGTAAGATAGCATCTATGGTGTAGCGGGCAATTAGTAAATGATAAATAATTATTTGACAAAGTACTTCCTTTAAGGTATCTTATTAGTACTATGATAAGCAATAGTTTTGGTATAAAACAGTTTCAAACAAATTTACCTTCATTGGCAAATAAAATTGCCCAGATTGGGGGACATTATTTGGTGACTAAAAGGGGTAAACCTGTTTTTATGGCAATACCTTTTGAAGATTATCAGGAAATAGAAGATATAGTGACTGAAGCTAATTCAGCTAGACTGGCAAAGGATATAAAAAAAGGTAGAGAGGAATTTGTAAATGGAAAGACAAAAAAGTTGGAAGATGTAATGTAAAATTAAGAAGATGGATGAATACGAAATAGGATTAACGAGCAAGGCGGAAAAAGATTTAAAGAAACTTTCAAAACAGCTTAGGGAGAGAATAGTACCAAAGATATTGGCTCTAAAAAACGATAGGTATCCTCAACACTATAAGCATTTGGTTGGTAATAAAATGGCAATGTATAGATTAAGAATAGGTGACTATAGGGTGATTTATGATGTATACGGTAAACAAAAAATAGTGCTTATATATAGAATTGGTCATAGAAAAGATATTTATAGATAGGAGTTGTGCTTAAATAGAATATGGTAAAAAACAAAAAAGATAAGATAGTTTATGCTTTTATTGATAGCCAAAATTTGAATCTAGGGATATTGGATCAAGGCTGGAAGCTGGATTTTGCCAGGTTTAGAAAGTATTTAGGGCAAAAATATAAAGTTACTAAAGCGTTTTTGTTTATTGGATATATAGCTGAAAACGAAGATCTTTATAAGTTTTTGAAAAAGTCGGGATTTAAGCTAATTTTTAAACAGACCGTAATGGATAATATGGGAAAAGCGAAAGGGAACGTGGATGCTGAACTAGTGCTTTGGTCGGCAAGAATTGAATATGATAATTATAATAGAGCTGTAATTGTGTCAGGTGATGGTGATTTTGGTTGTTTAGTTAAGTTTCTGATAAAAGAAAAAAAGTTAGATAGAGTATTGATACCAAATCAAAGAAAGTATTCTAAATTATTGTCATCTTACAGGAAATATCTGAATTTTATGAATGACTTGAGGGCTAAGTTGGAATACAAAAAATAGGCAAAAAAAAATGGGAGTGTTGCTTGCAGTATTGCTCTGCAACCTTCCCTCCCTGGTGATTGAGATAGTATAGCATAAACCTAAACTTAATAGCCTCTAGAGTGTTTTCTAAAGAATATTGACATGGCTAGCATTGAGCTTGAAATAAGGGAACCTACTAGAATTTGATCACCAATACCAGTATCCGGAAGTTGCTTGGGTTGCTCAACTGTAGCAACACCTTCAGCGGTCCAGAAAGCAGATGTATCGGAATCGTAGGCACCTGATTCAGCTTTACCGTCAACGAAGTTGACCCATTCTTTAAGAGAAACAGAAACGGCGCTATTGACTTTGACTCTGATAACAGTATCTTGCTGTTCGCCAGGTTTTAGCTCAGGAATAGACCAACCGATACCTTGATTTTCAAAAACTGAACCATCTCTACCAAAGATGTAATCTAGAGAAGAGGGAAGTTTGTCTTTGATTTGAATCCAGGTTAAGTTGCGATTACCGGTGTTTTTGATAGTAACTCTAAACTCGAATTGGTCACCGGGTTTGAAAATGAAATCTGAAGAGCTGTAATTATCTTTCCAGACAGCTTGGTCTAAGCCTTTGATGGCTTTATCAACCACCAATTGATTAACTTCTTCGGTTTCGTAATTGGCTTTAGCAGGACTAGCTAAAAGTAAACTAGCTAATATAGCTAAAGATAGGATTATTTTTTTCATTTTATAGAATAAAAATTATTATGGGGTAGTTTATCACGAAAAAAGCTTATGTCAACTGCCTTAATCTTTTCATCATATTTTCTTAAGGATCGGTGTAGTCTTCGTCAACAAGACCTTTCAAAAATACGATTTCAAAGATTTCTTATATATACTTGCAATTCTTTTTTTAGCTTGGGATCTAAGAAGGCGATGGCCAGATTGGATTTAAGGAAATTTAAAGGGTCGCCGGTGGTATGCCAATAAGAGTCTTTGTCGGTTGGTTGGACTAAAACTTTATGTGTTTGGGCCATGTTGTTGAGAGCATCGGTTAGCCAAAGTTCGCCACGGGCAACGGTAGTGTCTTGAAGGACCTTGATGATTTTTGGTGAAAAAACAAACCTTCCAATAACAGCAAGTTTGCTAAAGGCATCCTTTGGTTGGGGTTTTTCAATAACAGTCTCAATTTGGTTGGTGGTACCAGCTTTGATTTTGACACTTGAGTAAAGATCAACTCGATCAGTTGGTTGAGTGGCTGCAACGGCATCAGCTTTTTGGGATATAAAGGTGTTAATGGCTTTGGCAAGGAAGCTACCAGGTTTTTTCTCGATGATTAGATCGTCCCCATACATATAGATGAAGGGATCCTGACTGATAAATGATTTGCAGGATAGAATGGGGGTGCCGTTACCGTAAGGCAAGGAATTTGACTGAGGAATGAGGGTAAATGTGGCTTTTTTGAGAAGGTAATTAAGGCTGTCCATGGAAGCTTGTTTGTTTTTATTAGCCAGATAGGTGTTTAATTCTTGGTTTGGAGCAAAATGTTGTCTTAAAGATTTTTCACCGTGGCGGTGGACGATAGCAATCTGGTTGATACCATTATCGATTAGTTCACGGCAAAGATATTGAATTTGAGGTTGGTCAAAGATGGGAATAAGAACTTTGGCGTATGTTTTTACTGTGGGAAGGAAACGGGTGGACCAACCACCAGCGGCGATAACAGCTTTTTTTATTTTCATATAAACATTTTAGCAAGCTAAAATGTGAATTCGAAATTCTAAGTACTAAATTCTAAACAAATTCAAATTATATAGATTCTAATGTTTTAAACTTTTTAAAATTTGAAAATTAATTATTGTTTCGAGTTTCGAAATTAGGATTTAGGATTTATGAAATTAGCGACTTGATTGACTAGATCTTGATCGGAGTAGTATTTAAAGAGCTCTTGTTGCCAGTTCTGGCTAGCAATATCGATGGCAGGTAGAACGGAATTGCCTTCGATGGGTTGACCGTCATCTCTTAGAGTAAGACTGTGAACCAAAAAGACAGAATGCTCTTGGCTATCGTCTATTTGGTTTTCAAGCGGGAAGACTTTTTCAACCGTACCCCAGCCTTTGGTAGGAGTACCGACAACAACGCCAACATTATATTTTTTAAGAGTGGCAGTCATAAGTTCGGCGGCGGATTGGGAGTTTTCGTTTATTAATATAACGACTTTTTTGTAGGGAACTAAAGACTCCAGCCAACCAATTTTGGTTTTGAAATCAGTCTTGTCGCCTTGATGGAAGAACTGATAGGCATATTGATCGGGACCAATAAAAGGACCCAAAAAATAGGGCATGGCATCAATGTTGCCACCAATATTGTCTCGAAGATCAAGAATAAGATTGGTAAGTTTTTGTTGTTGGTAAACTTTGTCTAGATTATTGACCATTTCTTCAAAGGTAGTCAGGGTAAATTTGTTGATTTTTAGATAGAGAGTATCGCCAGTAACCTGGTAGTTGGTGCTGGGCTGGATACCCTGGGCATCATATAAGTTTTTGTTAAATTGATCGCTGAGGGTGTTTTTGGCGGTATTAAGTTGAGCTATCTTGTCGGCATCTTTATCTGGATCTAGATCTTTGACTTGACTTTGATAAGCCTGATCAACTTTCTCGAGTGTGGCGTCTTTGTCAATTCCTAAGACTTGATATTGATCAGTAGTGGGATCAACATTGGCAACGGTATTACTCAAATCATCTTGCATTTTTTTGGTGTAAAGCCTAGAGCGACCAAAAGGCTTGAGGTTGCTTAAAACAAGATCAGATAAGGTGGCGGTAAATTCCATCTTTTTGTCATCTGAATCGTACTGCTTGAGGACGGTGGCCAAAAAGTCGAGTAGATCATCTTTGGTTTTGAGTTCTTGATTGTAGATTTGACCGGTTAATTTTTCGGCTCCGGCTAGATAGATTTGGTTAAGGGTGGCATCGTCTGTTTTTTCCCAGTAATTTTGTTTAATGACATCGTAAACTTCCGATGAAAAGGTAATAAATTTATCTTGAATTTTGGTAGAACTATCCGGTTTGGTGGAAGGTTTAAGGATATAACCTAGACCGATGCCTGAAGCAAACAGAAATAGGATTAAAAAAATGTTTTTAAGCTTTTTTGGCATGTATAAATTCTACACTAAACTATTGAGTTGGCTGGAGTTGGTCAAGAAGACTATTGAGGTTAATGCTTGGTTGGTTAGTTTGAGGAACGGCGGTTTGGATTTGTTTGAAAGACTCCATAGAATCTTTGTAAAGATCGATAAATTCGGTAATATCTCCAAGTTTTGGTTTGATAAGGTATTGATAGAAGAGGTATAGAGTCAAAAAGTATAAAGCGACAGTACCGAGACCTTTGGCGAAACCGGCTAGAAAGTTTTTGATAAAGATTTGAAAGGGAGTTTGGGAATATAGAGTTTGATTGGTGTCCATCACTAATAATAACTTGTTAGAATAGTTAAGTGAAGAGCAAAGGTATGAGTTTGGTAGAAATGTTAGTAACAGTGGTGGTATTGATGGCCTTAGCTTTGGTGTCTTATTTTGCCATAGGTAGTAAGATAGCAAAGGCAAGAGACGCTAAAAGAAAGTCGGACCTAGATAGAGTTAAGGTGGCCATGTATGAGTATCACTTTGATATGGGCTGTTTCCCGACTGAGATACCGGAGTGTGGCCAGGCTTTTGGTTTTGAAAGTCAACCCTATATGCCATCTTTTCCCTGTGGGATGTCGGATGACGCTTTTGTGTATGTGGCTGAAGAGTCGGACTGTCCGAGTTGGTTTAGACTGTTTACTAATTTGGAAGTTGACACGGATGCCTCAATTGAAGCAGTAGGTTGTTCGTGGGGCTGTGGACCTGATGATTGCGGATACAACTATGGAGTTGCTAGTACTAATACAAAGTTAAATGTGGGTTGCGTGACTTATTATGCTTGTGCTCCAAATGGGGAGTGTGTTTCTTTTTATGATCCGGAAAAAAGTCAATGCCCAAGGGTGTTTGAAAATGATACTGAGTGTGGAGGAATTAGTTGTAGCAAGGATAAGGGTGTTAAATGTCATGATATGAGCGGAAAGTTTCATGAGTGAGGAGGCAAGTGGGGTGTTTTTAGGCAGGCTCGCCAGGATTCGGACCTGGAATGTCAGTTTTGGAGACTGAAGTGATAGCCATTTCACTACGAGCCTAGGTAGGATATTATACTTATTTTTGGTAAAATACTAAAGCTTAGGGCCCATGGCGCAGTTGGCTAGCGCGTTCGCATGGCATGCGAAAGGTCAGGGGTTCGAGCCCCCTTGGGTCCACAAGATTATTTTAGTAGCATGGAAGTAGGGAAGTAGAGGACGTCTTCGATGTTGGTAGTATTTGAAAAAAGCATAGCCAGACGGTCGACACCAAGACCGATGCCGGCACAGGGCGGAAGTTTGCCACACGAACGGATAAAATCTTTATCGTATGGATGGATGGGTAAATGATGAATCTTTCGGAATTGTTGTTCTTTTTTAGTATGAGCCAGAATATCTTTTGAAGAAGTAGATTCAGTATAAGCGTTACCGATTTCCATACCACCGATGTAAAATTCGAAACGCTGGGAAAAGCCAGGGTTGTTGAGACAGGGTTTGCATAAAGGTGATGTTCGAGTGGGGTAGTCGAAGATAATAATTGGTTTGTCAGTAGGAAGATTGTTTTCAATTTCGTTGATAAATATTTGAGTGTACAAAGGCTCCCAAGAAGTGACACCATCGATGTTGTAACCTTTTTTGTGGGCAGTCTTTTTGATAGCAGAAAAAGTTAAGTTTTTTGATAAATCGAGGTCGGCAAAATTACTGAAAAGTTGTTTTAGAGTGAAAGAATACCAGGGAGAAGATAGATCAATGGTTTGGTCTTGATACTTGAGTAAATTTGTTGGCTTTTTATTTAGATATTTCAATATCGCACGATAAATATACATGACTAAATCTTGAGTTGTTTTGACTAAATCTTTGTAATTTTTACCAATTTCGTACCATTCTAACATGGAAAATTCAAGGTTATGAGTCGGTCCGATATCTTCAAGATCTCTAACAATTTTACTAATAGAAAAACAGTTACCAATACCCTTGGCAATCAATTTTTTAAGACTTGACTCGGGTGAAGTGGCAAAAAAGAAGTCGATGTTTTTGTGGGTCCAACAAGTTTTGAGGGGATAAAGATTTGGCTCAAGAGGGATGGAAGGCATGAGAGTTGGGGTGTAGATTTCATGAAAGTTTTTGTCCAAAAAGTATTGGCGGATGGCATGAACCGTTTGTTCTTTGATAAATTGACCTTTGAAGTTATTTGGCATGGTGAATTTTAACTTAATTAAAAGTTTTGACTACTTGTTGGCAAGTTTTACAGTTTAACTCTTTGGTGTAACCACAGAGGAAATTGGGATCGGTACAGCCAAGACATAGTTTACATTGTTGGCAAGTTTGTATAGATTTGGTGAAGGATTTAATAATTTTTGAAGTAGGATCGGTCATTTTGGCAATAGGGGTAGAGGATTCACAACAACCGTAGATAAGGCCATCTGACTGGAGAGCTAGTTGGAAGCAGCCAAAATTTTTGGCAGGATAAGTAGGGTAATTTTTCTTTATGTTTAAGATCTGGTGGGGAGTTAGAGAGTGGAGACGGTCTGTAAGATAAGTTTTGGGTAGGTCGAATAGATTGAAGGAGTCAATGTAAGGATAAGAGTCTTTGGTAACCAGGAAAAAAATCTCGGTTGGAAAACCTAAAGATAGAGCATGATTGATAAATTTTTTTGTTTTGTCAAAGTTGCCTTGACCTCTGTTTTGATCATGAATGGCTTTAGGACCGTCAAGGGAAACTAAAAGCTGACATTTGTCGGGGTTTTTGATTTGGTCAAGCTTATCGATAGTACCGTTGGTGATAATTGTGATAAAGATACCTTTTTGAGTAAGAGTATTAATAAGTTGGGTGAATTTGGGTAAAAGAAAGACTTCACCCCCACAAAATAAAACGGATTTTAGATCAAATTTCTCATCATCATTTTTTTTCTCCGGTGAATGTGGATTACCCACGTTCAGGTTCGAAAAAAAACAACGATTTCGAAATTTTGATGATTTTAGGTAATTATCGTATTTTTTAATAAAATTTAATATCTGAGTATTATCAAGAATGTCGGGAGTTTTTTTGGTGTAGCAATGACGGCAAGCTAGATTGCAAACTTCAGTAGGGGAAATATAGATATTTTCCAAGGCCCCTTTTATTTTAGTTTGGTAGTTTCTTTGTGTTCGGTAACTTTTCGACACCATTTGCAGTATTTTTTTAGTTTAAGTTTATCGGGGGTATTGGTTTTGTTTTTTTCGGAAATGTAGTTTTGAGCTCCACAATCGGAACAAAGTAAGGCAATCAGTAATCTTTGGGTTTTCTTTTTTGTGGCCATGGGGGTATTGTACCTTAGGAATTGGTAATTAGTAATTAGTAATTAGTAATTAGCTTGTATTTTTCAATAGTTTGGGCAAGAATGTCAGAAAAGAACTGAGAGCCAAGACTACTTGGATGAATACCATCATCTCGGTTTATAAAAACGGGATTACCGTCTTGGTTCTTGAGACTTGGAGTATAAGCATCTGACAGAATGAAATTTTGAGAAGTGGCAAAGTTGATGGTATTTTTGAGGTAAAGGTTGATAGTTTTAGTTTTTTGGATTTTTTCAATGGCAGATAAGTTGATACCAGGAGCGCCATTGCTAAAAATAACTGAATTAGGAGCAATGGTGGCGCTAATAATAATTTTGGTCTGGGGTAGGTCTTGTTTGATTTTGGTGGTAATAGCACCTAAAGTTAGCCAGTGTTTGTCTATACCTGCCTGGCTATTGCCAAAGTTGTTGTAAGCAAATGATTCGATAACAATTATGTCCGGTTTTTGAGACAGAAGTGAGGGATGAACCTCTTCTTGATAGTCATATTGATTGGAGAGGCGATAGAGACCGTATTCGATATTGCTGGCACCAAGGCCATAATTGATGATATTAAATACTTGGTCGGGATAGAAATTTTTAAGGGCGGTTTTTAAATATTCAAGCTCACCTAAAGTATCAATCATAGAATCACCCAGGAGGGCAATAGTAATGATTTTGCCATCTCCTCCAATGGGGGGTAAATCTTGATGTTGGGATTGATCTGGTAAATTGGGCTGACTAGCCGTATCCATGTCGGAAATACCTAAGACTTGGCCAATTATTTTGGTTAGATTATGGTTAACTTGATATTTAGAGTTGGGTTTGTAAGATTGGAGTAAGAGATGAGATAGGGGAATCTGGGCTTGAGTGGGCTTGGGTAAACTTAGTGAGAAGAGGAGTAAAAGTAGTATAAAAAGCAC
>CAZBXB010000002.1:0-38268 GCA_964496075.1 uncultured Gammaproteobacteria bacterium
TGGTGTCTAAAAGGCACCCAATTCTGCTTAATATAATTATTTTCGTCAATTTTGATGCCCAAATGGGTGACGTGACCTTTGTATTCATCGTCGACATCAAGATATATATAGTCGTCACTAATCTTGTAACCTTTTTTGTCTTTAGTGACTTTCCTAAATGGAGCTTCTAAAAAGCCGTATTTGTTGATTTTTGAATAGAGAGCTAAATAGGTGACTAAGCCAATGTTTGGGCCTTCAGGAGATCTGACAGTACAAATTCGACCATATTGTGAACTATGAACATCTCTGATGGAAAAGGAGGCTCTTTCACGGCTTATACCTCCAATACCAACGACAGTGACACGTCTAATTAGATCAACTTCGGAGAGTGGGTTGGTTTGATCAAGGATGGATGAAAGCTGATTTGATCTAAAAAAACTATTTAAGGAGGAAACTAGAGGCTGGGGGTTGATCATTTGAGAAGGCAGAGGCATTTCTTTAGTGCTAATCAGAGTCATTCGTTCTTTGACCATTCTTTCGAATCTTAAAAGGGCGGGCTTGAGGGCAATTTCAGAAACAATTTCACCAACTCTTCTGAGTCTTCGATTAGCAAGACTATCGATATCGTCTATTTGATGAACCTCACCTTTTTGAAGTTTAATAAGTCTTTTTATAGTATCAATAATGTCTTGTTGAAGAAGAATCCAGTTGTCGGGGTTGGTATTGTCATCTTTTCTGTCAAATTTTTTGTTGATTTTATATCGTCCAACTTCACCCAGTTCATATGTTTTTAGATTGAAAAACCTTTCGGTGAATAGTTTTTGGGCGTTTTCAATGACAGCTGGTTCGCCCGGACGTAATTTTTTGTAGAATTCAATTAAGGCCTCATCTTGGCTTTTGGTACTATCAGCCGCAATGGTATCTTTTATAAAATCGGAAAATTCGGAAACAAGTTGCTTGTCATTGTAGTCTGCCAAAGCTCTTAAGAAAACAGTAGCTGGTAGTTTTCTTCTTCTGTTAATACGGGCAAAGATAACATTTTTGCGACCAACAAAGAATTCTAACCAAGCGCCTCTGACAGGTCTAAGCTCGGCATTGTAGAGGACTTTACCGGTTGATTTGTCTTGTTCGCCAGTAAAATAAATACCGGGGGATCTAACTAATTGGTTGATTATACCCCGCTCTATACCGCTTATAATAAAAGTGCCCTCTTGGGTCATGGTGGGGAGATTGAGCAAAAAGACGATTTCTTCTTTTTGTTGACCGGTTCTTTTATTGATTAGATTAGCTTTGACTCGAACAGGAACTGAATAATTTAAACCTTTTTGGTGGCAATAATCGGGATCTTGACTAATGGGATCGAAATAAACATGGCTTAATTCTAAAATCCAGTTATTACCTGTGTAATCTGTGATTGGAGAAATAGACCTAATAGTGTCAGCAAAATCCTTTTCTAAAAACTGTTTCCATGAGTCGCGCTGGACCTCAATAAGATTTAATTTTGGAAGATTAGGGTACTTTTTACCCCAATTAATTCTTTTGGGAGATGTGCTGGTCAAAGGTTTCGAGTTTGGCTTTTTAATGGTAATAACAAAAAGAGGCTTATCGCCTCACGTCTTGCTATTATATATATACAGTATATATAGGTCAACAAGTAATTATAGACTGGGTGTAATTTGGATACAGTCTTTTTCAGTACAAGTAATTTGTGGTCCGGAGTCGCCTTCAAGACAAGTACAGGTATTACAGTCATCCTGAGAAGGAACCGTATCACCTACCTGATAGATTATATCATTGAGATCACAAACTGAGTCGGTCTGTGTTGGGACATCGGTTGGGTTGACGGCAGTGGTGGGGACCGGTGCTGTCGGCGACTGACCGGCAGGGCTAGATAGACTACTGGTACCAGCTTGCTGAAGAGTTAAATAATCTTTGACTAAAAGCCCAACTAAAACAAGAAAGACTAGAGCTGAGATGTAAAAAAGATATTTAAATAAATTAAATTTTTTCTTGGGTGGTGGAGGCTCTGGAAGTGGATCCGGCTCGGGTGGTGTAGATGAAGGCAGTTCGGTTGTTGGAGATAAAGGAGGTGTGGGTGGTAGTGGAGGAATGGGTATATCAAGATTGGGTTTGGCTGGGTTTTTGTCTAACTCCTGGCTATATTCATCTAAAATTTGCTGATATTTTTGCTGATCTTCTGATTTGACTTCAGAAGTTTGATCAGGAGCTTTGGTATCGATGATTGGGTTGGTGTCATTTGTATCCATAATCAATAATGGCAGATTTTAGGAGATGATTCAATAGATTAAATGTTTGATAAAATCGGGAATGAAGAGATTTTATATTAAAAGCTTTGGTTGTGTTCAAAATACGGTTGATGCTGAATTGATTGAACAAATCTACTTAATCAAGGGCTACCAAAAAGTTGATAGTTTTTCTGAAGCTGATGTAGTCATAATTAATAGCTGTGTAGTAAGGGAATCGGCCGAAAATAGAGTTTACGGACTAATAAATGAAATAGAAAAGTATGCCAGGAAGAAAAAAAGAAAAATTGAAATAGTAGTAACCGGTTGCCTGGTTGGCTGGAGTGACAAAAGCAAAGCCAAAAAAAGAAGCCTGACTGATAGTTTTTCCCGAATTTCGTTTGTATCTTTGTCTAAATTAACGGGGAGTGAAGGTAAGACGGCCATAATAGACGAGACGGGGTTATTGTCGATAAGTTTTGGTTGTAATAATTTTTGCTCATACTGCGTGGTACCAATGGCGCGTGGTTCGGAAAAATCACGAGAATTTAATCAAGTTATAAGTGAGGCTAGGCAAATAAGGCTAAAAGGGGTAAAACAAATATTGTTAATTGGTCAAACCGTCAACTCATATGGAGCTGATTTAGTAAGAAAGAGAAAAGAGTTTAAACTTCCAAGCGGTAAAACCGTTAAAGTGGTCATGGTTAAATCGATGGGCAAGGCAAGGATTCCGACACTATTCCCTTATTTACTAGAAGAGGTAAGTAAAATGGGTTTTGAAAAAGTATCCTTCGTATCCTCAAACCCATGGGATTTTTCTGATGAATTGATTGAAGTTATTGCCAAAAACAAGAATATTGATCGACTGATACACTTGCCTATCCAATCCGGCGATGACGAGATTTTGGCAAAAATGAATAGAGCTTATACAGTTAAGAAATACTGCGATCTTGTAGTTAAAATCAGAAAACACATTCCCGGAGTAAAAATTAGTACTGATATTATCATCGGCTTTCCAGGTGAGACTGATGACATATTTGAAAAATCATTTAATGTTTACAAAAATATTGGATTTGATATCGCATATTTAAATAAATATTCACAAAGAGTTGGAACTGTGGCGGCTAAATTATATGAAGATAATATTTTGCAATCGGTCAAGAAAGACAGATGGACTAGACTAAATAAATTAATTAATGAAAAGGCCTAGAGATACTGGGAAATGTTTTGGTTGTGTTCTTCAAGTGTAGTGGCAAAATGCATTTTATTATCATTGCCGGTAATGTAGTAGATATAATCAGATTCGGTCGGGACAAGGGCGGCATAAATTGAATCGTAGCCAGGATTGCAAATAGGAGTGGGAGGTAAGCTTGGATTTTTGTAGGTATTAAATGGAGAATCAATTGACAGATTGGCTTTGGCGATTGGCTGCCAATAACTTTGAGGAGAAGACTGACTATCCAAGGCATACTGAACTGTGGCGTCAACTTGAAGAGGCATACCAAGCTCTAAGCGATTATAAAGAATGCCGGCAACCATTTGCTTTGACTCAAGAGTGCGAGCTTCTCTCTCAACTAAGGAAGCCAAGATAATGGCTTCTGTTTGGCCAACTTTTTTGGTGGTGTTATCGAGAGCTTTTAAATATTTTTGATCAAAGTTTTGTTTGGTCTGCTTTATAAAAAAATCTATATCCTTTGTTTGAGGAATCGAATAGGTATCGGGAAAGATGTAGCCCTGGCTATTTTTGGCCATATAAAGAAAAGATTTGGCATCAAAAAAGTTGTTTTCTTCTAAATAAGAAGCAATTTCCTCGTTTCGCCAACCTTCGATGATTTGGATCCACATGTCATGACTACCACCAGTAGCCAGAGATCTAGCTATTTGTTGATTGTCCATAGAAGTGTCTAGATTGAAACTGCCAGCTCTAAGTTTGTCATGGAGACCAAGAAAGTAAGTGTTTAATTTAAAAACTAAACTATTTTTTACTAATTCGTTTTGCTGGAGACGGGTAGCAATGCTATCAAGACTGTCACCTTTGTTTATTACAAAAACTTTTGTCTGAGATGTAGAAGAAGGCGAAGAAGAGCTGACTAAATAAAATACAAAAACAGATAAGCAGACAAGAGTAAAAAAGGATAATAAAAAGAGTAAGGCTTTTTTCATTAAATTTCGTCAAAGAGAGCTCTTCGGTAGCTGTTTTTTTGCTTATTTTTGATAAAGATACGACCGCATTGACAAGTGACGGTGGTCTGACCTTTAACTTTTTTCTTTTTACCTTTAGCAAGTGGTGTACCACAACCAACACAGCGTCCTTGAGATAAAAGCCAAGCTTGAATTGGGGAAATTAAGTTTTTTATCATATTTTTTAATAATTATTAAGCGAGGGCGCGCCTTAAAATAACGGCGGCTGAAATGGCATCAATTTTTTGTTTGTAATCTTTCTTCTTGCCCTTGTTATTAAGGTATATTTGAGTTGCCTCAATGGTAGAGACTGTTTCTTCAACTGTCTCTACAGAACATTTTAACATGGTAGATAGCTTGTCTACAAAGTGTTTTGTCTTGAGTGCGAACTGGCCCGTCGACATACCGACATACACTTTTGATATTTGGTATTCATCAATGACAGAGATAATGTTTTTGTAAATATCCGGGTTATTTTCGACCACAGATAGAGGTGAAATAGCTCCTAGAATGGAAATTGCCAGACCGATATTTTTAGTACCGTAATCAATGGCTAGACAATTTTTTTTAGATATCAACTATTTTTGCCTTAATTATTAAACGTCTAAGATAAGTTCCCGGCGGACTACAGGTAATTATACTTAAAAATCGACCATCATAGCGTTGTTCTAAAACTGTTAAATCAGAGGGTGGGACTTCAAACATTTGCTCAACCACGTATTTGTAATTGACGTTATCGTAATCAACAAATATCTCATCACCTTGGTCGAGCTTATAAAGGGTGGAGAATATGGTCAGATATGACTTTGGATTAAAAAACTGGGGCAAAACTGAATGGCCAAAAATTACTGTATTGCCAAGTTGACCAGGAGTAGCAGTGTTGGGATAGTGAACCAGGCTTTTTTTGAGATCATCGCCACCAATAACCACTTTGGCCTGGTCAATTTTTAGCTTAGGTATGGAAATAGTATAGGGTTGAAGTGAGGCAGAAGTATTTTGGCTTAAATCGGCTTGGCCATTTTGAACAAACCAGTTACTAAGATGAGTGTAATCAGTGTCGGTTTGGCCCAGTAGAGTGCCTTGATTGTAAAATTTAGTTGATAAAGGAGACAATATTTGACTAAATTGACCGGTGTATTTTAAGGAAAATGACAAAATTGGGTAGATGGCTGAGCTAAGTAAAACTATGCCGGCGACAAATAAAAGGATGGCTAACTTTTTCTTGGTTGCTTTTGTTAATCGCTTTGAAAAAGAAGATTTGTCGGTAGGAGAATGGCCCTTTTTAAGATAGACATAGCTCATATTTCTGATTTGATTACCAAATTGATGTTTGATTTAAGTATGGGTAAAAAAGGTAGAGGGCCAAAAGGAGAGTTTGATCTTAGATTAAAATCGTAGGCTCTTTGAATGTTTGAGTGCAAGATATCAACAAAACGGCGATTGCTTTTTAAGGTAAGGAGTTGTCTGATAAGGTCAAAGTCAATTTGAGGACTGGCTTTACCGGTAATATTAAGATTTCCCGATAAATCTTGTTTGGAAATAAAGTCAAACATTAACTGTGAGTTGACAATATCAATGGCCTGTTCAAATTCAGTTGATTTTGAGACAAAGTCGATAATACTGGCAATTTCATCTGGATTTAGGCTGTAATAACTAACAATAGCCTCCATGCTGGCATCAAGAGTATCTGCTTGTTCTCCTATTTCCCGACTATATTCAATATTGCTCTGTTTAGTGGTAACTGTTGATTTTAATAAGTATTGATTGGACTCGTCGGGTTGACCGGAAGATAAGTTTTGGTCGACTTTTTGTTTAAGTCTGTCTTCCAAAACCTGTTGATCATCTTTAGCAACACTTTGGACTTGTCGACTATTGCCACCGGCAAAAGAGTCTTGGACCCTGGCAATCAATTGAGTCTCGTCGAAACTGTCAACAAACAGAACCGTGTTTTCGACTATATTGCCTTGTTGACCGATATCGCTAGCTTCGGAAACGGCCACTGTCTTGCCCATGGCAATTAAACCCTGATCCAGATTAAGAGAACTGGCGTCAATTTGAATATCGTTTAAAAGTTGAAAACTAATACCCGAGTCGGTCTTTAATATTTGGCCGGCTGAAAGATTAACAGCTTGATCTGTTTTGTTAAAAATAACAATTTTACCTTGAGCCTCGTCTCCAACAGTAATACTGCCGGTGGTATTAATCTGATCTTGAATAAGAAGTTTATTTTCTGCTAAAACAACGGCGATAATATTTTGGTCAAACTGGGAAGAACTTATGTCTGGGTCTATGGTTACAAGTTTGGTTAGATTAAGATCAAGAGGAGTAACAAAAACATCGATATTTACTTTGTAAAAAAATATAAAAAGAAGAGAGGGAATTAAAATTACTAAAGGAATAACAAAATAAAACCACTTGGTCGGTAATTTTATTTTGGGTAATTTAAAGTTAAATTTTTTTTGAGTTGGTGGGGGTGAAGCAGGGGTGGGTGCGTCAACTTGGACCGGGACGAAGTTGTCAAAAGTATCTAATTGAGCAGCTTCGGCCTGTTGCAAGTTTGATGAAAAACCGAGATCGGAAGGACTAAGCTGGTCAAGGGTATGATGGTCATCTAAATCGGCTATTTCTTGGTCTGGTTCGGGTTCAGTTGTATCAGATATGTCTGGTGTGAAAGTGTCGTCTTTGATTAACTGAGAGTTAATTGTATCTAAAAATATATTGTCTATCTGTTTTTGATCAAAAAAGACAATGTCAGGAAAATGAAGAAAAACATCTTGTTTGTCTTTATCAACCCAGGCGTAGTTGTTAAAATCCAAAACAGTTTGACGAGAAAAATCACCCCAGACAAATATTTTTGGAGTCGGAGAAAAATCATCTTTGAGTCTAACGATGATATTTTCACAAATTAGAGGTATGCTGTCGGCCGTATCTATGTCCTGAGATAGCCTTTTTTTGATAATACCCATGTCCGAAAGAGAAACAGTAACCTTGTTAGCTGATAGGTCTATAAGAATCGGACTGGAAGGAACGCCTTGTTCTTGATTGAAATAATCTAAAACCGCTTCATCTGAGGATATAAAACCTAAGGGCTTAAGACTATGTTTTTGACAGAGACCACTAATTAGTTGGTTTTTGGATTTGTTGATTTTACCGTCAGAATCGATCCAGGCATAGGGTAAGACAAGAGCAATTAAGTCCGGTTTTTGGCTAGAAGATGGTAATGTTTCCGCAAGGGACTGGTCAAAACTAAGCAGTAAGCTGTCACTATCAACAAAGTTACTAATTTGAGAAGTTGCTAAAATGTCGTGGCCCTTGCCGGTGGAGACAAGCAGAGTCTTGATAGTGTCGGAATGACCGAAAACGACAATAAGAATATTTTGACTCATAAATAAGCATACAACACAAAGGCTTAGTTTCTCAATTTAGCATACAGTCTTCTTTTTCCCGATCCGACTGATTCTTGTTTTAAAATATCAATATGACCAATGGTGGAAGTGTTGGCAACATGAGGACCAGTACAAACTTCCTTTGAAATTGGACTATCCGGTGTGCCGACAGTATAAACTGAAACTGTGTCCGGATATTTGCCAGCAAAAAAAGCTAGGGCACCTGATTTAATAGCCTGTTTGTAAGACATTTCTTGTCGGGTGACGGCTAGTTTTTTGTCAATGTATTGATTAACTATGTCTTCGATTTGGACGATTTGATCTTTTGTTAATTGATCCGGGTGAGTAAAGTCAAATCTAAGTCTGTCGGCAGTGATATTTGAGCCAACTTGATGGACATGGTTGCCTAAAACTTGTCTTAAGGCCGAGTGATAGAGGTGGGTAGCTGTGTGATATTTGGTAATTGTTTCGGAGTTGTCTGCCAGTCCGGACTTAAACTTGCCGGCTGAAAGTGTCTTTGATAAACTTTTATGCTCTTCCATAGACCGATTAAATTGCTTGACAAAATCTGAACTTAAAGAATAGTTGGCCTTTTTGGCTTCTTCTTGAATCATTTCAAGAGGAAAACCAAAACTTTGGTAAATTGATGAAGCAGTAATGCCATTAAGATTATCGGCGTTTATTAGCTTGCCTATTTGCCTTAAGCCCTTATCAAGGGTGCGTCTAAATTTGTCCTCTTCAAGATCAAGGCTGTCTAAAATAAGCTTTTTATTTTTATCCAATTGAGGGTAATTTCCTGCATAATTAGCTTGGTTGTCTAAAACAGATATGGCCACTATTTTACAGATATTTGAACTGGCGCCAAGTAATTTAGCTTGTCGAATGGCTCTTCTAATTAATCTTCTTAAGACATAACCGGCTTCTTTGTTTGATGGCTCCACGCCTTCAGCCAAAATAAAGACGGCTGCCCTAATGTGATCAGCAATAATTCTAATTGGAATCTGAGTTTGCTTGTCTTGATAGGACGTCTTGGTGGCTGTCTCAATTGACTTTATGATTGGTTGCCAAATGTCTGTTAAATAATCGTCCGTAAAGCCATTTAGAACTGCCACAGTTCTCTCCACACCCATGCCGGTATCGACATTGGGCTTTTTAAGTAATTCAAAAGGACCTTGAGCAGTTTTGTTAAATTGCATAAAAACATTGTTCCAGATCTCAACACAGCGGCCCAACTCACAAGCTTGTCTAAAATCGACGGCTGGCAAGTTTGGTTGAGTATCTACAAAAATTTCAGTATCCGGGCCACAAGGACCAGTGGCTCCAGCCGGACCCCACCAGTTATCAGCTTTGGGTAAAAAATGAATTCTGTCAGAGGATATACCAAGCCCTTGCCATACTTGAGCAGATTGGTCGTCTTTAGGAGCATCGGAGTCCCCAGCAAAACAAGTAACATGAATGTGATCTTGGTTGATTTTTAAAACAGTAGTTAAAAATTCAAAGCTATAGGAGATAGACTCTTTTTTGAAGTAATCACCCAAAGACCAATTGCCCAACATCTCAAAGAATGTATGATGGTAAGCGTCGCCGACCTGGTCGATATCACCGGTACGCACACATGGTTGGACATCAACAAGCTTGGTACCAAGAGGGTGAGTTTGACCTAACAGAAAAGGCACTAAAGGGTGCATGCCGGCACTAATAAAAAGAGTGGTGGAATCATTTTCCGGTATCAAAGAAGCAGACGGTATTTCAAAATGTCCTTTATCTACAAAAAAATTGACGTAATTTTGTTTAAGCTGACGAGCATTCATAGACAGATTTTATCACAGGATTATTTTTTGACGATGAATTTTTTTGGTTTCTTGGGACTTCTTTTGGTCTTGATTGGTAGTTTCTTTTTGACTTGGCAACACTTTAATTTTTTGTTAATGAAGATCTCTAGCTGTTTTTTAATATCACTAAGTTTTTTGTTTTTATTATCTTTATAGTAGTAAACGACCAGGCCAACCACAAGGATAATGGCAATTAGAAAACCCAGCCAAAATAGAGAATTATTTTTAGTCTGTTTGGTCATCTTTGTTAAAAAGGTTGGTAATAAAGTTAACACCTTCTTTGAGTCCAACAAAAAAGTCTCTAATTTGAGAGACCGGTTGGTTAATATTTTCGGTAATTGATTTGGCATCATCTAAAATAAGATTGGTTTTGACAACAGTTTCTTTGAATTGTATTAAGACTCTAACAATCCAGATGGTTAAAAAAACTAAACATAGGGTAATAGCACTAATACTGACGATGGTGGTAATTTGAATTGGATTCATAAGATAAGTATAAAATACCTATGGACTAAAGTCCATGTTATTTTGTTAAATTTCACTAAAGTTTTTTGTTTGAGTAGTCTTTTTACCTGATGGGGACATTGATTCAATAATAACCTTGGTGTCTTGACTGATATCAATTTGCTTTGAAAAAGAGCCGTCTCGGTTAACTATAACCAAATCTTCATTTATCCTAACAGTACTGCTGGGGTCAGTGTCTCCGGTAATTTTTATTTGGGCCGAAGCATTTGAATCAGGCCAATTAACTGTTAGTTTGGGGGCTTTGTTAAAAGACATATATCTACCTAAAAGGAAAAGAAAGGTAAATATAAGGGAAAGGGCAACAACAAGAGTAAATATGAACTGGGGGGTAAAATATATGGAGGATTTCTTGGTTGAGTCCTTAAGATTTTTTGGGCCGGAATTGTCCCGTCTAAATAAAGAACTAATTTTGTCTGCATCAAGACCGAGAAATTGAGCAAATTGACTGACAAAGAGTGAACAATAAGGTTCGGCCGGGTAATTTTTGTAATCGGCCACCTCGATGGCTTGTAAATATTTTTGAGGTATTTTGGTTTTCTTTGAAATTTCAGCTAGACTATACCGTCTTTCGAGTCTGGTATTTTTAATAATTTCGCAGGCGTTGTACATGGATTAGTTTTGAAGGGATGATGACGGAGGTAAGATATTTCTGGGCTTAGAGCCATTGGACGGACCAATAATATTGACGGCTTCAAGTTGGTCAAGAATTCTAGCGGCTCTGGCGTATCCAATTTTTAATCTTCTTTGTAGAAGTGAGGCTGAAGCTTTATCTTCAGCCCTGATAAGATCAATGGCTTGGTCAAAATATATGTCTCTTTCTTGACCTGCGACTGAAACTAGATTTTTACTGGTAGAACCGGCATTAACCGGTTGGCTGGTGACTTGTTCGTCGTATTCGGTAATCTTTTGGGTCTTTAAGAAGGCAATTAAATTATCTATTTCTTTATCTGAAACATAGCAGCCTTGAATTCTGACCGGTTTGGCCAGTTCCGGGGGGATATAAAGCATGTCTCCCCTACCCAGAAGTTTTTCAGCTCCAACTGAATCAAGAATTACTCTGGAGTCAGTTGACGAAGAAACGGCAAAAGCGATCCTGGTGGGAATATTGGCCTTAATTAAGCCAGTGATAACATCAACAGAAGGTCTTTGAGTGGATATTATCAGATGAATACCGACGGCCCGAGCCATTTGAGCAATACGACAAATACTATCTTCAACTTCGGCCGGTGAAAAGAACATGACATCGGCCAATTCATCAACTATGATAATAATGTAGGGTAAACTTTGGAAACCGGCCATATTATTGTAACCTTCAATGTTTTTGGCACCAACTTCAGAAAATACCTTATATCTTCGCTCCATCTCAGCTACCGCCCACTTAAGAGAAGAAACAACTTTGTCTAAATCAACGATGACGGGTGTAAGTAGGTGTGGAATACCATTGAAGGGAGTTAGCTCGACCCGTTTAGGGTCGACCATAATTAATCTAAGCTCATCGGGGGAGGCTCTAAAAAGAAGACTAACTATCCAAGAATTTAGACAAACAGACTTACCTGAACCAGTTTGGCCAGCAATTAAAACATGGGGCATTTTTTGAATATCGGCAAACATGGGTTGGCCAGAAACTCCTAGACCGAGAGGTACTAAGGTTTTTGATTTGCCCTTTTTCATATCGGGACAGGTGATGACTTGGGCGATATTGACAATTTCAAGAGAGCGATTGGGTACCTCAATACCGACTAGAGATCGGCCAGGAATGGGAGCTTCGACTCTGATTAGTCCACCGGGGGCAGCCAAAGCCATAGCTAGATCATTACTTAAATTTTGAATTTTACTAAGCTTGGTACCTAGGGCGACTTCAAGAGCATATTGGGTAACTGAGGGACTATTGTTGACCTCAGCAACTCTGGCGGTAATACCAAAAGACTCGAGGGTTCGTTCGATAGTTTGGGCGTTTTTCTTAACATCGCCTCTATCGGCTTTAATACCCGGGCTTTTTTCGAATATATCCTCACTGGGATATTGCCAGGTTTGATTTGAAGATGAGCTGATCGGTTTAATAGTTAAGGGTAAGTCAGGGTTAATGGATTCGGAAGCTTTATTAGTTGGTACAGATTGAGTAGAGGTGTTTTTGTCTGCTTGGACATAAACCGGTTTACTTGATTGGTTTTTAGAAGTTTTTTTGGCGTTTCCTAAAGTATATTTTTTAATAAGGATAAGGGTGTCGTTTATGAATTTAACTATTTGGGCTATAGATGTATCAAAAAAGACAATAAAGCCGATAACAAAAGAAAAAAAGAAAATTAAAAAGGCAGGTAGGTTAGTAAACAAAAAAGAGAGTTGTTCCCAAAAAAATGCACCCAAAATTCCCTGCCTAAAAATACTAATAAGAGACACAAACATGATCAAAAAGCCTAGTATGATAGTTGGTTGTTTAAATGGAGTTTTCATCTTAGTAAAGTTAAAAGCCACTAAAAAGAGCATGAAAGGAATTAGGACGGAGGCGAAACCAAAATAAGACTTAAGTTATTGATTGATTAAAATTGGGATAGCGCCGGCTTCTAAAAACGAAAAAACCGAGAGAATGGTTAAAATCAGAAAAAGGACAAAGAAAACGGAAGCAACTGTTTCTTTTTTAAGATTTAAATTTAGTTTAAATTTTTTAGCAGATGATTTTCGACGACGTCTGGCCATACATTCAGTATAAAACATTTTTCAAATGTTTTGTTCGCTTTGTACTTCGTACTACTACTATCTTGAAAAAGAGTAAAATGTCCTAAGATTAAAGAGTTGATAGGTGGAAACTAAGAATAGAACTTAACAATTGTGTCGACGATGCTTTTTAGATCTAGGATTTTAAATTGTTTTTCGGACCTAACTTTATATTCAAAACCACCCTTTTCTGTACTTTTCTTACTAATGACAATCCTAACCGGAATACCAATCAAGTCGGCATCAGCAAACTTTGAACCGGCTGAATCTTCGAGTCTATTATCATATAGAACTGATATATGTTTCTTTTTTAAGTGTCTATATAAACTATCTGCTTTTTCTAAAACTAGTTTTTCGTGTAAGTCTAAACCGATAAGGTGAACCATGTAAGGAGTGACTGATTTTGGCCATACAATACCATTTTTATCATGGTGTTTTTCGACAATAGTGGCCATGGCTCTACCTAGACCGATGCCATATGAGCCCATGTAAAGGTGTTTTGGTTTACCAGATTTGTCAATAAAAAATCCATCCATGGCCTGACTGTAGGTGTAGCCAATATTAAAAATATTACCGACTTCGACGCATTTTAATAATTTTAGTCTGCCCTGTTTACACTTGGCACAAGTTGAGTCTGATTGAGCTTCGGCAATATCCCCAAACATCTGACATTTAAAGTCTCTATCATAATTGACGTTAGTAGAATCGGTGTCTTTTTCCTTTAAACCACCAATAAAGTTTCTGACTGTCTTTAGAGATAGATCGCCAACATAGACAGCTTTGTGTCCCCAACAATGAACCCATCCATACTTGGTGCCAATACTTTCTAGATCTTTGTCAGTAGCTGGCTCTAGATCGCCTTTGGCTCCATAAACTTTGGCGAGTTTGGCTTTACTAACCGACAAATCACCTCTAATAACTCCAACAACGATAGTTCCATCACTATCTTTGTATACGACATTTTTTAAAAATCGTGTTTTGGGTAATTTATAGTGCTTAACGTTGTCTTCCATAGTTTCAACCCATTCTGGTTGGCTAATAATTTCAAATGGTTTAATAGCATCTTTTAGATTAATTTCTTGCCTGAGGAATTGGGCAGTCTCTAAGTTGGCGGCATAGTCGCATTTATCACACTTAACAACAAAATCTTCACCAACCGGTGTTTCCACCATAAATTCGTGCGATATGGATCCACCGATGGCACCGTTGTCTGATTCGACCACCAAGGTATCTAATTTAAATTTGTTAAAAATATTTAAATAGGCCTGCCAGTATTTTTGATAAGTTTTCAATAAACTCTTTTCGTTTTTGTGAAAGGAATATCCGTCTTTCATGATAAATTCTCTAACCCGCAAAAGACCACCGGTGGCTCTAGCTTCATCTCTAAATTTTTGGGAAAACTGATAGATGTTGACAGGTAAGTCTTTATAGGTGGGAGTAAATTGTTTAACTAAATCGAGCATAATAACTTCAGCGGTGGCTCCTAGAGTAAATTCGGCATTGTTTCTGTCAGTAACTCTCATCATGGAGGCACCAAACTTTTTATCTCGATTAGCTTGTTGCCAAAGTTCGATGGGATGAAGAGTAGGTACGATCAATTCTTGGGCACCGATTTTATCAATCTCCTTTCTGATAATGGCTTCGATCTTTTTATTTACTTTTAGACCGAGTGGCAATAAGGTGAATCTACCGGCAGATAACTGTCTAATGTAGCCGGCTTGAAGTAGCAATTGATGGCTGGTTGCCGAAGCTTGTTTAAATTTGTTTTTGGTGGCTTTGCCAAATAATTTACTATATTTCATTTTGTTTTCAAATTATATCAATTGACCTTATAGATAAAAAGTTTTAGTATTATGTATGAAGAGACTTTTGACGTGTGTGTTGGTGTTTGGATTAATTTTGGTGACAAATGAGAAAGTCATGGCTTCAGGATTTCATGTAAGCTCAATTGGTGGGGTGGAAACTGGTGGACAAATGTTATCTCAGTGGTGGAATACAAGTTTACAGCCGACTTTTAGGGGCGAATCAATACCCGGCGCAGATATATTAGTAGATATAGATGGCAGTAGTGTTTCTATTGCGGCTGATTCGGCCGGTGACTGGGTGTATACACCTGCGGCAGAATTGACCTCGGGAGACCATAATGTGTCTTTTACCAGCAGTGAATCAACTATTAGTTTTACCCTAACTTTGGGGGCTGAGAGTGTTGATTGGGAGGCAGTTGGATCAGGAGCATCCGAAACATTACCAGCCGTTGGTATCTTTTTACCAACACTATTTTTGACTAGTGTGGGTAGCGGTCTTATGATACTAGCAAAGAGGTTTAAGAACAGGAATCTTTAGACTTCAATCAGCAAGGGCAGGATCATGGGTTGACGGCCAGTGTGCTTAAAGACACTTTCTTCAAGATGAGCTTGAATTTGCTGGCGAACAAACTCAATATTAATTGGCTTACCAACTGATTGTTTAAATTTATCAACAATTTCTTTTTTAAGAACATCAAGTAATTCTTGATTTTCTTTAGCAAAGACAAATCCCCTACTTAGCAATACCGGCTCTTTGAGCATGATACCTTTAGTGGTATCAACTAAGATAATTACAGAAAACATGCCGTCTTCAGCGAGAATTCTTCTGTCGCGCAATACGGTAGTACCAACATCTCCAACGCCAAAACCATCTATTAGTACTTTTCGAAGAGATATTTTGGTATTAGTGTTGAAACGACCATGCTGGAAAGTGATGGTGTCTTGCTCCTCCGGCATTATAAACTGATCATCGCTTCGGCCCAAGTCCTGACACATAAGCTGGAAGGCTCTGATGTGTCGGTAATTGCCACCTATAGGTAAGATATATTTGGGTCTTAATAGATTAATTAAAAGAGCATGGTCTTTTTGGTAACCGTGACCGGAGACATGGAGGTCTTCTTCCTGACCATAAGCAACCTGAGCTCCCATTTTGGCTAGATTATCAATCATGTGGTAAATATTGGCACTGGTACCGGGAATGTAATCCGGAGAGGAAAAGATTACTTTGTCACCTTTACTAACTTTAATCTTATGCTTGCCCATAACAATTTTACTTAGAGCAGAATTGGGTTGACCAGCAAAACCAGCTACTAAAAAGATAAGTTGATTATCTCTGAAGTTTTTGATCCGATTTATATCGACTGTATCGTTTGGATTAAGGTTGATATATCCCAACTTTTGAGCAACCTTAATAGCTTTGTCAACCGAAAAACCAACAATGACAATTTTTCGGCCATTTCTTTTACCATAATCTATGGCTTGCTTCCATCTCAAAATATTACTGCTAATTGAAGTAACAAAAACTCTACCTTTAGCGCTTTTTATTTCGTTTTCAAAATTATCAGCAATACTTCTTTCCGAAGGAGAAAAGCCGGGACGATCAGCACCAAGAGCATCAGACAAAAGACAGACAACGTTTTCATTATTACCAATACGACTAATGCCTTCATAATCGGCGTGTTTACCGTCAATGGGGAAGAGGTCGAATTTAAAATCTGAACCATGGTAGAAGACGCCTAAAGGTGTCTTGATGGATAGATGGAAAGTGTCGGGAATGGAGTGATTAACTCTGACAGGCTGAACCAGGAAAGGATCGAACTTTAATATACTTTTTTCTTCGTAAATCCTAATAGTGGCTTTTTGACCAACTTCGATCAGGCGCTCTTGAATAAAAGCTGAAGCCAGTTTGGGAGCATAAATAGGAATGTTTTGGCCTAAAAGGGGTAAGACAAATCTAATAGCGCCAATATGGTCTTCATGACCATGAGTGATTAAGATAGCCTGGATTCTGTCTTTCTTGTCATCCAGATAGCTGGTATCCGGTATTTGTAAATCGACCCCGAATTCGTCTTCTTCGGGAAAGCCGACGCCGCAGTCAACGATAATAATTTTGCTTTTTGAAAAATCGCCTTGAGGGGCGAATTCATAGACAAACATGTTTTGAGTAACTTGACCAAAAGAACCCAAAGATACTATGCGAATAGCATCATTGGTGTCTTTTTGGTTAAATTGTTGTTGTAATTGATTCATAATTGTTTAAATTTTGTAATATTTCTACCATTTAGGTATGAAATGTTTGACATTGTCCAGATTAATAACTACCTGGTGAGTTTGACCTTCGAAAATAAGTCTGGCGGCTTTTCTAACAAGCATTTCCAAGTTTCTCTTTAAAGTTCTGACTCCGGCATCAAAACCAAGAGGCCTAATAATATTTGGCCAAACAGAACTTTCTATCTTAATTTCATCTGCCTTAAGGCCGGCATCTTTTAGGACACTAGGGAGTAAATATTTTTGGCCAATAACTTGCTTTTCTTCGTCTGTATAAGAAGGCATGTTAATAATTTCTAATCTGTCTAAAACGGCAGTAGCAATTCTTTTGGTATTGTTACAGGTAGCACAAAAAATTGCTTGAGATAAATCAAAAGGATAATCAATAAAATGATCGGTAAACTTATGATTTTGCTCAGGATCGAGTAATTCAACCAAAACACCCATAATGGTATTTAGAGACTCGTCGGCAACTCTATCGATTTCGTCAAGAAGGATAACAGGGTTATTGGTCTTTGTTTGTACTAAACCTTTTATAATTTGACCCGGCTCGGCTTCTGAATAAACTCTTGATTGACCTCTTAGATAAAGTGGATCTCCAAGTCCACCAAAAGGAATTCTAATTAATTTTCTACCCAACATTTCTGAAATTGAAACAGCCATAGTGGTTTTTCCGGTACCGACTAAACCAACAAAAAGTAGGATGGGGGCTCTGGCTTTTTGATCCGGCTGTCGGCTTTTTTGAAGAGCTAAAACGGAGACATATTCAAGTAACCTTTGTTTTATTTCCTCCAAGCCATAATGGTTTTGGTCAAGTTTTTCTCTGGCAAAATTTATATCTAAAATGTCTTGGCTGTCTTGATACCAAGGAAGTTGAATAATCCAATCTAAATATTTTTTGGTTTGTTGATACTTTTGCCAGAACTGGTCTGATTGTGAAGACATTTCCAGCTCCTCAAAAAGCTCGTTTACTTTTTGTGATAAAGCTTGGGGCAATTTGACGCTGGCGGTAAGCGATTTTAGCTTGTCTATGGCTTGTGTACTGTTTATTTGGGTCACTTATTTAATGATAGCAGAGACATTTAAGATCGTGGGCGTCTATACCTATTGTTGGTAGGTGGCCTGAACTTGCCAATTGAATCCGATTGTCTGGCCGGTTGATTAACTCGATTATTGTCAGGACGGGGAGAACTGGCTTGAGCCGGATGATTTTGCTTAAATTCAGGAGCTGAAAGCTTTATTTGATTTTCCTGATTTCTACCTGAAACTTTAACATGAATGATATCACCTAGTTTAACTATGGAATTAATATCCTGAATAAAACCACCTGATAACTCTGAAACATGCAAAAGAGCTTCTTTGCCCGGTACCATTTCCACAAATACTCCGTATGGCTCAATTCTAACCACCTTGCCGTCAAACTCTTCACCGGTTTCGATTTCTCTGATCATATTTCTAATTTCTTCGGCACAATTGTTGGTTTTGTCAAAATCGTTTGAACTGATTGAGGCAACACCATCATCGTCTATGTCGATTTGAACAGCATACTTTTTCATTAAACCCTTGATGACCTTACCACTTGAGCCAATGACTTCACCAATTTTATCTTCAGGCAGTCTAACTATAACTACTTTTGGAGCCAGAGGTGAAAGTTGGGATCTGGGTTTGTCAATAACTTTGGCCATGGAGTCAAGAACTGATAGCCTAGCAATAGTACTGGCCTTGAAGGTCTTTTGGATCATGTCTAAAGTCAGGCCCGGCCTTTTGACATCAAGTTGGATAGCTGTAATGCCAGTTCTGGTACCGGTAATTTTGAAATCCATATCGCCATTGTGGTCTTCGATACCGGCAATATCTGTTAAAAGAGTATATTTATCGTCTCCATCCGAAACCATACCAATTGAAATACCAGCCACCATATCTGTGATAGGAACACCGGCATCCATCAAACTGAGGGTAGAGCCACAAGTGCTGGCCATTGAGGATGAGCCGTTTTGAGATAAAACTTCTGAGTTAATGATAATGGTATAGGGAAAGACATCTTCTGTGGGAATGACGGCACTAAGAGCCTTTTCGGCCAAGGCACCGTGACCAATTTCCCTTCTACCGGGCCTACCGACCCGACCGGTTTGGCCGGTGGAAAATGGCGGAGCATTGTAATAGTGCATATACCTTTTTGAAACTTCACCAGTTGAACTATTGGCATAAATTTTTTCAGCCAAAGAACCAAGAACAACTGTGCTTAAAGCCTGAGTTAAACCTCTTTGAAAAAGAGCTGAACCGTGAACTTGAGATAGGACTGAAGTATTAATAGTAATTGGTCTGACTTGATCCATCTTTCTACCGTCAAAACGCTTACCGGATAGAGTACGGGCCCTAAGATGTTTTTTTACAACAGTGTCTAGAGCTTGTCTTAAAACATTTTCTTTGATTTCTTCAGATTTGATTTGATCTTGGTAGTCGAGCTTGAGAGCGTCAAAAATTAGCTGTTCTGATTGAATGTGTTTGCCGTCATCTTGACCGGACTCTAAGAATTTTTCGACTTCTTTGTTAACCTTAGTTTCAACTTGATCGATAAGCTCGTCAGTTGGGTCGGCATTGATATATTCGAATTTTTGTTTAGCAATTTTCTTGGCAATATCCTCGATTTGTTTGTTTATTTTTATATTAGCGTCGTTACCAGCCGTAATTGCCTCTAAAACCGTTTTGTTATCAACAATATTGGCACCGGCTTCGATCATATTGACTCCAAAGGGACCAGTACAAACGATAAGATCTAAGTCTGAACTATCCAGTTGTTGGTTGGTGGGATTTAAGACTAGCTTTTTATCGACCAAAGCAACTTGAGTAGCAGATACAGGGGAATTAAAAGGAATGTCAGAAATAGCCAGAGCCAGAGCGGCTGCATTGAAAGCCGGGATAATAAGGCCATTTTCTTTGTTGTTACCTAGAACGTTAATAACGATTTGAACTTCGTTTTTGAAGCCAGCAGGGAAAAGTGGTCTTAGGGACCTGTCTATCAATCTACCTAATAGAATTGATTCGTCGTTCCAGCCGCCTTCTCTTTTTTGCCAACGGCTACTTTTGATAATACCACCGGCATAAAGCTTGTCGGCAAATTCGACTGATAAAGGAAAATAGTCTTTTTCTTCATCGACTCGTCCGGCCGTGACTGTGGCCAAAACCGTAGTACCAGCTAAAGTGGCCATAACAGCGGCGTTGGCTTGAGGAGCGAATGGCTGGTGTTTAATTATTAAATCCTTTCCAGGCGAAAGGTTGATTTTAAGTGATGTGTTTTTGTCCATATACATATAATATTTAATTCGTTTCCGAAGCTATATCCACTCTAAACTTGATTGAAAGCATTTTTTGCGCTCAATTAAATTCAGAGTATGACATCTTCGTAACTAAAAGTAGTATACACCATTATCAAAGTTTATTTCTTCAAACCGACTTTTTTGATGAGTTCTTGATATCTTTTGGCATCCATACCGGTAAGGTATTTTAAAAGTCTTCTTCTTTTGGCAAGTTTGTTAATTAATGCCCTTTTACTGGGATGATCGTGTTTATTGACTTCGATGTGGCTTTTGAGATTGTCGATTTCAAAACTAAGAAGTCCTACTTGAACTTCTGGAGAGCCGGTATCACCCTTTTCGGTAGAGAATTTTTCAATAACTGCTTTTTTGTCTGCTTTACTTATGGCCATAATTACAACTTTTTACCAGTAAAAATTAATTGTCTAGACTTGGCGGTTTCGACACCGGATAAAAGTATGGAGTATTGTAACACAAACTTCGGTTGTGATGTTCCGCCTATGGAAAATATTATGTGTATCTTGGAATAACACAAACTTAAACGCTACCGACCGGGTTGGATTTGTTAGTGCCGGGAGTACCGGATTTGTTTTCAATGCCCTCAATTGGGGTTGAGGCCAAAGGATCGGGTTGACCGGGAAGTGGTTGAGTAGCTCTTAGACAAGTAGCACCAGCTTCAAAACTTTCGGGGGAAACATTGACAGAAAAAGACTGAGTGGCAACCCTAAGGCCGATTAGTAAGTTTTTACCGGAATCCATATCCAGCTCTATACCTAAGAGAGGAAGTAAGAAAGTAAAAATTTCGCAAAAAGGAGCGCTAGGATCAACTATAGTGGCTTTGGCCCAGGTCTTATTGACTGGCCTGTCTGAAATGATAACCCAATTGCCACGATTGACAATATCAGTGTTTTGACCAAGAGACGCTTCGTCACCTAAGATAAAAGAAATATCAGCACTTGAGCCACCGTTTTGGATATTGATTTTACTATTGTCAATTTGGCCTGAAGTTGGCTTAGTTTGAACAACTAAATTTAGCTTACCGCCGTCATCATTGTAGGAAACTTTTTCGATTTGATCTAAGGGGTGATCAACAGTAATGGTTAAGTCGTTTTTGCTAATTTGGTTACTAATTAGATCTAGACCACTTAATTTTGAATAGTTATTATCAGTGGCTTGGGGAGTAAAGACAGACACTTGCTTGCCTTGCTTTTTGAGACCGATTGCCAAGCTTAAGCCAGCAGCTACCGAATCGATGTTGGTTTGAGGCACAACGATTAGGGTGGTTTTGGCGTTGTCTAGAAGACTTTTAATGTCATTTACCTGATAATTTTTCATTGATTTGGGAGTAGAATTATTAATTATATTATCTCTCATTTTTCTTTTTTATAGGATATTATAACATCGCCCATTTTAAAATCAACATAAGGTTTAAAAGTAATACCACAATCAAGTCCTTGCTTGACCTGATCCATATCAACCTTAGCCTGTCTTATATTGTCAACTTTAGTGTCTTTTATGATTAAATCTTTTCTTTTGAGGTGGACAGTATCGCCTTTCTTGATAATTCCCTGGGTACATTTAAGACCGGCAATTCTGACTTTATCAATCTTAAATTCGGCAATAATTTCGCCTTGACCAGTGATGGTTTCATCAATAGTGGGCTCGAGTATTTTTAGAACCTGTTTTTCAATTTCTTCCAATATTTCATAGATAATTTTTGTTTCAACGATAGAAACGCCTTCAGCTTTAGCAAGGGCCTTAACAGAGTTTAGGGAGGTGATATTGAAGGCAAATATTTGAGCATTTGAGGCTGAAGCTAAAAATATATCGTTGTCTAAAACAGGTCCGACTGAAGCAGATATTATTTTAACTTCATCCGACAGGCTATTAAGCAGGGCTTCAAGAGTACCTTGAGTATCGGCTTTAACAATGATGGGGATTTTGGGATCAGAAGTTTGTTCAATCCTGGTTGCTGCTTTGGTTGAAGTTTCCTTTTGAACAGTATCGGTTATTTTTTCACCAATTGGAGGAATATCAACAAAACCCAAAATTTGAACCGGAGTTGAAGGCAGGGCCTGACTGATGGCTTTGTTGGTATAGTCGAAAAGTGCTTTGACTTTGGTGGTTACCTGACCAACAAAAATATCTTGACCAACAGAAATGGTACCCGTGTTGACAATGGCTGTAGCAATGGCTCCTTTTGATTTGTCAATTCGAGATTCTATAATATAGGCTTGTAGCGGAGAGTCTGGTAGATTTTCCAATTCCAAAACTTGAGAAGTAATAAGGATGGTATCAATTAACTTGTCTATAGCCTGACCGGACTTGGCTGAAACAGGAATACAGCTTATTTGGCCACCGAAACTTTCAGGCTGTAATTCATTTTCGGACAATTGTCCTAAAACCTTATCAACTAAAGCCGAAGATAGGTCGATTTTGTTGATAGCCACAATTACAGGTAAATCAAATTCTTTAATAATACTAATACATTCTTTGGTTTGAGCCATAACGCCGTCAGTGGCTGATACAACCAGGACGACAATATCGGTGGCTAGACCTCCCCTTTGTCTCATTTTTTTAAAAGCAGCGTGACCTGGGGTGTCAATAAAGGTGATTTTTTGATCTGGTTTAACTTCTACTTGATAGCTTGAAACGTGTTGAGTAATACCACCGGCCTCTTTATTCCAAGTGTTTGTTTGTCTGATTTTATCCAGAAGTGTGGTTTTACCATGATCGATGTGACCCATGAGAGTAACCACCGGTGGTCTAAATTTGTTCATTGGCTCGTTTTTAAATTACTAAGCGCTGTCTTTTTTGGACTTTTTAGTTTTTTTGACTTTTTTGGGCTTGTCGCTTTTTTTCTTAGATTTCTTTTCTTTTTTCGTTTCTTTTTCTTTTGTAGCAGAGATGTTAATATCTTTGTCAACTAATTGGCCGGCTAATCTAACGTTTTCTCCGCCGGTGCCAATAGCAAGAGCTAGCTGATCTTCGGGAACAGTAATGTTGGCAGTATCTTGATCCATGTCGACAATTTCAACGTCTTGGGCCGGTGATAGGGCCTCAATTAAAAATCTTTTAAGATCGTCTGAATAGAGAACAATATCAATTTTTTCGTTGTTGGGAACTTCATTTAGGACTGATTGGATTCGGCTACCTTTTTGACCAATACAGGAACCAACCGGATCAACTCCAGGCTGACTACTAGAAACAGCCACTTTGGAACGAATGCCGGCTGATCTGGCAATTTTTTCAATAAGTACGGATCCATTGGCAATTTCTGGTACTTCTCGCTGTAAAAGCTGACCGATAAATTCAGGATCAGATCTGGTTAAAATAATATCTCTTTTACCGGTTTCATCATCTTCCACAATGGACTTAACTAAAAACAAATTTCTGTCACCAAGATTAAATCTTTCTGATTTGACTTGCTCTTCTTTGGGAAGAATACCTTCGGCTTTACCTATACCTATGATAATTTTTTGAGGATCGATCTTGATAACATTACCGTTGACAAGAGTGCCAACTTTGTCCATAAAGGCGGCAATTAAAGTTTCTTTTTCGGCTAAATAAATTCTTTGGTCAATAACCTGTTTGGCAGTTTGGGCAGCGATACGACCAAAGCCCGGAGGAGTGACGTCTTTTTTGGCACCATCGGTGTCGAATTGGTAAACAATAAAGGAACCACTATCGGGAGACAGATTGACTTCAAACTCAACTTCATCGTCGATGTCGACGCCTTTTTCTTTTTGGTCTCTTTTGTAGGCGGAAATAAGACCGGCTTCGATTGAGTCAAGAATGGCTTGAGTATCAATATTTCTTTCACCGGCAATTTGGGCTACAGCAGCGGCAAATTCGGTTTTTGGTAATTTTTTTATATCCATTTTTTTAAAAAAAATAGGGACTTGCCTGTCCCCATATCAAAATACGTAATATAATATTTAATTTATCTGGGAAAGTATATCATAAAAAACAAAACCTAAGCTTGTTTGTCGCTATCTACAAGTCCAACTGATCTATTTGTTGTTTTTGGTGATGAGTTAGCTTGGTAGGAATGTTGACTAAGACTCGAATATAAAAGTCTCCTCTTCTGTTAGTGTTAAGTTGTTTAACACCTTTGCCCCTTAACCTAATCAGGGTATTTGATTGAGTACCTGGTTGAATTTTGACAGTTAGATTGTCGCCTTCCAAAGTGGGAACACTAATCTTGTCTCCAAGAGTAGCCTGTTTAAAGTTTATGGAAGCGTTAACAAAAACATCGTAGCCATCTCTTTTGAAGGTGTCGCTTGGAGCAACATCAATATAGAGAATAAAATCGTTGAATTTAATCCTTTGGCCATCGGCGACACCGGCAGGGATTTTAATAGTCTTTTTTTGGCCATTTAGGCTGACATGTTTTTCAACCCCATTGGCGGCTTCTAAAAATGAAATGGTAATTTTGTGAGTAGATAGTCTGGGACCTTGGCCAAACGAAGTACCAAAAAACTGTTCAAAAATATCAAAAGGATTACTAAAACCGCCAAAGTTAAAGTCAGCCGATCCAAAAGGATTACCTTCAGCTGAATTGGTATAAGTAAAATTGAAAGGTCCTTGCTGTCTGGTATAAGTGTTTCCGCCAAAAGGACCAGCTTGACCACCTTCAAAGGCGGCATGGCCATATTGGTCATAAGCAGTTTTTTTATCGTCATTGCTTAAGACTTCATAAGCTTCGTTTATTTCCTTAAACTTATCCTCGGCGTCAGCCGACTTGTTTTTGTCAGGATGAAACTTAAGGGCTAGCTTTCGATAAGCCGACTTGATATCAGCCTTACTCGCCCCCTTAGATATACCCAGTGTTTCATAAAAATCTTTTTTCATTTTTATTCAACTACCTCTCCTTCTTCGGCGTCGGATTTATCCTGCTTATCTTTGTCATTTTTGCCTTTAGTTTTATCTTCTTGGCTGGCTTGAGCTTGATCGCCTGCTTTAGCCTGGTCAGGATTTTGATACATAGCAGCCCCGACAGTTTGAAGTATTTGACTTAAAGATTGTCTGGTTTTATCCAGATTATCTTTACTGGCGTCTTGCTTTTCTAAGACCTTTTTAGCAGCATCAATTTCGGCCTGAAGCTTCTTTTTATCTTCATCTTTGATCTTATCAGTAAGGTCCTTGATAGTTTTTTCAGAAGCAAAGACAGTGTTGTCGAGAAGATTTCTGGCTTCGACCAATTCTTTTTTGGCTTTATCTTCATCGGCATATTTGTCGGCCTCAGCTTTCATCTTTTCAACCTCTTCTTCAGATAAATTAGTAGCATTTTGAATGGTGATCTTTTGCTCTTTGCCAGAAGCTTTATCTTTGGCAGAAACGGATAAGATACCATTACTATCTATATCGAAGGTAACTTCAACCTGAGGAATACCGCGAGGAGCAGGTGGAATACCATCAAGGATAAACCTACCTAGAGATTTGTTGTCTGTGGCCATGGGGCGCTCACCTTGTAGGACATTGATTTCTACTTGAGTCTGGTTATCGGAATAAGTAGAGAATGTTTGAGACTTTTTGGTAGGAACAGTAGTGTTTCTGTCGATTAGGGGAGTTTTGACACCACCGGCGGTTTCAATACCAAGAGTTAGGGGTGTGACATCGAGTAAAACGACGTCTTTGACTTCGCCAGTTAGGACTGCACCTTGGACAGCGGCACCAATAGCCACAACTTCATCGGGATTAACAGAGTTGTTGAGATCTTTGCCAAAAAAGTCTTTGACTACTTGCTGAATCTTTGGCATTCTGGTTTGACCACCGACCATAAGAATATCGGTAATCTCAGCCTTGGTAACTTTGGCGTCCTTTATGCATTTTTCGACCGGGCCAAGGGTGGCCTGAACCAAATCTTCGGTTAACTGCTCCAATTTTGATCTGGTCATCTTGATTTCTAAGTGAAGTGGTTGACCATCCTTTTGAGTGATAAAAGGGAGGTTAATGTCAGCATCCTGAGAGGAACTTAGCTCAATTTTAGCTTTTTCGGCTGCTTCTTTAATTCTTTGAAGAGCTTGAGGATCTTTGCTTAAATCGACTCCATGCTCTTTTTCAAATGTTTCTAGAAGCCATTGAATAATCTTGTGATCAAAGTCATCACCACCTAAAAAGGTGTCACCATTGGTAGCCTTAACTTCAAAAATTCCGTCACCAATTTCCAGAATCGAAATATCAAAAGTACCACCACCCAAGTCATAAACGGCAATGGTGCCAGACTTCTTTTTATCAAGACCAAAAGCCAGAGCGGCGGCGGTTGGCTCGTTGACAATTCTAACTACATTAAGTCCGGATATTTCGCCGGCTTGTTTGGTAGCTTGGCGCTGGGAATCATCAAAGTAGGCGGGGACAGTAACAACGGCGTCTTTGACTTCTTCTCCTAGATATTTTTCGGCATCGGCTTTGGCTTTTTGTAAAATCTTGGCTGAAATTTCTTGGGGTGTATAAGCTTTGCCATCAACTTCGACTGCAACCATATTATCTTTGCCGGCAATTATTTTGTAAGGAACCATTTTTTGAGTTTTGGCAACAGCCGGATCAGACATTCTTCTACCCATTAAGCGCTTAATACTGTAGATTGTGTTTTGGGAATTTAAAACCATTTGCCTTTTGGCAAGATCACCTACCAGATTTTTGACTGGTTCGACAACTGAGGGAATTAAATTTCTACCCTCTGAGGTAACAATAACTTTAGGACTGCCAGCTTCCATAACTGCTACGCAGGAATTGGTGGTACCTAAATCGATACCGATTATTTTTTTGCTTGTTTGTGCCATGTTTCTCCTTTTTAAATTATTTAGTGCCCACAACAACGTGAGCTGGTCTTATAACTTGACCATTAAATTTATAACCTTTCTTTTTAACTTCAGAAATAAGATCTTTTTTGACCTTATTGGTAGTGTCGACACAGTCCATGGTTTGGGGATCAAATGTCTGACCCAAAGCAACGATCTCTTCCAAGCCTTCGCTTTTTAGGACATCTTCAAACTTGGTAACGGCCATTTTGAGACCTTTGTCGTTTAGATGTTTATCAACCAAATGAAGATCATCAAGACTAGCTAAAATTTTATCAAATATTGAGCTAAGGGCTAAAGTTATAAAAACTTGCCTTTGAACTTCAACTCTTTTTTCGAAGTTTTGATAATCTGCCAGTGATCTGTTTAACTTTTCTGAAAGTTGTCTGTTTTCTTCCAGTAAGTGCTCCAGGTTTTGGGCAATGTTAGGCCGTTTTGATTGTTTGGTGGTTTTTTTCATAATTATTTAACCTGCAATGGATGATAAAAGATGGGCAATATAGTCAATTAAGGGAACGACTTGAGTGTATTTAAATCTAGCCGGACCGATAATACCTAAGATACCACGGTGGGGACCGGATTCGTATTTTTGATAAACAAAACCGCAAGGCTCAAGATGTTCTAGACCCAGGTCTTCACCAATAAGTAGGCGAATATCGCCTTCCTGTTGAACAGCATCGGCCTTTTTAACGATATCAAACCAAAATTCATTATCGTCAATTAGAGACAGGACCGTTTTGGTAACATCGATGTCGTAAAATTCCGGTTCTTCAAGCAGATTGCAGGCACCAAAGGAAAATATCGAACCTTGGTCAATGGTGGCAATAGCCAGAGCGTGAGACTTAGTGGCTAAAAGTTTAGTAGCTTCTCTGAGAAGTTTTTCAAATTCGTTTCGATAATCCCACATAATTTGCTTGGTTTTAACTTCTTCAGTAATTGATAAATCCTGAGTGGCCATTAAGTTTCTGACGTAGTATTTAAGACCAACCGAAGTAGGAATACTACCTGAACTGCTGTGCTCCTTTTTTAGATAGCCTAGTTGAACCAGGGCTGACATTTCGTTTCTGATGGTGGCCGGAGAAACACCTAAGTTGTACTTTTTCTCTAAATTTTGGGAGCCAACCGGCGAGGCCGTTTCGATAAATTCTTCAACAATAAACTTTAATATCTTGATCTGCCTTTGAGTTAGGTTGGTCATATTAGCAATATGATAGATGGTTTGCTAGCGTCTGTCAAGAAAGAAAAACAAAAAGATGAAAAAGAAAAGTAGAAAAATTGCATTTATGGGGCTAAAAAGGCTAAAATATTTTAGAAGAAGATTTAGAGTAAAGAAGAGGGAAATAAAAAGGCAAGCTAAACTTTTTTTGAAAATAAAGAGTGAGAAGAGGAAAAGAAAGAGAAAAACAAGACCGAAAAATATGGCAATAATTAGATTTGAACTAGGCGGTAAGATAAGGGTAAAAAAGATGACAACAAGCAGTGGAATTAAAAAAAATGCTTTAGTTTTTAACATTGGCTAATATTTTGGGTGGCTGAATAATATCAGGACCGTCAAGACTAATTTTATCAACTACTTTTTGAAGTTGACGGGTACGGGTACTGTTGACTTTGTCGTATTGACTTGAAAGTGAGTCGATTTTGGTACCAATTTTTCCAAACTCAGCGTTGTATTTTTCAAACTCGGATGAAAACTTTTTGATATGCTCGATAATTTGGCGAGTGTTTTTTTGAATCTTAAAATTGTCATAGGCTTGACGAACCATACGCAAGATAGCAGTAAAGGAAAAAGGGCCGGCAAAGATAACTTTTTTTTCCAGAGCTTCTTGCCAAATTTCCGGCATTTTGTCATAAATAAAACTAAAGATCATTTCATTGGGGATAAACAAGATGACAAAGTCAACGGTTTTGCCTGATGGATCGATATATTCCCTACTAACTACCTGCTTAATCTTTTGTTTAACATCGGTCTTAAAATTTTTAAGATATTTGAGTTTTTCGCTTTTTGACTGGCTTTCGGACATCTTGGTTAGATTGCTGTAGGGAAATTTGGAATCGACATTGATTTTGGCGCCATCCGGTAAAAATACGCAAAAATCCGGCCTGGTTTCGGCTCCCTCCATTTGTTTATTAAACTCATAATCAACACCTTTGATAAAGCCGGCCATTTTAAGAAGATCTTCGGCTACTTTTTCACCAAAGGCACCTCTGAGTTGATTGTTACTTAAGACTTTTTTAAGGCCTTCAGTGGTGACCGATAATTCTTGAGTGATTTTTTTATGACTTTCCAGTTCTTGTTTTAGGGCATTAAAATTGCCAATCCGACTGGTTTCGGCAGTTTCTAACTTCTTTTGGTTTTTGTCAAGCTCAGACAGTACTCTGTCGACTAGTTTTTCAAAAGATTGGTTTTTGTTTTCCAGATCAGTCTTTATTTCTTGCTTTTTGCTGTCTAGATTTTGATTGGCAAGACTGACCAGATTTTGATTGGCTTGATTCAGGATTTCGGGAAACTTTTGATTGAATTGGTTAAAGAATTCATCGGAAAATGATTGGCTGGACTGTTTCCTCTTAAAGAAAAAATAGGCAAAGGTAAAACCAAGAGCGATGGCTAGTAGGATGTATAAGGGTTCCATGGCTAATTGTATCAAGTAATAGATGTATAATTGGGTGTGCCAGAAATAAGACTAGAAAAAGGACCCGATGGAATGATGGTAAGGCTTGGGGATTTGGTTGTTAACCTTAGTGAACTTAGACGTAGAGTGGCATCGATAGGCAGGGGAACAAAAGAGGTTGGCTTCACTGTTAACATTGAAACAAAAAGGCGTCCAGGGGAAGGCCAAATGAGATGGAAAGACGGATCATATTTGACCGTTGATCAGGCCGTTGATGAAACATACCAAAGAGATATGAATATTGCCTAGATTAGATTGTGCAGGTTGTCACGATCTTTGCAGTTGGGATTAATGGGGAATTTTAGACCTAAAATGGCTTGATAAGTATCTTTGATAAGGACTTTAAGTGTGGCAACATCTTCGTCTTTAATCTCGATAACTTTTTCGATAAATTGGCCGTTTTTGTCGGGCTCGACGTATTCAACTGCGGCTTTTTGAAGATGGTAGTTAAATCTGGGGCTTAGATCGAGTAAGAGTTTATAAAACAGGATTTGTCTAAAGTAGCTACCGGCTTTGGAGTCGAATCTGGGAGCAACTTTTGAGGTGGCATAATCAGGTTTACCGGTCTTAAAATCAGTGACAATGATGTCCGTCTTGGTACCGGTTTTGGTGGGCAGTATTTCAACTTTGTCTATTTTGCCGGTTAAAGGAATATCGTCAAGGTGAATATTGTGAGAAGAGAAGTTTTCTTCAACTTTGTAATCGCCTGTCAAATCGGGGTGATTTTTTAAGTAATCTTTTAATAAGCTCTGGCCTTGAGGTAATAGAGATTGGTAATCACTTTTAGTTAGAAATTCGTTTTCTAAGACGCTCTTAAAGACTTTATATAGGGAATCAAGACTACTTTTGGGATGAAGGTAGAGATAAGCTAAGCTGGTGTGGACAGCTGTACCAAAAGATAAGCTGGGAGTTTTGACTGAGGGGACTTTTAAGATGGTTTTATAGTAAAAGCAGTGAGGGCAGTTTAGGTAAGAATTTAGATGGGTAATGTTGAATTTATAAGAGTTTTTTAAATAAGAAAGTAGGTAATCTCGATTTTGGGTGGTGATAAATTTATGACTTTTGTCGACAGACAGAATTGAATTAAATAAATCTTTATCAATATTGGATTTAGTTGCTTTGGCCTCGATTAGCTTGGGATCGATTTCAAAGATAAATTGAGATGGAGTTTGAGGACGACCGATTAAGTTAGTATTACTAAAGCTTAAATATATTTGCTTTTTGGCTCGAGTCAGGGCTACATAAAAAAGACGTCGATCGTCTTGATTGGCGTCATCGATAGGCTTGGATTTGACAATACCAAAAGGTAGAGCTAGCTTGTCAGTTTGTCGGCCGTTGCCCCATCTGCCATTGATACAATTGATGACAAAAACGTGATCAAACTCAAGACCCTTGGCTCCATGAACTGTCAAAAGATTAATTTGATCTGCTTGGGTGGTCGGATTAGCTTGGGGAATAGATAAATTATTTTGAGCTAGAAGATTGAGTCTTTTAACGAAATTTTTTAGATTGGATTGAGGATGGCTTTGTTCAAAGGATTTTAGGTAAGAAAAGAGAGAATATAAGTCTGAGTTAGCCGTAAAACTGTCGGATTTTTTGGATAAATATTTAAGATATGAAAATTGGTCAAGAATATAAACAAAGAGCTGGTTTAGTGGTAAATTTTGGGATTGAACTTGGCAATCGGCAATCTTTTTAACGATGTTTTTGATTTTTTTGGATGTAAGCTGTTGACTATAAACATAATCGACAAGATCGAGGTGCTTACTTCTGAGACTATGAAGGATTTTGGTTAAAGTTAAGGGTGATATATCAAAAAGGGGTAGGGATAAAAGAGAATAAAGAAAAATGTTACTAGTGGTGTCAGCAATAGCCGAAAGGATACGAATAAAGTGAGACAAGTGATCGGACTTTAGGCAATTGTGTTTAGATCGACTAAATTTGATATTTTTTTGAAGAAGTAAGCTAGCCAGTAGATCGGCATCGGCATGTTGACGATACAAGACAGCAATTTCTGACGGATTGACTCCCCTCTTTAGTAAGTTTTCAATTTTGGTAGCTACCAGATTGGCTTCTTCGAGCTGACTAGCTAGTTCAAAAAGGTTGATGGGGTCGGGATCATAGTCGACTTGGGAGATAAGATTTTTATCGATATTTTTAATTAGATTTGTAAGCTGGGTTTGGTTTTTGCTGATAAGGGAGTGAGCACTGTCTAAAATCAGCTGATGACTTCGGTAGTTATTGACCAGAACAAAGGTTAAGGGCTTGTATTTTTGATAAAAACTTAAAATATTTTCAACAGAAGCGCCTTGAAATCTAAAGATGGATTGATCATCATCGCCAACAACGAAAAGATTGGGGTGGTCAAAGTAGGAAGATAGGAGATGAAGTAGTTTGATTTGAGAATTATTACTGTCTTGAAATTCATCAACTAAGATGTAGTGAATCTGTTCCTGGTAAAGACGCAAAAAATCGGGGTCTTTTTTAAAGCGAGAAATTACGAAGTTGATCATGTCGTCAAAGTCGTAATAGGCTAATCTTTTGAGCTGTTTTTGATATGAGTTGTATATAAGTTGAAGTTGGGTTTGCTTATCAAGGTTTTTGGTAACTTTATCAAAGACTGACAAAAGATCGTTTTTAAAATTAATGGCGGGATTTTTGGCCTTACCGCTGGTGTAAAAAGCATCTTGATAAAGCTTGTACTTGGAGGAAAACAAGGCTTTGAAACTAGAGTTGGTATGTTTATTTTCTAAAATGTTTTTGAGTATTTGTAGTAGATTGGTCTCAAGGCTTTTTGAAGATCGTAGGGATTTGAGTTGTTGATAGTTAGCTTGATTGGTTTGAATAAAGCGCTGGTGGCTAAGGTTGAGTTTAAAAAAGGATTTTGGAGAAAAAGCTTCCCTTTTTAGGGTTTGGATGGCAGAAATAATACTGGAAAGGTAAAAATAAGGAGCACCGCGAGGCTTTAAAGGAGAATTAAGTGGAAGTTTGTCTATAATTTTGGTAATAATGGTAATTTTGTCGATTTCTTCAATGCTAGTTAAGTCAGTTTGTTTAAATTTATCTGGGTTTGACTGAATGACCATATTACAAAAAGAATGGAAAGTATGGATTTGGACGGAGTAAGCAGTCGGTCCGATTAGAGACAAGAGTCGTTGTCTCATGTTGAAACTGGCGTTGTCGGTAAAAGTTAGACAAAGAATGGAATGAGGTGGGGTATCTGACTTAAGCAAGATATTGGCGATACGCAAGGCTATGGTTTGGGTTTTACCGGTACCCGCTCCGGCAATAACCATAACCGGACCATCAATGGCGTCAACGGCAAGTTTCTGTTGTTTGTTGAGACGTAGGTATTCTTTTTGAAAGTTCTTTTTAAAATCGACCACAGCCTATTTTAGTTTCTTTTCTAGTATAAGTCTAACTAATTGTGGATTGGCGGAGCCGGCGGAAAGCTTCATAACCTGACCAACTAAAAAGCCTATAATGTTTGAGTTTCTTTGATAGTCAGCTTTAGCGTTGGGATTGTCTTGTAGAACTTTATCGACCATATCTTCTAATTTACCTGTGTCAGATACTTGCATTAGTCCCCCATCTTGGGCAATTTTGAGAGGGTCTTGGCCTGTTTGATAACTTTGTAAAAGAATATCTTTGGCGACAGTAAAAGAGATTTTATTATCGGTTTGGGCAGTGAATACGGAAGAAAAATAGTCCGGATTAATTTTGCCTGAATCAATTTCCTGACCTGATTCGTTTAAGTAAGCCGACAAACTACCTAAAAATATATTGGCAACAAACTTGGCAAAATCTTTGTCGGTTGACTGACCCATAACTTTCTCAAAACTTTGGGTAAAACTAAAATCAGAGCAAAGACGAGTCGAGTCATAATCGGATAGGTCATAATCTTTTTGGTATCTGGTTGTTTTTTGATCAGGTAGCTCGGGTAGTGTGTTTTTGAGCTGGTCAATTTCTGATTTAGAAAAAGCTATGGGTGGAATGTCCGGCTCGGGGAAATAACGATAGTCGGCACTACCTTCTTTGAGTCTCTGCAAGAAAGTTATACCTTTGTCGGCTGAAAAACCTCGAGTGGTCTTATTGGTGCTATTTTTGACTTGACCGGTTTTGTTAAATTCCTCAGACTGTCTTTTGATTTCATAATCAATAGCGTTTTGGGCGCCGGTTAGAGAGGCCACATTTTTGATTTCAACTAAGGGAGTGTGATAAATCTTGCCATCCTTTTCTATTTTTAAGTTGATGGTTGGTTCACAGCGCATGGAGCCTTTTTCAATGTCAGCATCGGAGACACCGAGATACCTGACAATTTGCTGGATTTGAGTAATATAGTTTTTAGCAAGAGTGGAAGAATCAATATCCGGCTCAGAGACGATTTCGACTAATGGTACACCGCTTCGGTTGTAATCGATTAAGGTAACATTTTGGCCGTCTAAGGGTTGATGTTGAGATTTACCGGTATCTTCTTCCATATGGGCTCGGTTGATACGAATAGTGTGGCCATCTATTTTGATGTGTCCATTGACGGCAAAAGGGGTTTGAAGCTGAGTTATTTGGTAGCCTTTGGGAAGATCGGGATAAAAATAGTTTTTACGTTCAAAAATGGCAGTCTTGGTAATAGAGCAGTTCAGAGCAAGACCAATTTTAATACAGGAAAGACAGGCAGTTTTATTTGGTACAGGTAGAGCGCCAGGTAGAGCCAGACAAACCGGACAAGTGTGGGTATTAGGGGCTACATGGAAATGAGAAGCTGAACAGCTACAAAACATTTTTTGAGTTGTATTTAGCTCGACGTGGACTTCAAGACCAATGATAGGTGTAATTTTCATAATCTAAAGAAATTTTCAAAAAAGGAAGGTTTTTTTTGATGTTTACTAAATGGTGTAATAATCATAATTTTGGTTTTTTAAGATGAAAATCGGTAATTTGCTGAAATTGATGGCCGACTGATAATAACCTGTCTTCGGTAAAATAATTACCAATTAGCTGAAGACCGACAGGTAAACCCTTGCTATCAAGGCCACAGGGCAAACTTAGAGCTGGCAGGCCAGCTACATTAATTGGAACTGTCAAAACATCGGCAAGATACATTTGGAGAGGGTCATTAACCTTCTGTCCTATTGGCCAAGCGGTAGTGGGAGAAACGGGGGCCAGCATAAGATCGACCTTTTTAAATTCTTGTTGAAATTCTTGTTTGATTAGAGTTCTGACTTTACTGGCCTGAAGATAATAAGCATCGTAGTAGCCACTGCTTAGGAAATAAGTGCCTATTAGGATTCTTCTTTTAAGTTCTGGCTCCATGAACTTGCCTCTGGTTTTAAAATAAAGATCAACTAAATTGTCTGAGTCTTTGACTGATTGGCCAAACCTAAGGCCGTCATATCTGGCCATGTTAGCTGAAATTTCACAGGGTACCAATACATAATAAACGTCAATACCAAGATTGGTATTTGGTAGAGAAATGGGGATGATTTGGGCCCCCTGCTTTTCAAAGATTTTGATTGATTCTTCTGTCCTGGCTTTAACATCAGGCTCCACGCCTTCAAAATATTGCTTAGGAAGGCCGATTTTTAGACCTTTTAAACTCACTTTGTTTAGTAAATTGGCATAATTGGGAACTTCGATTTGGCTTGAGGTAGCATCGAATGGATCGAAGCCGGCAGTTTGGGATAAAACAGTGGCTAAATCCTGACAGTTAGAGGCAAAGGCACCGGGAGCATCAAAAGAAGAGGCCATGGCCGTAATACCATATCTTGAATTTCTACCGTAGGTAGGTTTAAGACCGGTAACACCACATAAAGATGCCGGCTGCCTAATAGATCCACCAGTATCAGTCCCAAGTGCAAAGGTACATAAGTCGCCAATTTGGGCAGCAGCTGAACCACCGGAAGAGCCACCGGGAACCATGGCAGTGTTCCAAGGGTTCTTTGTCGTAAAAAAACCTGAATTTTCAGTGCTGGCACCAAAAGCGAAAGTGTCGGTATTGGTTTTACCTAAAATTATGGCATCTTGATTCAGAAGTCTTTGATAGATAGTTGAAGAATATTGAGGGATATAATCTTTAAGAAGTTGAGAGCCGGCTGTTGTTTGAATATCTTTAGTAAGATATATGTCTTTGACTGCCATACAGGAACCAGCCAAGTTACCAAGTTTTTGACCTTTGGTAATTTTGTCATCAATGGCCTGAGCTTGAAGTAGAGCTTCTGTTTCGGTGATAGTAATAAAGGCTTTTATTTTGGGATCAATTTGCTTGATTCTGGCTAGGTAGGCCTTGGCAAGGTCGGTGGCAGTAAATTCTTTTTTCAGTAAACTAAATCTAATTTGATTGATAGTAAGACTTGTAAGATCTATCATTTTTCAATACTGGCGGGAACAACAATAAAATTCTTGTGAGTGGATCTAGCGGTAGATGTGGCCAGTTTGACAGGTAAATGATTTGGCTTATTTTGATTAAAGACATTTTTAGTATCGACGACTTGAAAGGTGGGATCTACATTTTTAGTATCAACGTTGGCGATTCTATCTATATGTTTAACAACTTGTTCGATTTGATGGCTATAAGTGTCAATTTCAGTTGGACTTAGTTTGATCCTGGCAAGGTCGGCTATATGGCCCAAAAGTGATGTGTCAAATTTTGATTTTGCCATTTGAGTTTAGTATACACTAGCTTTTGAAAATAGAGCTTTGGCTCTTAAGATTTTCCATCTAAATTTGTCGACCAAATTGTATATTTTGTAAAAATTTGGATTTAAAACATAATCATAGGTACCAACAAATTGAACTAGTTGACCGCCAAAGCCTTGTTTAAACTTATGAAAGCCAAATCCATTTTCCGAAGCTTTAGCGTTCGGACCAAGACAGCCCCACATATCAAAAGTGGTACAAGCAAGCTTTTTACCAAGTAAGGTGGCTTGCCACATAGTAAGAGTGCTGGCCATGACATTTCGGTGTTTGTCTGAGCTGGCCCCATATGGATAGAAAAACCTGTCTTTGATGGCAAAAAACATCATGGCGGTTAGTAACTTGCCCTGATAAGTGGTTAAAAGGATATGAATTAGGCCGGTTTTCTTCATAGTCTGCCATAATTTTTGATGGTAAGCCTTACTGTGAAGATAGAAACCCTGTCTTCTGGTAGTCTGCCATAAAAGATCCAGATATTTTTTAAAGCCGGCGTCAGTGTTATCCTCGACAACTTCGACATTGTGACGGTTGGCAACTCTGATGTTGTATCTGGTCTTAGAATGCATATCGGCTAAAAGCTGATCTTGTGACTTGGTCAAGTCGATAATGTAGCTGTGTGGAAAAAAGGCAACTTTGGGGGAAATAACGAGGTCGTTAAACTCCGGTAAAGGGTTGATATCGGTAGTTCTGCCCTCAGGGTCGATGTGTTTGGCGATTAGGTCCGGTTCGATTTTGATAAAAATGGCGTTTTCTTTTTGACCAATATTTTTAATATTGGCAAGCATGTCAGCATCAATGGCCGGTCCCCTTTGAAGAACGCCGATGGTATATTTTGTGTGAGGAATGAGGTGAAAATTAATACTGTAGCCAGAAACTAATTTAGACTCGTCAAAGACACCAAGGCGATAAACTATATGACCTTGAGTTTTTAAAAAGTCTCCCCAAGCCCAGGTTTGGATAGGATGAGTCATAACAGCGTCATAAGCAGTAGCTTCTTCGTCGTAAAGTATGCGAGTAATCATAGATTTAGTTTAGATTAAAAACTTGTAAGTTAAAAGTCGGAGTCGTAGATTAGATCGTCGTCGGAGTTTTTTGGAGAGCGGTAGTCCCGAGTGATTTCAGAAGGTTCGTCTTGAACAAGTAAGTTTTTGGGGATGTCTGCCAAAAAGCGACTAGGTTCAGTTAAACTGGTTCTGCCAAAAAATAGTCTTTTTTGAGCCAGAGTAATATAGAGAAAATCTTTGGCTCGAGTGATACCAACATAACAAAGTCGTCGCTCTTCCTCAACACTGTCATCTTCCATAATACTTCTGGAATGAGGCAGAATACCTTCTTCAAAACCGACCAGAAATACCAAATCGAACTCCAAACCTTTACTACTATGAAGTGTCATTAATCTGACACCGTTTTTGGTGTCTTCTTTTTTATTTTTTTCCTGAAGAGAATATTCTTGCTGGACCAAAGCCACATTTTCGAGAAAATCTAAAATATTTTGATGTTGCTGGGCAACAGATGTCAATTCTTTGATATTTTCAAGCCGGCGTCTATCCTCTTCGACTTTTAGATCAAACTTATCCAAATAGCCGGAGCTGGTGACTAGGCCTTCCAATATTTTAGTAGAGGTGAGTGATTCCATTTGAAAAGAATTTAGAAAGTTGTCAAAGTTGGCTTTACGTCTTTTACCAATGGCTTTTTCTACCCTATCTTGGGAGACTTTGTCCTGTCTGTCAATGGCGTATTTGACCATGGCAAGAACATCTTTGACTTCTTTTCTGTCGTAAAACTTGGTGCCACCAATTAGAACATAAGGAATACCGTAGCGCAAAAATGCTTCTTCAATAACACGAGACTGAGCGTTCAT
>CAZBXB010000003.1:0-28012 GCA_964496075.1 uncultured Gammaproteobacteria bacterium
TGCACATTTAGTCACCAATAATACTTTTATCAGATCGAATGGTCAACATGTTATTGCTCTGATTTGTTTATGTCATTGGGAGTCTGGTGAAGCCCAGCCCCTTGAAGATACGATTGGTGTCAAATGGATTTCTGAAAACGAAACTGATTCCCTCGAGTTTGCTCCTAATGTAAAAGGTTACATTCAGAGAGGTTTTAATCTGCTCAAGTTATAGTTGTTGGGAAAAAGATAACAGATGTATCGTGTCAAAGAGTCGCCAACAAAAGGACATGAATCAACAAAATCGTAATTTTTCATATACAAAGATTCTAGCTTTTCTTGAAACAGATAGTTGAAGTCATCTTGTGAAAAACACCTCTCAATAATTCATCTCAAAAAATTCACCCCTCACCCCTCTTTTTTTCGCCCGGGGGAAATAAAAAGGAGAGTGAAAAAAGAATCGAAAAAAAATGTACTTCGTCGCTTCGCTCCGACCCCGTTGCACTTTCAATCATCTGCTTTTTTCCTTCGGATTCTAGCAGATGATTTCAGGTCATATAACACAGTATGTCTGGCTCATGCGGTTGCACCTTTTCGCCCCAATTAAGCGTTCATGTTGTAAAATCAATTAAGTTAACATGTCCGCTTAACTACGGACATACTGAAACGTTGCCTAAAATCAATTTATCTCAAATGATAAAAATAAATACTCAAAAACTGAAACAAGAAATAAATAAAATAAAACTGCGAAACTCGAAAGTTGAAACAGATAAAGCGTGGGGAACCAGCTATTTTAGAAAAATTTTAATAGCTGTTTTAACCTATTTTGTAATAGTATTGTTCCTTATCGTCTTGGATTTACCCAACCCATATACAAATGCTGTTGTCCCCGCGCTTGGCGTCTTTCTGCCAACCCTAGTAGTTCCGGTTTTTAAGAAGTTTTGGATAAAAGGTTTTTACCAAAAAAAGTCAAGATAAATTGACTGCTCCGTTTCACTACGCCCCCGCCACGTTTTCAGTCGGAGAGTAGAGGGATGATTTTACTCCTCGCACTCAAAACTTACCCCTTCTTACTTTTCTTTGCAAATTTTTTACCTATCTTTGATCCAAAATTCCTCTGCTTGTAAACCGTATCCCTGACATGTCCCTCCAGCTTTCTTACATCTTTTCTCTTCGGTCGCCTTTTTTGAGCCTCCGCAAACCTTTGTTTACCTTCGTCAGTTGTAAGCGGATCGACTTTGGCAAAATCAACAATAATGTGTCTATCTTCTGTCAGCTTAAAATTGTGCATTTCAGTCTTTGCTTTTATGGCGTCTTCCAACTTGTCAAACTCGACATAACCCATACCTCTACTTTTTCCCCAGCGGCTAAAAATAATTCTGGCATCAATTACTCTGCCAAATTTGACAAAAAGTCTCAAAAGCTCCCCTTCAGAAAAGCGATAGGGGAGTCCACTTACAAATAATCTATTAGTATGTGTCTGCGATGTCATAAAATTCTGTTTCTCCCTGACTGTTGGTAAATCTAAAAGCCAGATCTGCAATTCTATCACTATCTATTTCAAAAACAATAGCTGTATTTACCCACTGTTCATGGTCCATGGTTATTTTTGACAGTTCAAATAGTTTTTTGTCCTGAGTATAAGCATCACTAAAATATGTTTCTTCAACATAGGACGTGTCACTGTCACTGTCAATTAAAACAAATTGAGGGGACGGGTAGTCACCTATCTGGTTAAAGGTAGATGGTTTACCAATATTACCCGAATCACCCTTGACAGCCATCTCAACCAATATTAACTTTTTACCTTCATTTGCCGTCACATCTCCGATTGCGTCAATTTGTTCTACCGACTTTGCCTTAAAACTAGCCACTCCCAACCCATCAGGTTCGTTTGTTTTATATTCGATATTAAATTCCTGATCAAGCCCAACCTCTTTGGTAATTTCAATCTTTTCGTTGGCTTGCTCATCAACACTTTCAAAAAACGTATCGTCTCCGTCACTCTCAAATAATACTTCCTCATTTTTACTGCCACACCCAAACAGCAAAAAAGACGAAATAGTCACCAAGGCCAAATAGCCCATTTTTTTTAATTTCATAGCCAATTATATCAAGATATCCATAACTTCTTCCATATAGCGATACACAAAACCCCAAGTTTTCTATATCAAGATATTAATAACCTTTTCCTTAAAGCGATACACAAAACCCCAAGTTTTCTATAACAAGATATTAATTAGCTTATTTCTATATAATTATCCATGCTTGATATAAAGACTTTTGTCTTAGGACAGCTTCAAACCAATACTTATTTACTTACCTCAGATCAAAAGAATTGTTATATTGTTGATCCTGCCGATGATTTTGTGTTTTTATCTGATTACATCAATCAAAATAGTCTTAATCTTAAGGGAATAATCTTAACTCATGGTCACTTTGATCACAGTTTGGCTGCCCCACCTTTAAAAATGATTTTCAAAGTGCCTCTTTTGGCCAGCTCCAAAGATCTATTTTTATTAAAACAAATAAACTCTTCATCTGAATACTGGACAGATCAAGATTATCCTAGTTTACCGATAACCAAAGTAGACTTTGATTTTGATAAGATTAAATCTTTCAACTTTGATAGTACCCTCCTGACTATTATTAAAACTCCCGGCCATACACCGGGTTCAGTTTCAATATATTGCAAGCAAGATCAAGTCTTATTTTCAGGCGATACACTTTTCAAGGATGGCGTCGGTAGAACTGATTTATCATATTCAAATACACATGTCCTACATTTAAGTCTTAAAAAAATATTAAAACTTCCCATAAATACTACAATTTATCCCGGACATGGACCAATTACCACCATTGGTCAAGAAAAAATCAACTTATCTTATCTTTTTTAAAGCCTCAATCGTTTCTTCAAAGTTTCCAATCGTATCTTCACGCAGACTATCAAGTATTTCCACCACCAGCTCATTAATAAACTTCGACACACCTTCGGTTTGCTCCTGGTTTAACTTCAAATCTACCTGTAATTGTTTAATTGTTTTCATACTTAGCTATTTTACCAATATTTTAACTAGTGGTACTATTTAACTAGATTATAATTTCAAAAATACTATGAATCCATATTACGGCAACATTGAAGAGCAAACTTTACAAAACACCAATTTTAGAAAGGTATTATACACTGGCACTCACGCTCAGTTAGTAGTTATGAGCTTGAATCCGGGCGAAGAAATAGGTATGGAAGTGCACGCTACTGTTGATCAATTTTTTAGAATAGAGCAGGGGACAGCTAGATTTGAAATAGATGGTCAGATTTACGAAGCCGGCCCTAGTGATGCTGTTATCGTCCCAGCTGGCGCTCAACACAATGTCACCAATGTTGGTCAAGAAGCAGTCAAACTTTATACTATCTACTCACCTCCAAATCACGCCGATGGCACTATCCATGCTACCAAAGCTGATGCCGACGCAGCTGAGGCCACCGAACATGGTCAATAAAAAGCTTCGTCACTCGTCTATTTCTCTTAAATGACAGCACCCTGCTCTTTCACACTTAAGTGGTGGTATTTTTTTGCCTGTTCGAACTTCAAGATCGCAACGGAGTAAGTCGTTAACAGTTCCTCTTGCAACGATTTTAATAGCCCCAATCTGTCTCAAGCCGGTAATGCTGTCAGTAATTGAGCCACCACATTTCATTAAATCGACCATCGTTAAAGGGTCAATAGACTCCAATCTATATTTTGTCATTGTCCATTATATCAAAGTTTCTTCTTTACATTCGTGTTTTATTCGGGTATCTTTGATTATGGATCTTTATCAAAAAATTTCCATTTTAGGTCCTTCGGCCCAATACGATACCTGTGGACCAAGAGATTTTGGAGAAACCACCAATATTCCCGGAGTTTATCATGCCAAAGTGGCTGGCAATCAAGTCTGCCGGTTATTCAAAGTTCTTCAAACCAATTCTTGTCAAAATAACTGTAAATATTGTGCTTTCAGAAAAGATCGTGATTGTTCTCGTACCACCGCCACTCCAGATGAAATGGCCACAGCCTTCGAATCAGCTTATCGTCGTCGTCTGGTCGACGGCCTATTTTTGTCATCCGGCATCATAAAAAGTGCCAATCATACCATGACCCAAATGCTCGACACTGTTGATATTCTAAGAAACAAACTGAATTATAAAGGCTATGTCCATCTCAAGCTAATGCCCGGTACCCCCAACTCATGTCTCGACCAGGCTTTAAAAATTGCCAATCGCATTTCTTTAAATATTGAGTCTCCCACTGAAGCCGACTTATCTAAGCTGTCTCCAGACAAAGACTTAAAGACTGGTTTTTTTAATACCCTTTTTAGACTCAAGTCCCAAATTAACAAAGCCAAACTTGCCCATCAAAAAACTCCCAGTCTAACCACTCAATTTGTAGTTGGTGCTGGCACCGAAACTGACAGAGACATTGTCAAAATGACCAATCTTCTTTACCAAAGTTTTAGTTTCAAAAGAGTTTTTTACTCAGCCTTCCGACCGGTTTCAGACACTCCTTTCGCAGACAAACCTGCCGAATCATTAACCCGACAACACCGTCTTTATCAGGCCGATTTCTTACTTAGGTTTTACAGATTTTCTCCGGCTGAGCTTTTTCCCCAAGACATTGATCAGCTCTCAGATCAAATCGATCCCAAAACTGCTTGGGCTCAAAATCATCCCAATTTCTTTCCATTAAACTTAAACAAAGCCAATTTTTGGCAGTTACTAAGAGTTCCCGGTCTCGGTCCGACCACTGCCAAAAAAATAATCAAAACAAGACAATCTGGAAAAATCCATTTTTTAAGTCAGTTGTCTGGTCAAAGAGTTCAGGCAGATAAGATCAAAAAATATATTATTTTTTAAGACAAAGTCAGTGTAAGTCAATCAATTTAAATTTCAATATTGTCTTTTAGTTTCATCGGCTTTAAACTAAACCAAAGTGCCAAACATTCATTTAATTTCAGGAAGATCGCACCCCGTCTTTGCCAAAAAAATCAGCCGTTACCTTAAGATACCTTTAACTGATATCGATATCCATGATTTTGCTAATGGTGAAACTTATGCTCGCATTCTAAAAAAAGTCAGAGGAGACGACGTTTTTCTGATTCAATCCATTTGCAATCCGGTCAATCAGAGTTTAGTTGAAACCCTAATCATAATAGACGCCCTCAAAAGGGCTTCGGCAGATCGTATTAATCTGATTTGCCCATTTATGGCTTATAGCCGTCAAGACAGGAAAGCCAAATCCAGAGAACCGATTACTGCCAAGTTAGTTGCTGATCTTATTACTCAGGCTGGTGCCAACCGTTTGGTTAGCATTGATTTTCACGCTGATCAAATTCAAGGCTATTACAACATTCCCGTTGACCATTTTGTGGCTTATCCCCAATTTGCTAAATACATAGTTGAAAAAAAACTTAAAAATGTCGTCATTGTATCACCGGATATTGGAGGAGCCAAACGGGCCAACAAACTTGCCGATCTTCTTGGTCTCAAAATTGCCATCATAGACAAAATCAGAAAAGCCCACAATCAGTCTGAGGTAGCTCATGTAGTAGGTGATGTTAAAGGCAAAACAGCCGTCATTATAGACGATATTATAGACACCGGCGGCTCAATAGTCTCTGCCGCTCATGAAATCAAAAAACATGGTGCCAAAAAAATCATCATTTGTGCCACTCATGCTGTTCTGTCAAAAAACGCCAAAGATAAATTAAAAAAATGCCATGTCGATAAAATAATCTTGACGGACACTCTTCCAATCACAGGCCTTAAAAGACACCCAAAATTTGAAATTATTTCTCTAGCTCCTCTTGTTGCCAAAGTTATTCAAAGAATTCACACTAGTCAATCTTTAGGAGAACTTTTTACTTGGGAAGATAAATTAACCAACCTGTGATATTTATTTACTTCTTTTATACCTAGTTCTTTCTAACTTAGACAAATATTTTTTTCTTAGCCTAACCGCCTTTGGTGTTACATCAACCAACTCATCTTCTTCAATAAAATCCAAACACTCTTCAATACTGTATTTTGTAGCTGGTGTTAATACAATGGCATCGTCATTTCCAGAAGACCTCATATTTGTCAGCTGTTTACCTTTACACACATTTACCTCTAGATCCCTCTCAACTGGCCTTAAACCAACCACCTGACCCTCATAGACGTCTTCACCTGGCCCGACAAAAATTATTCCTCTTTTTTGAGCTAGATCAAGTCCATAAGACAATGCTTTTCCAGACCCGGATGCAATCAAGGCTCCATTTCTTTTATTGCTATGCGAATCTGTCTTTGCTTCAAATCCAAGAAACCAAAAACTCAAAGATATCGATCCTCTGGTTTGACTCATTAAAGTGCTCCTCATTCCCAAACTATTTTGTTCACTAATCTTGTAAATCATTTTAACGCCATCATTATTATCAGTTACCATATCTAAAAGTTCACCTCTTCTCTTGCCCAGTTCTGAGCTAATTGTACCTACGTGATCGGAATTGGTAAGTATAGTTAATTCCTCAACGGGTTCGCTAATAACGCCATCAATTGTTTTTAGTACCACTTCGGGTTTACCAACTTCCATGGCATAACCTTCACGTCTCAATCTTTCGATTAATATTGCCAAATGTAACTCTCCTCTACCAGACACCACCATCTTGGTACTGTCTATAGTATCATCTTCAATTCTTAAACCAAGATCAGTTTCTACTTCTTTTATCAGTCTATCTTTAAGCTGTCTACTGGTCAGATATGTAGCCTCTTTTGAAGCCAGACTACAAGTATTCGGTCCAAAACTAGCTTTAATAGTTGGTTCTGTTATAAAGATTGAGTCAAGTGCGGTCTCAACGCTGGTGTCAGCAATTGTTTGACCAATTTTAATTTTGTCATTGCCCGACAAATAGACAATCTCACCACTGCCGGCCTCATTAGCTTCAACCTTTTCTACGCCTTGATTAATATACAATTTTTCGATTACAAAACTACCCAAGTTACCCTTATTAATATCCAGAAGCCTAACTTTTTGTCCTTTTTTTATCTTTCCCGATCGAATTCTGCCTAAAGCCAATCTGCCTAAATACTCATTTCTTTCAAAAGAGGATATTAACATAGTTAAAGGTTTTTCTATGTCTACAACAGAACTGGGACTGTGTTTATAAATTGTTTCCAAAAGGGGAGTGGCGTCTCCTGACTGATTGATATCGGTCGGCATGTCGTAAAAGGTTTTGCCATCTCTACCAAAGGCATATATTACCGGAAAATCCAAAAATGATTCATCTGTCGCTAAGCTTAAAAACAAATCTTCAATCTCGGTTAATGTCTTTTTAACATTTGCCTCTTTTTTATCAATTTTATTAATAACTACTATCATCTTTAATCCGAACTCAATTGCTTCTTTTAACACAAATCTGGTCTGTGGCATAACGCCTTCGGCCGCATCGACAATTAGAAGAGCACTGTCAGCCATATTTAAGACTCTTTCTACCTCGCCACCAAAATCAGCATGTCCCGGAGTATCTATAATATTAATTTTCGTGTCTTTATAAACAATTGAAGCGTTTTTCGACATGATAGTGATACCCTTCTCTCTTTCCAAGTCGTTTGTGTCCATAATTCTGTCACGTGTCATTTCCATTTGATTGTCTCGAAACACTTTACTTTGCCTAAGTAGTGCATCCACCAAAGTAGTTTTGCCATGGTCTACATGGGCAATCACGGCTACATTTTTAATATCAGATGGATTCCACATCTCGAAATTTTACACCAAAACACGTATTTTTGCTCTGATTTAAATTTTCTTGTTACCTAAAAGCCAAATTTATGTTTAAATCAAACATGGACAAAAAAGCAAAAAAATTTGGTGATAAGTTTACAGATTTAATTTCTTGGTTTTTAGGCAGCTGGCTTGGTGTTATTTTTCATACTACCTGGTTTGTGACTTGGTTACTTCTAGATTTTGATATTAGCATTCTCACCTTTAGTGTTTCATTAGAAGCAATCTTTATAGGCATCTTTCTTCTTATGTCTGGCAATAAAGCCGAAGTCAGAAGAGACGCCAGAGAAGCCAGTCAACGAGCCAACGATAGAAAAAGACTTGAGCAAGATATTAAACTAGATGAAAAAGCAGATCGTCAACTAACCGAAATCAAGAGACTTCACAAAGACTTACATCATCAGATCAAGGTCCTCAAAAAAGATATTGCAAAAATCAAAAATACTTTGTGAGCATTTTAGGACAAATCCGATTTAACCAATCTCTGTTTCGATTCTGGACAACCACTTTATTATTTCAATTCCCTGCGGACACAAGGATTCACACTTGCCACACTCCACACAATTATTCGCCTTCTCCTTCTTATCCATTTTTTCATAAAGCTCCTTCGCTCGATCTTTCTCGTAGTAAACATCAATCCCGTTATAGATTTCAAAAATCTTAGGAATATTGACACCACTTGGACAAGGTAAGCAGTATTTACAATTGGTACAGGCTATTGGTTGCAAAGTTTTATAAATTCGCCCAATCTCGTCAATCTTTTCCAGTTGTTTTTTGTTATAAAACCCGATATTTGATTTCTTGGCACTTTCTATATTTTCCTCAACTTGTTGTAAATTACTCATTCCAGATAAAAGTAGAGACACTTCCTTCATATTCCACAACCATTGCAATGCTCCATCTACAGGCTTATTTCCAATCTCTTTCCACATTTTTTCAATTTTCAGTGGGGGATCAGCCAATTTACCGCCCTTAAGTGGTTCCATTATTACTACCGCCAAGCCTTTGTTGGAGGCATACTTCAAACCCTTTAAACCTGCCTGGAAATCAGTGTCTAATATATTGAGTTGTATCTGACAAAAGGTCCAATCATATGCGTCAACTATCTCTTTAAAAACATCCAAGTCATCATGAAAAGAAAAACCCAAATATTTAATTCTGCCATCGGCAATGGCCGCTTCAGCCTTAGAAAACAGGTCCAATCTTTTAACCGTTTCCCATTTACTTCTATCCAAAGCATGTAGTAAATAAAAATCAATATGGTCGGTTTGTAATTTTTTTAATTGTTCGTCAAGTAACAAATCAAAGTCTTCAGTTTTGTTTACCATCCAGACTGGCAATTTAGTTGCCAATTTTACTTTCTGGCGGTATCCGTTCTTTAATGCCTTTCCAACCAACACTTCACTCATTTGGTCGTGGTATGGATAAGCGGTATCAATATAATTCACTCCTTCATCTATTGAGTGTCTTATCATTTCTATTGCCTTATTTTCATCAATCTTGCTCTTGTCATCGCCAACTGTCGGTAATCTCATTGTTCCAAAACCTAAAGCCAAAGCCTTCCAGTCCAATTTACCAAATTTTCTATAAATCATTTATTAAGTATAACAATACAATCAGCCACTTTCGATCCGCAAGCTGACGCGATCTCCTGTTTTGTGAGCCATTAATAAATAGTATTTTACATCTTTACGAAGAACTCAAAAAGTTGGGTTTTAATCAGACAGAATTTATATGCAAAAATAGTTTTCGACAGAAAAATAACACTGCTCCAAAAATATTTGTTTAAATAAATTCAAGTTATTTTGTTCATAAAAAAGCAGTGTGGATTTCTTATAAAGATTTTCATCAACACTCCTCAGCGGTAGGGGAAAACTATTGTGAGCGATCAGTACGGCATTACCTAAGATTCGGCTACTCCGCTTATTACCATCTTCAAATGGTTGAATGTAACTTAGGAGAATAATCGATAGCAAGGATTTAGTAAAAATATTTTGGGTTCCATTGATTAGATCACAAAATCTATCAATTGCTTCGATTATCTGGAATTGATTATCAAGTGGTTTGAACTTAGTCCCAGTAATTCCAACTAAGGTTTTTCTTAAATTACTAGTTATATCTAAATCTTCTGTAATAATTTTGTGTAATTGTTCAATTTTTGCTCTGTTTATTTTATTAAATAAATCCTTATTTTCAAAAACAAAATCCAAAGCTTTTTTATGATTCAACAGCATTATCGCTTCTTCTTTCTTTTTCCCTTTAGCCTCATTACCTTCTTTTAGTAAACGTTCAGTTTCTAAAAGTGAGTAAGTGTTGCCCTCAATTACACTTGACTTCCAACTAAGTTCAATTGTTACCCTCTCAATTTCCTTCTTTATAATAGTTGATGATAGTTTAGAATAATTACTTCTAAATTTTAGATCAAGAGCATCAAGTTCAGATTGTTCTTTTGCAGTGAAAATTAAAAAATCAGAAAGTTGACTAAAAATTTCCATATTAAAACCAGTAACGATCTCCCTTTTATCTGTTTCAGTTTCGAAGTACTTTTGATAATCGATCGGTCGAAAAAACAAACTTTTTGGTAGCAGGGAATATTGAGTTGCTGGTCCTTGACCAAATCGATGAAGATACTTAAGTTCAACTAATCTAGAAAGATCCCGTGAAACAGTAATAATTGAAACGTCTTGGTTTAATTTATCTAGTATTTCCTTGGGGCCAATGTTCTGATTTGGCTTCAGAATTTCCAATATTCTTTGTTGACGACTATTGATTTTATCCATATTTAAATCATATCATATTAATCAATAAATCATATCATATTGATATGATTACTTAAGCACGTTGATATAAATTCACTTTCAAATCCGTGCCCACTGGGATCGGAACCCTTTTTGAATCTAAAAATTATCTTATAAAATTTACGTCACTAAATTTTCAAAGTTTGGTGAGCCTTTTAGAACAAATCCGAACTCATTTTGATAGTTGTTAGGACCGTCAGGCTACGCGCAGGGACAGCGCCCGCATCGCCAACCCTTTGCGCTCCGCCTTTTCCCGACTTGCGTCGGTTTTTTTCTGCGCGATTATTTAGCTACATCCTCCAAGACTCATTTAACAAAAAAGCCATAGGAGGAGTTGTGGTTGTGCTTCAGAATATTGCGCGGATAGTTGCTTTTGTGTTGTCAACCATCTTCAATTTATTAGATGAACCTAAAAAATATATCCACCAAAAAAGATTAATTTACAGAGAGACTGGTTAAACGGTTGATTGAACAGGTAATAAAATCCCTAAATTTCTGTCTTACATATACCACATAGTAGATCAAACATAGTCAAATGATAAAAATATTACACTATTATCAGTCAAGTCGTTATATAATCGATTGGTTTTTAAAATAGCCTACTGAATAAAAGGTAATAACAGTCTGTTGTTATAACAAAGATATCTAAAAAAGAGAAAGTGGCTTGGGAACCAGATTATAGATTACTGTGAATATGAACATAAAGAAAAAGAAGTACAAATTGTTATCAATTGATGAGTCTGGGAAGGCTTCATATAACCACCAATCAAGAGAGTTTGCCCTTGTAGGTGTTATTATTGATGAGGATTATAAAACGAGGCTGAGAAACAAGCTAGCGAAGGTGTCAAAAAAATACCTGGGAGTAGACGAGTTTGCTATACACTATAGCGAATTAATCAGAAAAAGAGGGGTTTATTCCGCTCTTAGAGACAATAATAAAGAAATTCAATTCTGGATAGAAATCCTAAACATACTAAACAACCCCAAAATAATATATAGATTTATTGTAATTGACAAAGAAAAGGCAAAAGAAAGAAGTTGGATAAGTAAAACAATTGTTGAAAGAGCATATGCAGAAATGGTTAAAGGTTTCATAAAAGTCGTCAAAAAAGAAAAAATGCTTGGAAAAATTTGTACCGAGTCTGATCCGTCACAGGACGCCTGCTTAATTAGCGTACACAACAGTTTTCAGAGTGTTGGATCCAAACAACCGTCAATAACCGGAGGAAAGTATCGCAAATTGATAACCTCATTATCTCTTGTTAATAAAAATAATCTTGATCCTGAAATCCAAATAGCAGATCTTTTAGGGTACACAGTACGATTAAAACATCGATTAGATAAAGGAGTCAAAACAGAGCTAACAGCAACAGAAAGCAAGAAGTTACGATTAGTAGAACGGGTGATTCAAGCAGACAAGGATTCTTACATCACCCTACCATAAAAGCAGAAAGCCGGCCATGGCTCTAAGCACATATACCGACTTCTTGCCTATATTTTATGATTATATTCATAGAATGTCAATAATATATTATTCCACAAGATAGGAAATTATAAACCATATTGAACCTATTTTACCTACATTTACACATTACACAAGTATCAACCCACCACCCATGGTGCGATACATACTCCAGACACACAATTTATCACTTACTCATAACCTCATCACCCCTTTACGCTCCACCTTTTTATCCCGCTGATCTTTGCTCCATCGGGATTCGCCTGTCGGCGGTTTTTTCTGCGCGATTTATAGCTACACGTCTCAACTAAATAATACACATGCGTTACACACTAATCTAAATGGAGTATTACACCAGTCCTTAGGTAATTATTGACATTGGTAACAATAACAGTTACTATGCATTTGTCTTGGCACATTCACATAGTGTTCGCTAAAACAAATTGGAGGTGCAGTATGCCACCCGGTGGAGGACCATTCCCAGCTTCACGACCATTGAGAGGGTCACCAAATCAAAACAACCCAAAAAACAAGATTTGCATGACCCTCTCAATAAACATAAAATACGACAATGACACAAAAAGATAATTTTATCTGTAATCCCAAAAATCCAGAATTCACAAGCCTATTGTTTAGACTTGACAAATTAATTTTAGAAAGAGATAAACAAAGATTTTCTGATAACTTCAACCACCTTATAGTTGATTATAATTTGGATCAAAACGATTGGCAGAATAATTTTACAGGTGAGTATTCATCAGAAATTATTACAATCCTCGCTCTCATTTTTGATCTTTGGCAACAAATCCAAGAAGATGATTTGCCTTTTACATATGTCAAGCAGCAACTTGATCAAAAAACATTTGAAAAAAATCTCATAAAAATTAAATTCAAATTAGATATCGTTAAGAATAAAATCAACAGGTGATAATATAACCGAATTTGATCCGCATGCTGACGCGATCTCCTGTTTTGTGACCCCACCGGGAATCGAACCCGGGTTGACGGAATGAGAATCCGCCGTCCTAAACCGCTAGACGATGGGGCCAATATATTAATAAAACAGTCAATTTTACCAAAAAATAAGCTACAATAATATTATTAATGTCCAAATTCAAAACAATTATAGCCAAAAATTGGGTTTTAATTTTAATTCTTCTTTTAGCCACCCTTTTAAGATTTTACGATTATCAAAACAGATGGGTATTTAACCAAGATCAAGCCAGGGATATTACTATGGCGCACTTCGCTCTAAGAAATAATAAGATACCTCTGGTAGGCTCACCTTCATCCGCAGGACCTTTTAATTTTGGTGCTTTATATGATTGGTTGGTTATTGGTATTACTTTTTTATTTCCTTTTATATCTGGTTCTTGGGTAGCCTTTACTCTTTTATCAACTTTTTGTGTTTTTCTCTTTTACAAAATAGGGGACAATTTAGTTAACAAAAAACTCGGCTTGATTATGGCACTGCTTTCAGCCATTTCGCCGTCTCTGGTCTTAAACAGCACTGATATGCTCAACACGGTTGCTGTCCTTTTTGCCGTCTGTTTAAATTTTTATATTTTGTCTTTATATTATAAAAAACCTAGAAACATCTACTTATTTTTGTTTGGTCTAACAGTAGGATTGGCTAACAATTTTCATTTTCAATCTCTCGGTTTTGGATCGATATTAATCGCATTCTTGTTAGTAAACTTTAAAAATATCAAACAGTTTTTTTATCACATATTATTAATCGGTACCGGCTATATAGCCTCCTTTTTACCAAATATTATTTTTGATTTATTAAATAACTTTGTTTGGATTAAAAGTGTCGCCACATATTATTTGGGTGGTGGTACTGATAAATTTTATTATCCCGTTCGTTGGCTAACAGATATTAGAGATTTTTGGCCTCAATTATGGGGTAATACAATTACAGGTTTTGGATCGATTGGTTATATATTGATCCTTATCTATTTATTGGTATTACCGAAATTATTTAAACAAAAAAGATTAAATAAATACAATCTAATACTATTAATATCATTAATCATCCAAGTATTACTCCTAAGATATTACAAAGGAGTTAGGTCAAGGGAGTATTTAATAACTTTCCACTCATATTTTATTATTCTGACCGCTATTGCACTAAATCATCTTTCCAAAAATATTTTTATTTTAATTACTGTGCTTATTGTTTTAGCTAGTATGATCTCTTGTTATAAAATTATTCTTCAAAAATCCCAAGCCCAAGAAATACTGTCTATATATAAACAAATAGATAAAGACAAGATCAGCCTTTATACTTCAAATGGCAGTTCACAAATTAACTTACCTCTTTTCTATATATATTATCGCCAAGATGCCATCGACACTCAAACTGGATACAAGATTGCTACCTGCAGGCCGACAGAAAATTTCACATGTCCACCTTCCGATTTAATAATTGCCTCCAGTCAAAACTATCAGGTTTATAACATAAATTCATATACGGCCGATCAACTTTCCAGTTACTTCCAAGTTACTCCACAAATTATTTATAATTGGTTATACATTAATTATCCTGATGCCAAAATTTATTAACAAAAACTATCTTAAAGTTATAGTCTTGACTTCCTTAGCAACCATTTTGTTTTGGTTGATATTTTCGCTAAATATACCTCATTACCTTGGTTTTCCTACCGTTGACCTAAAGACAATTTTTGCTAATTATGATGGCCCTAATTACATGGTTATTGCCAAGTGTGGCTATAATCCGGACTGTATTAGAAACACTTTTTCTCTTGGACTTCCACTTGAATATTATCCGGCCCATTTTCCGGGCTTTCCCGCTATTATCAAGCTTTTTGATTTAATCTCTCCCGGTCCGGTCGCTATGTTGCTTTCAACTCTAGTGGGCTCTATTTTTCTCAATCTGGTTTTTTATCAACTAGCTACTACTTTTACATCAACCAAAAAATCTCTATGGTTAACTTTAATATTTACTTTTCTTCCGGCTCGATTATTTGTCTTGCGAGTAGTTGGTGCTCCTGAAACATTCTTTATTGCTTTTTTACTCTTATCTCTTTACTACTTTCGGAAACAAAAATATTTACCATCGGCCATATTTCTAAGTTTGGCACAAAGCTTCAAGACACCGGCGGTCTTACTCTTAATCTCTTACGCCATTTATTTTATTAGCCAATTTATAAAAACCGAAAACAAACAGGCGTTAGTAAAACGATATTTACCTTTTTTATTGGTACCCTTATCAGCCTTGCTCATTTTCATCCTCTACTATTTTCAAACAGGAGATTTCTGGGCATATTTTAATAGTGGAGACAACCGACATTTATTTCTACTTCCTTTCGGTGTTTTTGTTAGCAACAACTCTTGGGTCAATGGTGTCTGGCTTGAGGATATAATATATATCTTTATTTTGGCTTACTATACTGGTTTTAAATTATTTAAAAAATACAAGCTTGCACCTATTGGTACTTTTGTTTTGATTTATTGTCTAGCTACCACTTTTGTGGTTCATAGAGATATTAGTCGCTACATTGTCCCAATTTATCCATTTATATTGCTTATTTTTAGAAAACAGCTGGATCAAAAAATATTTAAAAAAGTTTTTTTTATAATCATCTTTGCGGCCTATCTTTATGCCATTAATTTTGTCATTGGTAATACTGCTCCTGTAGCCGACTGGACACCTTATTTGTAATATGTCACAATGACCAAGTGTCAGAATACGGTATACCAGCAGCTCCCAAATGTCCATGCGGACGAGGTTTATTAGTAGATATTTCAGTTCCCCAATATCCTTTAGCTAAAAATAAACAAGTTTTATGTGACCGAAGATGTTTTGATTGTAGTCTATTTGATCCCAATCATCCACCAACAGCTACACTTATACCTAGACAAGATTTTGGTAATAATTTGCTTATTACTTGTGGAAGGAAAAGGACTATTGTTGATTTAAATCCAGTAAAACCAACATCACACAACTTCGCAGCTGTTTTGCCAAGAGGCCCTTTTTAAGATCAAGATACCTATCGACGTAGATAATACTTTCCACCTACTTCTTCAATCACCCCATCCATTTGTAACATTGACAAACTTACAGACAATTCAGATATATTAATCCCCGTTTTGACAACTAATTCATCCATGGTCAAAGGTTCATTTTCAATTATCGTCAAAATTTTCTTTTCAATCTCTCCCTTACCATCAAATAAAGAGCTTTGACGGTTAGATATTTGTTTTTTGTTCAATATATCTTCAATTCCTGTCACCATCTTAGCTTTATTATTTTTTATCCACAGATTACAGCCAGCCGAAACACTTGATGTAATTGGTCCCGGTACACAGTAAACTTTTTTACCTTCGTTTAAAGCAATATTGGCAGTCACCAAACTACCCGAGTCAAGTCCGGCTTCTACTATCAAGACACCCATACTTGCCAACCCAACTACTATTCGATTTCGCACCGGAAAAGTCCATAAAGCCGGCTTAGTATTGGCTTCGTATTCAGACAAAACTAAGCCTCCGGATTCCAATATTTGACTATATAAATCATTGTTTCGAGCCGGGTAAAGGACGTCGAGACCTGACCCCAACACTGCTATAGTCTTTCCTCCACAATCAATTGTTTCATTGTGTACTAAACTATCTACGCCATACATAAATCCGGAGATTGTGGTAATTCCAGATGACACTATTTCCGCTAACAATATCTTGACCACTTGTTCTCCATATCTGGTATTTCTTCGGCTGCCAACTATTGCCAGACTATTCTTAAATAATGATAAATTCCAATTGCCTCGATAATACAAACTTTTTACCGGATCAGAAATTTTAGATAATACTTTAGGAAAGTTGCTATCTGTCGATTTAATTTTATTTATTTTCCAATCCTGCCATTTTTTCATAAATCTATATTTAAATAATGATTAATTCGATTAACTGTCTTGTCTTGGTTTAGTTGAATGCAAACTACATCAATTCTGTGTCTTTTATATATATTTGCTAGTTTAGGATTTTCAAGCAAGAACATTTGGGCTGTTTTTCTAATAAAAGCAATCTTTGCCCTATTAATCATTTCTTCAGGGCTACCAAAATCATCGCCAATTTTAAGTTTAACCTCCACAAATACCAAAAAGTCATTATCGGTCATAATCAAGTCAATTTCGCCACCACGCATAAAAAAATTTGCTTCGACCAGTTTATAATTCTTTTTTTCCAAAAATGATCTTGCCATATTTTCACCAAATTTTCCTTTATTTCTATTATATTTTTTCATTTGTCAAGCCTGACTCTGTATTGAAGAGCTTCGGCTACATGTTTTTCCAGTACCTGTTCGCATTCATCTAAGTCAGCAATGGTTCTGGCTACTTTTATTAATCTAAAATATGACCTGGCCGATAAATTATATTTAGATACTGCCAGTTTAAGTAATGTTTTACTTCCGCTATTTAGTTTTACAAACTTTTTTATATGTTTATTTTTCATATCAGCGTTAGTAAACACGCCCTCAACCTTGGCAAATCTTTCGTTTTGTTGTTGTCTAGCCCTAAGTACTCTAACTCTAATATCTGCCGATTTTTCTCTTCCGTTAAACTTATCACTAATTAATTTGTCTACGTCGACAGCCGGCACGTTTAAATGTAGATCAATTCTGTCCAATATTGGTCCGGATAATTTTTTTTGATAATGTTCCACTTGAGATATGGTGCATTTACAAACATGTTTTTCGTCACCCAAAAATCCACACGGGCAAGGGTTGGCCGCTGCTACTAACATAAATTGAGCCGGCAAAGTTACTGACCCACTGGCCCTCGAGATAGTTACTTTTCCATCTTCCAAAGGTTGTCTTAGTGCTTCAAGAGACTTCCTGGAAAATTCAGGAAACTCATCCAAAAACAATACCCCTCTATGTGCCATTGAAATTTGACCCGGTTTTGGTATTGGTCCGCCCCCAATTAGACCAACCATGGAAGTAGTATGATGGGGAGACATAAAAGGTCGAATTTTTACTAAAGATCCTCCCGCCGGAATATTACCGGTAATTGAAAATATTTTAGTTACTTCTAGGCTTTCTTTTTCGGTTAAAGGCGGTAAAATACCGGGTAGGGCTCGTGATAACATGGTTTTACCCGCGCCGGGTGGTCCCATCATGAAAATATTATGACCTCCGGAAGCTGCAATCTCGAGTGCTCTTTTAGCGTTTTCTTGACCCAAAATTTCTGCAAAATCAAATTCAGGTTCGCCATTTTCTAAAAGTTGATTACACTCCACCATGTCCAATTTTTCAATTAACTTTTCACCACGTAAATGTAATATTAACTCAGACAAGTTCGATACCGGAAATACATTTATACCTCCAATTACACAGGCTTCATTGGCACACAGTCTTGATACATAGATATTTTTTACCCCCATTTCACCGGCTAAAATTGCCAACAAAAAGACTCCACGAGTATGACGCAACGATCCATCCAAAGATAATTCGCCATAAAAATAACTTTTTTCTAAGGGTAATTTAATTTCACCTGCTGCTGCCAATATGCCCACAGCAATCGGTAAATCATAACAAGATCCTTCTTTGGGTAAATCAGCCGGAGCCATATTAACCGTGATTTTTGCCAGAGGAAATTCAATATCAGAGTTGATTATTGCCGTTTTGACTCTTTCTCTTGATTCATCCACCGCCTTACTGGGCATGCCTACTACTGAAAATCCTGGAAAACCTTTTGAGGCCACATTGACCTCGACTTCAATGTCTATGGCTTTAACTCCAAAACTGGCTCCACTTCTTACTTTTGCTAACACTATATAAATTTACCAAAAATATAGCCTTACTTCATTGCGTCCACTCGGCGGGCAAACACCAAGAGCCTTTTCCAGTTAGTTCCCAGTGGCCAGCAGGTTTGCAGGATTAATATCTCAGCGTCTTCTTCTTTATAGTCCAGATACTTTGTCTCACTTCCGGCTACAACCTGGCTATTATAGACTTCATAAACATATTTATTTCCTTCAAAATACACATATATTTGATCACCTTCTACCAGCTCACCCAAAAGGTAAAAAACTGCATTTTTCCTGGCACCAAAAATATCTTGTAAGGTTGAATGCGAAAACATATAAATCGAACCACCATTTCCGTATCCGGGACTGTCCGAACCGGTTGCCATTGCTACTGACCCATTTTCTAAAATTTTAGTAAACGTTTCTTTATCAGACGGTGATACGTTGGCTATTACTTTTGCTTCAGCCAATATTTTAGGTACAGATAATAAAAAAACATCAGTATTTCTTTCTTCATCTTTAGTCTGATTTTGTATTGCTACAGAATTGTCAATTTTTCTTTCATATGCTTTATAGTTTATAACAGCCTTTGCAACCGGGAAATATATGTAAACAAGTAAACTTAGACTAAAAATGACCAATATGTTTGATATGTAAAAGATATATCTTTTAATTCCACCGGGATTACTTAAAATTACCCCTTTTTTCCTGTTTATTTTTACTTTTCTTGATTTTGGAACTAATCTAAAAAAGTCCAATACATACATATTATTTTTAATTCAACTATTGACAATTTTTCACCTCTAGATTAACATAACCTCATGCTAAAGTTAAACAGACAAGAAACCAGCGCCAAAAATAACGTTGCTTATGCAACCATCGGCACTACTTGTGCTTTTAACAAAGGCATTTGCCTCTTTATTAAATCTTAAAAAGGAGCTTTTTTCCTACTAGCTCCTCTTCGGTTTATAAAGGGCTTTTTTTTGGTTAACAAAACAATGACAACAAAACTAACAGAACAGGGCTTACTTAGGCTCGAAATAAAATTAAAAACTCTTCGAGAAAAGAGAGAAGTTCTTATTACCCGAATTGAAGAGGTGGCCCAACCGGACGAATCTGGTGAGGATACCTTAGCTATTCAACTCAAAGAAGAGCTGGAAATAGTAAATTCAAAAATAGCCGAAATTGAAGACGCTCTCAAAAGCGTTGAGATTATTGGTCAGGGAAATGACATAGATTCGGTTCAGCTTGGTACTAAAGTTACTATGACTTTAAGTAGCAATAAAAAAGTTGTTTTTGATATTGTTGATGAGTTAGAAACTGATCCTCTCGAAAATAAAATTTCTGACAAGTCTCCTCTAGGCCAAGCCTTAATGGGTAAAAGAATAAACGACTTTGTCGATTTTGAGGCACCAGTTGGTCGATTAACTTATCAAATCACTGATATTAATCCAATTGTGTAAAATAGATCATGGCACATCTAAAGCTTGAAGAAATAAAAAAGATCAGATTAGAAAAAATTGAAAAACTAAAGAAACTTGGTATTAACCCTTATCCACAGCCCAATCTAAGCAAAAAACACACTTGTCTTCAGGCCCAATCACTTTTAGCTAAAAAAGTCACACTTGCGGGCAGATTAATGTCAATTCGTGGTCACGGCAAAATTATTTTTGCTGACCTTGAAGATCGAACCGGCAAAATTCAATTATTCTTTCAGCAAACTGTTTTAGGAACAAATCAGCTTAAGTTTCTAAAAGATTTTATTGACATGGGCGATATTGTCTCAGTCGAAGGAAAGGTTTTCAAAACAGAAGCTAAACAGATTACAGTTGATGTTACCAAATTTCAACTACTTGCCAAAGCCATTAGACCTCTACCGGAAAAATGGCATGGTTTTAAAGATACAGAAGAAAGGTATAGGCAGAGATACTTGGATCTTATAGTCAATCCTCAAGTTAGACAAGTTTTTTTGACCAGGACAAAAATATTAAGCCAGCTTAGATCGTTTTTAGACAAAAATGGCTTTATCGAAGTTGAAACCCCCATCCTTCAACCAGTCTACGGTGGAGCATCTGCTAAGCCTTTTATCACCCATCACAATTCTCTTGATATGGATATGTATTTAAGAATTGCCGACGAACTCTACTTAAAAAGACTAATAGTTGGCGGATTTGAAAAGGTCTACGAAGTTTCTAAAGATTTCAGAAATGAAGGTGTGTCTAGATTTCACAATCCCGAATTTACCCAAGTCGAATTTTATTGGGCTTATGTTGATTACGATGTCTTAATGAACTTTACCCAGGATATGTTGGTTGATATCATCAAGGCCGTTAAAGGCAACCTAACTGTCGAATTTCAAGGGACCAAGCTGGATTTTACCCCTCCATTTAAAAGAATTAGCTTTAGAGATATTATTTTAAAACAAACCGGTATAGACATTGACACTATATCAAATCAAAAACAGTTTAAAGATGCCCTAAAAAGTAATAAAATAAAAGTAGATCTTAAAGGTGCAATAGGTTTGGGTGCATTATTTGATGAACTCTACAAACAGATTATCAGACCGAAGATAATTAAGCCCACATACGTCACAGATTACCCTTCTGAAATGATAGCTTTGGCAAAAAGAAAAGCTGATAATCCCAAAAAAATTGCCTCTTTCCAATTAATGGCTTGTGGTACAGAGCTTCTTAAGGCCTACAACGAGCTTAATGATCCCTCAGACCAAACTAAAAGATGGTTAGAAGAAAAAGATCTTGAAGATCAAGGCTTAGAAACGGCCATGCAATTTGACCATGATTATATTCGAGCTCTTGAATACGGTATGCCACCAACAGCCGGCTGGGGTATGGGTATAGATAGATTAAGTCAATTTTTAACCGACCAACCGACCATCAAAGATGTCATTTTATTCCCGTCAATGAGATCAGAAGATTTCGGAGAGCCAAGTAGTACACAAACACGCCTTCTTGTCGGCCAAATTACTAAACTGACCGACCACCCTAATGCCAACAATCTTCATATAGCTACAGTTGATACCGGCTCACACAAATATCAAATAGTCTGTGGTGCAAACAATGTATCTGTCAATGATATTGTCCCTGTCGCTTTACCTGGTGCTAAAGTTTTAGATGATACCGGTAAAGCTTTTAAGCTTGAGCCCAGGAAAATCAGGGGAGTTGAGTCACAAGCCATGATGTGTTCAGCTTTAGAGTTAGGTGTTGGTAAAGACAATATTGGCATTAAATTACTTGACAAAAAACATAAAGCCAAAATCGGCCAAGCCTTATCAGGGGTTTTAAAAATTTCCAATAAACTTGAATAGTTCAAGACAAGTTTATCTTGATGCTGTCCAAAAACAGCTAGAAACAAATATTTTTTATCATAGTTTGGCCCTTGAAGCTTGTATGGGAGCAATTTATGACCATCTTGATAAATCCGGCCAACTAAAGCCAAACGCACCTCCAAAATCAGATTGGCAGACAGCTGGCCTCCTTCACGATATTGATTATTCAGGTGTTTATAAGGCCGATCATCCCAACAAAACGGTCGAAGTCCTAACTAAATACGGCCTAAGTGTTTCTGAAACGGTATTAAATATAATAAAAGCCCATGCCCCTGAATTAACCGGCAGACAGGCCCAAAACCAAGCCGAATGGGCCATTTTTTGCGCCGATTCTTTAACCGGTCTAATTGTTGCCGTTGCTCTTGTTTATCCTGATAAAAAATTAGCCAGTGTCAAGCTTAGCTCAGTTGTTAAAAGATTTCTCAAAGAACCACGTTTTGCCTCAGGGACAAGAAGGCAAGAAGTATCTCAGTGTCAAAATCCGGATGGCCTAAATATTCCCCTGGAAACATTTATTGAAATTTGTCTATTTGCCATGCAATCTATTGCTGGTAATATCGGCCTATAGGTCTTCTGACATCAAATTGCGATAATTTTGCGAAGATAAATCTAATCCCTCTTTGATATAATAACTTAATCATGTTAGAACAATTTAATGCTAGATTATTACCTATTAATAGGCACATATTCAATATTGACTACTAAAAAACTTATGCAAATAATTCTTCTTATAATCATCAGTATCTTAATCGGCTACACCCTAACCAATCAAATCATTACAGCCAATTTTCAACATTTAGGCATACCAATAAGGTAAAGAGGAGCCACCCAACAATTACCCCGACTTTGTGTCGGGGTAATTACGATATAATTACTAATGTTTAATCCCTTTAAAAATATTTTTGATTTCAACGCCAAGAAAATGGCCTCTTATCAGGCCATAATCAAAAAGATAAATCAAGAAGAATCTGACCTTGAAAGTCTAACTGACAATCAACTAAAAAAAGTCAGTCTTGATCTTAAGAAGCAAGCCCAATCTGGAATTAGTCTTGATCAACTTTTACCCAAAGCCTATGCCTTAGTCAGAATTGCTATCTTAAGAACTATTGGTGAAAGAGCTTATGATGTTCAACTCATGGCCGCCATCTGTTTACATCAAGGAAATATTGCCGAGCAGAGAACCGGTGAAGGCAAAACCCACTCAGTTGTCTTCCCTGCCTTTCTAAACAGTTTAACCGGCAAAGGTGTTCATATTGTTACTCCAAATGATTATTTAACCAAAGTTGGTACCGGTTGGTATACACCGGCCTTATACCTTTTGGGCGTAACAGTTGCCGGCATAATCCACGAACAATCCTTTATATATGACCCGGATTACACCAATGCTTCAGAAAAATTCGACAATCGCCTCAAGCACTTAAGACTTATTGAAAAAAGACAAGCCTATCGGGCTGATATTACCTATGGTACCAGTAATGAATTTGGTTTCGATTATCTTCGGGATCACATGGTCAGTCATTCCACACAGACTGTTCAAAACGGTCACAATTTTGCCATAGTTGATGAGGTTGACTTTGTCTTAATTGATGAAGCCAGAACACCTCTAATCATATCCTCACCCGGACTCGAATCAACTGATCAATATAAACAATTTTCTCAAATTGCCAATAACCTCCAAAGCACCGACTACATAATTGATGAAAAATCACGATCAGCCACCCTAACAGAATACGGTATCAGAAAAGTAGAAAGGGTTTTAAATGTTAGCAATCTTTACGAGCAGTCTTTCCAGACTATTCATCAAATCGAAAACGCTATCAAAGCCAAAGCCTTATTTCAAAAAGACAAGGACTATGTTATTGCCGAAGGTCAGATTATTATTGTTGATGAATTTACCGGTCGTTTAATGTATGGTCGTCGCTGGTCAGACGGTCTTCATCAGGCCATAGAGGCCAAAGAAAATGTAACCGTCCAAAGAGAGTCAAAAACATGGGCTACTATCACTTTCCAAAACTACTTTAGGCTCTATAAAAAATTATCCGGCATGACCGGTACTGCCATTACTGAGTCAGAAGAATTTAAACAGATTTACAATCTCGACGTCTTTCTAATACCAACTCACAAAGATATCAAAAGAGTCGATCACAACGATCTGATCTTCAAAACAAAAAGGGCCAAGTATGCCGCTGTTGCTGCCAAAATAGAAGAGTTACATCGCGCTGGTCAGCCTGTATTGGTCGGTACTACATCTATAGAAAACAATCAAATCGTCTCCACCCTTTTGACAAAAAAGAAAATCCCCCACAATCTTTTAAATGCCAAAAACCACCAAGCGGAAGCACAAATAATTTCTGATGCCGGTAAATTTGGCACAGTTACTGTTGCCACTAATATGGCCGGTCGCGGAGTTGACATAATCTTAGGTGGATCGAAAGAAGATAAAGATATCAAAAATTGGCAAAACAATCACCAAAAAGTACTTGACCTAGGTGGTCTTTATGTAATTGGTACCGAAAGACACGAGTCTCGTCGAATTGACAATCAACTTAGAGGCCGAGCCGGCAGACAGGGTGACCCTGGTACTTCTCAATTTTATGTCTCGCTTGAAGATGACCTGATGCGTATTTTTGGTGGAGAAAAAATCAGTGACTTAATGAGTAAATTTAATATGTCGGAAGACACACCCCTGACTCATTCTCTTGTTAGTCGGGCCTTAGAGCAAATTCAAGTTAAGGTAGAAGGTTACAATTTTGACGCCAGGAAAGGCATTGTCGAATATGACGATGTTATTAATAAACAAAGGCAGATAGTTTACAATCTTCGCGATGCTGTCATAGAAAACGCAGCTACTCATCCACAGCAAAACAAAAAATTATTATTTTCTTATCTTAAAAAGCAAGTAAAAACAATCATACTTCTTGCCCAAAGCAACGACACAAAAACGGATCTTAAAAAAATAGCTTTAGAGTTTTCAGAAATTTTGCCTCTTAACGCTAAAGGTCGACAAACCTTAATATCTAAGCTTGAAAAGTCAAAAAGTATTAGTAAAACACTTATCAGATTACTTAAAACAGCCTACAAACAGAGACAAACAATTTTTGGAAAAAAATTATTAGATCAAATAGTAACTCATGTCTGTATTTCTACCCTTGACCCTCTCTGGGTGGATCATCTGACCATGCTAGATGATCTAAAAGACGGTGTCAGGTTAAGGGCTTATGCTCAAAAAGATCCCTTGATTGAATTTCGAAAAGAAGGCTTTACCTTGTTTCAAAATCTTTTAGGCACTTTTGAATACAATTTAGCCAGAAAACTTTTTAGAGTCCAGCCCGTTCAAGCCCAAACAGACTCCCCCCCTCAAAACCTAAACGAAGGTAGGGGAGCCGAACTCAATAAGGCCGAAGACAAAAAAGTTACCACCAAAACTGTTACAAGCAACCCTGTCAAGCCTGGCAGAAATGATCTTTGTCCCTGTGGTTCAGGTAAAAAATATAAAAAATGTTGTTACCCCAAATATGAATAAGCAAACAATCTACTCACAAATCCAAAAAGCTATAGACAAGTCAAAAAATATTTTGCTTTGTCTTCATCCTTCTCCCGACGGGGATAGTCTGGGATCATGTCTTGCCATGTATGAGTACTTATCATCACTAAATAAACATCCGACCTTAATTAGTGGTGATTCTCAAACTCCTCAAGATTTTAAGTTTCTAGCCGGCTTTGACAAAATAGTAAATAAAAATATTACCCAAATTAAACTTGAAAAATATGACTTATTTATTGGTATAGATAGTTCCAGTCTTGATCAAATAACCAAACTTAAAGAAATTAAATTTCCTCCAAATCTTAAAACTATAAATATTGACCACCATATTACCAATACTTCTTGGGCTAACATAAACTTAATTGATACAAACTCTCCTGCTGCCGGCCAAATAGTTTATTATCTCTTTAAATCCTTAAATGTCACCATAACATTAGACATAGCCAACAACCTTTTCGTTGGCATTTATACAGACTCCGGTGGATTTAAATATCCCAATACTAACCAAGATACATTTTTGGCTGCAGCAGATTTATCAACCCTTAGTCCAAATTTAGGTCAACTGATTTTTAATCTGGAAAATAACGAAACACCCGGAAGACTTTTTTTTAAAGCTGTTGCTCTCAAAAATATTGATCTATACTTTGACGACAATTTAGCTATTTCATCAGTTAGTCAAATAGAATTAAGTCAAAGAAGTATAAATGTTGAAGATACTCAAAATTCAAACATAAGTAATATTTTAAAATCTGTTGTTGGTTGGAATATTGGTGCCAGTTTAGTAGAAACCGAAGCCAACGTTTGCAATATTAGCTTTCGTACCAGAGATCCTGTTAAATATGATGTCTCAAAATTAGCCCAAGCTTTAGGTGGAGGTGGACATCCGACTGCTGCCGGTGCCCAAATCAAAAAACCCCTAGATCTTGCCAAACAAGAATTGATCAAACTTGTCGGTAAACTATATTTCAACCAATAAAATGTGGAAGAAATTTTTAATTTTCCTAACACTAACCACACTTGCTGTAGTATTCATTTTTTCTCAAACTAAAAATAATCAACCGGTCGTAACAATTTCTTCTCAACCTTCACCTGGTACATTTCCTCAAAGCACTCCAAGCCCATTACCCACATCACCGTCACCCCCAAAATCTTACCTAATTAAAGCTACTTTTGTACCTCAGGCTCCCGAAAAAAACTGGGATCAGCCTTGGCAAGACGCCTGTGAAGAAGCCGCTCTTCTGACCAGTGTTTACTACATCAAAGGCCAATCACCTGGTCTTGACATCATCAAAGACGACATTCTACGTCTTATAGACTATGAAAATCAACAAGCATGGCAAAAAGACATTAATATTAATCAAATGGCTCAAATTGCCAAGGATTTTTATGGATTAAATGCCACTATTTACACCAATCCCACCATTGAAGATATAGAGATTCTTATTGGTCAAAACAAGCCAATTTTAATACCGGCCAACGGCAAGATACTTTACCGAGAAAACAAACATTTTAAAGACGGTGGCCCTTATTATCATAACTTGACTATTTTGGGTTATAACAACGCCAAAAAACAATTTATAGTCCACGATGTTGGTACACAGCATGGTGCTTACTTCACTTATTCTTATAAAACACTAATGGAAAGTATTCACGACCTACCGCCGTCCGGAGACAAGCACGATATTAACCTTGGCCAAGCTGCCATTTTGGTACTTGGCAGTGTATAATAGCTAATGAAAATAAACATCCTCACGTCTTTAATTCTAATTCTGGCCCCAATTATACTTTCAGCTTGCCAAAATAAGACCGTTTCGGTTCCATCTGACAATAATTATGTAGTTTTGGATGAAGAGCCAAACACTGATGGTCAAATTCAAGGCTCGCAGTCAACTCCGGTATCGGAGAATCAATATGTGGCCATTAACACCAACTATGGTCAAATTGTTGTCGAGCTCTTTTCCAAGCAGGCACCCAATACCGTCAAAAACTTTTTGGATAAAGTAAATAGCAATTATTATGATGGCCTTACATTTCATCGAGTAGTACCGGATTTTGTGGTCCAGGGTGGAGATCCGACCGGAACAGGTACCGGTGGGGGTAAAATCAATTCAGAATTAAACCAAATTCCATTTAAGACCGGCAGTCTAGGTTTAGCTCGCACGCCTGATACCAAAGAAGTCAGTAACGACAGTCAGTTTTTTATATGTCTGACAGACGAACGATGCGATCCCCTTACTAGTGATTACGTTAACTTTGGTCAGGTTGTTTCAGGTATGGAAGTTGTTTCTCAAATCAAAGTTGGTGACATTATCAGCT
>CAZBXB010000003.1:28112-37483 GCA_964496075.1 uncultured Gammaproteobacteria bacterium
GTTGTTTCAGGTATGGAAGTTGTTTCTCAAATCAAAGTTGGTGACATTATCAGCTCAATTGTGACTACTACCAAATGAAAATAGTTAGGCTGGTCATCCCTCTAATTTTTGTTTTATTATCAATCCTTTATATTATAAATAAAGCCGATGTAGCCGGTGTTACCGACGACAACATACTCATATTTACCACCCCCACTTGTCCACACTGTCAAGTAGTCAAAGACTACATCTCTCAAAATAGTATTTTAGAAAAACTGCCACTTGTGCTTTTAGACGCCTCTAAACCCGCCTATTCCAAACTCTTGTCTGAAAAAGCAACTATCTGTCAATTAGATCCTACTAGCATTGGTGTTCCTTTCTATTTTTACCAAGATCAGTGTCTTTCGGGCGACCAGCCCATCATCGACCAGCTTGACAAAATGCTACAATAATTTGTGGCAAAAAAGGAAAAAGATTCATTTAATTTCAGCCTGTCTCATCTTATTAGACTGGCACTGTTTATAATCATTTTTTTTTATCTGATCAGTCTCTTTTCCCAAAAAAATCAGGCTTTTGTGGACCCAACCTTGTTTGAGGGTGAAAATAAGCAAACATTACTTACAGATCTGGCTAACTATCTTTTTACTCTTATTCCGGATAGTACAAAGCAAAAAGTTGTTGATATTCCTAATACGGCTGCCGTTAAAGGAGTCAGTCAGCATTTTGGTGGCTTGCTGGATCAAATTTTAAATCTTCCTAAAAAGCTAATAGAAGACATAAAAGTTCAAATAGCCACTTCAATCTATCAGAGTATAATAAGCCAATAATGGTTGATATAAACAAACTAAAACATAACCTTTCGAATCTTGAAAAGAAACTTGGTATAGAAGCTAAGGCAAGTTTGATCGAAACTTTGAAATTAAGAACTAATCAGGCTGATTTTTGGCAAAAGCAAGATGCGGGTTCGATTATGAAACAGCTCAGCAAATTAGAAACTCTTTTGGCTACTTTTAAAGATATCAAAACCAATTTGGCTAACTTAGAAGAAATACACCAATTACTTGCGTCAAATCCTGATTCTCAAATGGAATCAAATTTATCAAAAGATTTGCGCCTTTTAAAGAAAAAAATAAAATCTATAGAATCTCAAGCCTATTTATCGGGTCCCTACGATGATCATAATATAATATTTTCTATTCATGCCGGTCAAGGTGGTACCGAAGCTATGGATTGGGCATCAATGCTTAATCGTATGTATACTCGTTATTTTGATCAAAAAAAATGGAAACACCAAACAATTGACGTCAGTTATGGCGAAGAAGCCGGCATAAAATCAATTAGTTTAAAAGTAGTTGGCGATCAAATTTATGGTCATCTCAAGGGGGAAGCCGGTGCTCATCGACTGGTTAGACTATCACCCTTTAACGCCGACCATCTTCGCCAAACATCTTTTGCCAAAGTTGAAATAGTTCCTATTTTAGAGTCAACTGACGAATTTACACTAAACCCCGGCGACATCGAATTTTCTGCCCATCGATCTGGCGGTTCGGGTGGCCAAAATGTTAATAAAGTTAGTACCGCAGTTAGATTGGTACATAAACCTAGTGGAATATCAGTTTCTTGCCAAAGCGAAAGATCTCAAGATCAAAATAGACAAATTGCCTTAGAGACCCTTACAGCTAAAGTTTGGGCAATTCAAAATCAAGTTCACCAAACAGAAAAAGACGAAGCCAGTTTGGGTAAAGACACCAAAGCAGCCTGGGGTAGGCAAATCAGATCCTATGTTCTTCATCCCTATAAAATGGTCAAAGATTTAAGAACTAAAGTCAAAACTTCAGATACCGACTCTGTCTTAAATGGCAATTTGGACTTGTTTATTCAGGCCGATATTAAAATGCTATGAAATTTCTAAAAATTACCGCCATTTCTTTCTTAGTGCTACTATCAGTATTTTTAACTTTTATTTTTTTACTAGCCAAACAAATTGGCTATCCACCAAAACTTCTAATAAACACCTTTAGTCAGGCATACAAACAAAAGGATAGTCTTCCTACTAATATTAACTTTCTTATTCTTGGAGTCGACCAAAGATCTGATTGGCTTGAAAATAGTCTTGATAGCGATACTATTATGTTTGCCAATATAAACACGGATAATCTTAATCTAAATCTTATATCACTGCCCAGAGATCTCTGGTTCGAGCCTACTTTAAGTCGAATTAACAAGATCTATCAGTTAAGCTTGGATCAAGATGACCCTACTGGATTTATTAAACAATCTTTTCAAACTATCGTCGGTACGCCTATAGACCATCTTGTAATTATCGATACTAAAGTCCTAGCCACACTACTTAAATTTATTGGCCCACTGGAAGTTAACCTCGAGAATACCTTTATCGATGATCAATACCCAGACCCAAATCATATCGCAGATCCTCAAAATTACCCAAATCCTTATATAACTATCAGCTTTATTCAAGGTATAAACATAATCGATGACCAAAACGTTCTTTATTTTGTTAGATCCAGAAAGGGAGCAGAAACAATTTTAGAAGGCGGTACTGACATTGGCAGAGCCAGTAGACAACAACTTCTTTTGGAGGCAATTTTTCAAAAATTAAAAAATATCAATCCTGGCCAACTCAGCCTGCTAACCGAGCTTTACCAAATTTGGAGTCAACAAATTCAAAAAGACATTGATGATCAAACTATTTTATCGATCGCTTTTAAAAACAAGTTAAACATAAATAAACTAAACATAATTTCAACTGGCCTGCCTATCCAGGATGATTTGGCAGGTAGCCTAGGCATTATTTACCATCCCTTATATTTTTCTAATAACGCCTGGGTTTATTTACCCACACAGCCAGACTTTTCTTCAATTCATCATTTTGTAGACCAACAAATAAACTAATTGCTATACTCTTCTATGGACATACCAAATTTAGCCAAAGACAAACAAAGCATAAACCCATTAACTGAGCCCAAAGTCAAACAGTCTTCTGAAAAAATAATGCCTCTATATCTAGTTATAGTAGCAGTCTCCGGTATCTTTATTTCTTTTTGGATATCAAGATTTCTTCCTACTCCAACCAATAAGTCTTCATCTCTTACTGGTTCAAATCTACAATCAGCCGATAAGATAAGCGGAGCTTCTGATATAGAAGTTGGTAAAGTTTACGGTGATGCCGATGGTACTTTTTCAGACACAGCCACCGGAACTATCGAAAAAGGTAGTATTAATGGCGTCGGTACTCATATTTTAAACCGGGAGGGAGGTATTTCTCAAAGAGCTTCACTAACCTCCTCTATTATTGATCTTGATATGTTTATAGGTAAGCTTGTTGACATAAAAGGCGAAACAAACGATTCCGATAAAACTTCATGGCTACTTGATGTCGGTCAGATCAAAATTTTACAATAAATTACAATGGATTTAATATTTAAATCGGTCACCAAAAGTTATGGCTTAATTACGGCTTTAAAAGACGTTAGTTTTCGGGTCAATCAAGGTGACTTTATCATACTGACCGGCCCGTCCGGTGCCGGCAAAAGCACTATTTTCAAAATTATATTAGGCGAAATACAACCGAGCTCCGGAAATATTGTCATCGACAAACAAGATATTTCTACACTAAAGAAACAACAAATGGATCAACTTAGAAGAAAAATAGGCGTAATTTTCCAAGATTATCAACTAATATTCGACAAAACAGTTGAAGAGAATATTGCTCTAGCCCTTGATATTATTCAAGGCCGAAAAGCAGACAGCATTTCCCAAATAGAAAATGTTTTAAAAATGGTCGGATTGTTAAACAGAAGATACCTGTTTCCTTCTCAGTTATCCGGCGGAGAACTACAGAGAGTCGCCTTAGCTCGGGCTCTGGCAGTTAAACCACAGCTCATCTTAGCTGATGAACCCATGGGCAATCTTGATGAACAAAACTCACTAAAACTAATCGATTTGTTTGAAAAAATTAACAAGGACAGTCACACCACCATTATTCTGGCTACACACAATCCCCATCTTATTACCAAGCTTAATCTGCCCTTAATCGAATTAGACAATGGTAAGATTATTAGTAAGCCTAAAGTTACTACTAAAAAATCTAAACACTAATGTCAACCACAAAAACTACATGGCACCATATTAGAAGATCTCCTTTCCATAGTTTGGCAGCTTTAATCGTCATTGCTTTTACCTTTTTTCTTTTTGTCAGTTTTTTTATCATTAGTAACGGCCTTAAAAACACCCTTACTTACTTTGAAACTAAGCCGGAAATTACCATATTTCTTAAAGATGGTTTAACCAAAGACACAGTTCAGTCAGTCCAAAACGACCTATCTTCTTATCTGGATGTTCGTGAAATCAGATTTATTAGCAAAGACAAAGCTCTGGAAATTTATCAAGACCAAAACAAAGACAATCCACTCTTGCTTGAAATGGTCACGGCCGATATTTTACCGGCATCTTTTGAAGTTTCAGCCAACAATCCTCAAGTTTTAGAAAAAATTGACCAAGATTTTTCCGGTAGAACTGATATTGTTGACGAGCTTGTCTATCAAAAAGATGTAGTTAGCAACTTATTACTTTGGACCAGTCGTATTCGTTATTTTGCTCTTGGCTTCGTCAGTGTCCTTTCTCTTATTAGTTTTATTGTTATTTTTACCATTATCGGCATGAAAATAACCAGTCGAAAGGATGAAATAAAAACCAGCCGGCTTCTGGGAGCCAGTAAATTCTATGCCAAAAAGCCATTTATTCTTGAAGGTATTTTTTATGGTTTTTTTGGATCATTAATAGCTTGTATAGCCAGTTTTTCTATTGTTCTTGTCTATAAGCAAAATATCAATAATTTCTTTTTTCCCATAGAATTTATTAAATCGGATTACATATATTTATTTATCATTTTCCTTATCTCGTCTTCTCTTTCAATCCTTTTAACACTTCTAGCTAGTCTAATAAGCGTTAAAAGGTATATAAAATTTTGAAAAAATTACTTACTCTCGTTCTGCTTATCACCCTATTTCTGGCCAAACCAACACTGGCCGAAGAAGTGGTCGACAGTCTCCAAAAACAAATTGAAGACTATACTCAAAAAATTTCAGAACTATCTAAAGCCAAAGACACTCTTTCAAACCAGATTAGCTATCTAAACTCACAAGTTGAGCTAACTCAATTAAAAATTCAACAGACCCAGCAAAATATCATTCAACTTGAGCAGGAAATTCAAGAGTTAAGCTTAAAAATTGATAAGCTTGATATAAACCTAAATCGACTATCTATAATCTTTATTCAAAATGTTAACCAAAGCTATAAACTAACCAAAAAAACACCACCACTTATTGTTTTATTGACTAAAAAGTTTAATCAATTTTTAGATCAGTATAAATATCTCAAAACCACTCAGCAAAATAATCGCGATCTTTTAATCCAACTGGAAACTACCCGTACCAATTTTGACATTCAAAAAACTCAAAAAGCCCAAAAACAAGAAGAGTTATCAATTTTGAAAAGCAAACTTGATCAACAACAAAAAGACCTCAACAATCAAAAATTAGCCAAAGCCAATTTACTTGAAACAACAAAAAACAACGAAAAACGCTATCAACAATTAAAGGCTGATGCTGAAAGGGAGTTATCATCACTTCTGGCCGCCAGATTTGTGGGCAAAAGACAGGTTGATAAAGGTGAGGCTTTAGGAATTATGGGAAACACGGGTTACTCATTCGGGGCCCATCTTCATTTTGGTCTTTATGAACTAAGAGAAGAAAACATCGCTTCCTGGTCATATTTCAACGACATTGATCCTAATGGATATATCTCACAACACCAATGGCCCATGTCGGATCCTATTACTATTACCCAACAAAGAGGTGTCACCCAATATGCCTATCTATATAGCGATCGATTCCATCATGGCATAGATTTAGTTTCACCCATAAAAACGATTTACGCAGTTAATGATGGTGTCGCTTACTTTTTTAGAAATCCATCCAGTAGTCTCGGTAATCATGTCAAGCTGTTTCATGCCGACGGTAAAATGACTCTCTATTTACATATGGAGTAGCGCAATAGATTAATTCCTAATATTTTTATATACTTAAATCATGGCTAAAACCACCAAATACTTGTTACCAGAACTGTCAATTTTTTTTCCCTGTTACAACGAAGAAAAAAATATTCAAAAGACGGTTGACAAATCCTTGCCAATTATTAAACAAATCACTCCCAAGTGGGAAATTATTTTAATTAACGATGGTTCCAAGGACAATACGCTTAGGACAATTCAGTCTATTAGATCCAAATTAGGCAAGAATATTAAAATAATTAATCATCCTCAAAATAGAGGCTATGGCGCTGCTCTAAAAAGTGGTTTTTATGCTTCAAGGTACAAATGGATCACATTTACCGATGCAGACGGTCAATTTGATTTCAAAGACATCTATCAACTAATTAAAAAACAAAAACAGACAAAAGCTGACCTAACAATCGGCTATTACTTAGGAAGAAAAGTTCCATTTTATAGAAAATGGGGTTCATATGCTTGGCAATTAGCCGTTTTTTCTCTCTTTGGTCTTAGTGTCAAAGACATTGACTGTGGATTTAAGTTAATCAAAAAGGAAGTCATCGATAACATAGGTAAGCTTGAAGCCGAAAGGGGACCTTTTATCACCAGTGAGCTACTTATAAAAGCCAAACAAAAGGGCTACAAAATCGCTGAAACTGGTGTTCATCACTTTGCCAGACTCGAGGGTGAAGCCACCGGCACTAAATTAAATGTAATTTTATCTGGATTCAAAGATTTACTTAATTTAAAAGCCAAGCTCATACAAGACAAATCGTGAAAAATTTTCTCAAAAAAAACTACCCAATCATCATAGTTGTCATTCTAGCCGCCATTTTAAGACTATATAAGATTTCATCTTATCTGGAGTTCTTAGGTGATCAAGGCCGTGATGTTTATATTGTCAGAAAATTTCTAACAGAATTTGATTTGATGTTTATAGGACCGCAGACATCCATAGGAAATATGTATCTGGGTCCTTATTACTATTACTTAATGGCACCCTTTCTTTTACTGGCTAATTTTAACCCTGTTGGGCCTGCCATTATGGTGGTTTTATCAAGCCTGGCAACCACATATCTTATTTTCTTTATTTTTAAAAAATTCTTTAAAAACAAATTTTTTGGACTATACGCCGGTCTTTTATATGCCATATCTCCCGTATCTATTAAGTATAGTAACTTTTCCTGGAATCCAAACATTATGCCCATTCTTTCCATTATTTATTTTTATCTAAATTACTTAGTTTTTTTAAAAAAACAATACAAATTAATCAGCTGGTTAACCATTATTTTTGTTATGGCCCTAAATTCTCATTATCTTGCTTTAATCTTTTTACCAATTAGTCTAGCCACTTATCTTTTATCACTTTTTACCTTTAAAACTACCTTTAAAAAAGAGTTCAACAGGCTTTTCAAACCAACTTTAACGGCCGCACTAATATTTATAATATCTCTTCTACCTTTAATCATCTTTGACATCAAGCACAATGGTCAAAACATCAATGCTTTTATTCAGTTTTTTACTGTCAGGCAAACCACCATCAATCTTAAGGCTTATAAAGCTATCCCCAATTTCTATCCTCTCTTTAATCAAATTAATACCCGTCTAATCTTTGCCAAGTTTGAAAATTGGGGCTTATATTTATCGCCCGTATTCTTGGTCTTAATTATTAGCAACCTAATTTTAAGAAAAAAGTCAAAAATTAACTATATATTATTCTCTCTATTTTATTTCGTTGGCATTATCGGCTTAGGCCTTTACAAGCAACATATCTACGATCATTATTTTGGATTTCTTTTTCCCATACTTTTTATCCTCTATTCGGCCAGCTTAGTTATATTAAACAAAAGACCAATTTTAAAGTTAATTCAAATACCTCTAATCATAATTCCCATAATATTGTCTATTAATCAAAATCCTCTACGCTTCTCGCCCCCAAATCAACTTCAAACCACCAAAGACATTGCCAAACTCATCTCAGATCAGGCTGGTGGCCAAGCTTTTAATCTAGCCCTAATTGCCAAAAATAATTATGATCCACCATATCGCTATTTTCTAGAATTAGATAAGCAACCACTATATCTTCTGTCAGACCAAAAAACCGATCAACTTTATGTTATCTGTGAGCCAAATCCGGAAATTGATTGTTTTCCTGAGGGCAACCCTCTCTGGGATATTGCCGCCTTTGGAATCGCTACCGTCGTCGACCAATGGCAAATAAAAGACATAAACATCTATAAAATGATCCCAAATCAATGAATATATTTTTAAAAATATTTTAAGGTAAACTAAATAACTATGAAAAAGGTAAAACATTTTTCAGTTTCTATTGTGATTCCCTGTTACAACGAAGAAAACAACCTTGATAGGGGAGTTTTGGACGAAGTCTACACTTATCTTAAAAAACAAACATACACCTGGGAAGTTATCATTGCCAATGACGGCTCAACTGATAATAGCTTAAAGATAGTCAAAGACTACGCCACCAAACACAAGGGCTTTGTTGCCTTAGACCTTCCCCATGGAGGCAAACCTTCAGCTCTAAAAGGTGGTTTGGCTCGAGCCAGGCATGACATTGTCTTATTTACCGACATGGATCAGTCCACTCCAATAACGGAACTAGATAAACTTTTACCTTATTTTTCACAAGACTATCAGGTTGTCATTGGGTCACGGGGAGCTCAAAGAAACAAATATTCACTCTTAAGACAAATTGCTTCTGCCATATTTTTAACTATTAGAAGATTTTTATTACTATCTTCCATCGTTGATACTCAATGTGGATTTAAAGCATGTAAAACACAAGTTGCTAAAAAAATATTTCCACTTTTAGCTTATTTTCAAGACAGATTAGATCAGTCTGGCTGGACAGTTTCGGCCTATGACGTAGAATTTTTATTTATAGCTCACAAGCTTGGCTACAAAACCAAAGAAGTTAAGGTCAAGTGGCAGGACGAAGACACCAGTACTACTAAAAACAGGGGAGACAAATTTAAAAAAGAATCTGTTCAAATGGCCAAAGAAATCTACCGAATCAAATTAAAAGACATAAAAGGTGGTTATGCAACAGAAAAATGAAAGCTGTCTTAATAAAACGATATCTGTTTTCACAGTTATAGCTTTATTTTTTTTTAGCCGATTAATTCACCTTACTTCCTTGCCTGTCTTTGCAGACGAAGCTATCTATATTCGCTGGTCACAAATCATTAAAAACGTAGAAACCTTAAGATTTATTTCATTAACCGATGGTAAACAACCTTTGTTTATGTGGTTAGTGGTTCCATTTCTATCATATATTTCGGATCCGCTAATTGCTGGTAGG
>CAZBXB010000004.1:0-32048 GCA_964496075.1 uncultured Gammaproteobacteria bacterium
TAGAGATGCCGATAAAAAGGCAACGATATTAGATTTTGATAAAGTCTTGGGTCTTGATTTGGGGAAAAAGATAGAAGTAGGTAAAATACCTGAAGATATAATAAAAATGGCTGAAGACAGAAAGACAGCCAAGGGCGAGAAAAATTGGCAAGAATCTGATAAACTAAGACAGACAATTGAGACAAGGGGCTATATTATCGAAGATTTGCCTAATAACTCGTATAGAATTGTTGTAAAAAGATAGGCTATATGTTAATCTAACTCTTAATGAAAAGCGACTCAGACAAAAGCTATCAATTTGTGGTGTTATACGGCGCAAATTTAGCTCAGGAAAAACAAAAAAAAGATTTAAAGGAATTAGTGGAATTTGTCGAATCAAAAGGATCTAAATTAAGTTTTGTTGACTGGGGTGAAAAAACTTTAGCATATGAAATTGAAGATAATACAAGCGCTAATTTTTGGTTGGGAGAGATTAAGACTAGTGAAAAAAAGCCTATGAACTGGAATGAATTGGCAACTTTTTTAAATAGAAATAAATTAATAATACGGCACTTAATATTAAAAAATTGATACAAGGAGAATTATGGCAACAAGATGTCTAAATAAGGTTTCGTTGATTGGAAATTTAACAAGAGATCCAGAACTTCGATATACACCCGGAGGTATGGCAGTGGTTTCTTTTGGAGTAGCTACAAATAGATCTTGGACAACAAAACAGGGGGAACGAAAAGAAGATGCCCAATTTCACAGAATAGTAGCTTGGAATAAATTGGCAGAATTGTGTTCTCAACTTTTGGCTAAAGGAACTCGTGCTTATGTTGAAGGTCGACTTCAATATAGAGAGTGGACAGGTCAAGATGCTTTAAAAAGACAAGTAGCTGAGATTGTCATAAGTGATATGGTCGTTTTGAGCTCATATAGAAGTGGTGGTAGTAGTACAGAAGAAGCCGATGTAAACATTGAGACAGATGGCTCTGATGTTGATGGTGGGATTGAAGATATTGTTATTCCTGATGAAGATATAGATCTGGGTGGAGATGAGCAAAAGACAGTAGTTGAAAAACCAGAGAAAGTTATTGAAGATAAAAAAGAGGAAGTAGTTGAAAAAAAAAGTGAGGATAAATCCAAAGAAGTAGAAGGAGATATGCCTTTTTAATTTGATTAAAAAATATGGCTAAAATATTAAAGAAAAAAGGTAAAGTATCCATCAAGGCAAGATTTAGAAAAAGAGTTTGCCTGTTTTGTCAGGACAAAAAAGATATATCTTGGATGGATTATGCTGACTATGATGACTTTTTGTCTGTTAGGGGTGGTATATTGGCTGCAAAAGTGACATCTGTTTGCTCTAAGCACCAAAGGCAACTAACAAAAGCAGTAAAACAAGCCAGACATTTGGCGCTTTTACCTTTTACGAAAATCTGAAGTATTGACGATAAACTTTAGTGTACAATAAGGATATGCGATCTTGGAAAAAAGCCGTGCCTACCGGCAGGCAGGTCAGAAATTGGAGTCTAGTGGCTTTAGTGCTAGTAATATTTCATGTTTTTATACTTGGTAAATTTACCGGTCCCGTTAAGATTGATTTTGGTAACGATCCACTAATAAATAGAGTTCAGGGGCTATTGAATAAGGAGTTTTTGTACAAGGATAGGATAAACACACAGGATATGTATTATGGCTCGATTAAAGGTATGGTGGAATCTTTGGATGATCCTTATACGGTGTTTTTGCCACCGGAAGAAAATAAAATGTCACAGGAAAATTTAGCAGGTGAATTTGGTGGTGTAGGTATATCGCTAGGATATAAGGATGGGACTTTGGCAGTTATGAGTCCGTTGGCTAAAACTCCGGCAGAAAAGGCTGGCTTAAGGGCAGGGGATTTAATTATTAAGATTAAAGACGAAGCTAATGGGGTAGACGTGGATACGGCCGATATTACAATAAGTAAGGCGGTGGAATTAATCAGAGGAAAAATTGGAACTAATGTGATTTTAAATATATTTAGAGAGGGAGAAAATCAACCGTTTGAGGTTGAACTGACTAGGGATAATATTGTGGTGGCCAGTGTAGAGATGGAAATGAAAGAGACAATGGGTAAAAAAATTGCTTGGGTGAAAATGTATAAGTTTAGTGAAAGATTAGAAGAAGAATGGGGCCAAGTGGTGGCCAATATTAAAAGCGAAGCATCTGATCTAATAGTACTGGATTTAAGAAATAACCCAGGAGGGTATTTAGATGCCAGTGTTAGAATCGCCTCTGATTTTGTGACTGATGGAGCAATTGTGTGGCAGAAAAGTGGAGATGGGCAATTGATAGAGTACAAGACGGAGAAAAATATGGGTAGACTGGTTGGAAGTAAGATGGTGGTTTTGGTAAATGAGGGGTCGGCTTCGGCTTCAGAAATTTTGGCAGGGGCACTAAGACAAAGATTGGGAATAAAAATATTGGGAAAGACAAGCTTTGGCAAAGGAACCGTCCAAGCAACTGAAGAGATAGTCGGTGGTAGTGGTTTGCATGTAACTATTGCCAAGTGGCTATTGCCGGATAAGGCTGAAATTGATGGGGTGGGTGTTGATCCGGATATTGAGATTGATTGGAGTTATGATGAGGGTGATGAGCAAAAAGTATTTGACCAGCTAGACAAGCTATTTAATATGTATGACCAATAAAGAAAATAAGATATTTAGTCTAAAGTCTTTTGGAGTTGGATTTTTAGTGGGTATGTTTGTACTAGGTTGTTTGGTGCTTGGAGCTGTTATTGATAGATATGCAATCCGAGACAAAGAAGCAGAAAAAGTCAGCCAAGAAGTAAGTAGAACAATAGTCAACGAAGAGTCTGTGGTGGTAGAAGCGGTAGAAAAAGTATCTCCAAGTGTGGTAACTGTGTCGATTAGTAAAACCCAAATTGTAGGGGGAAATGTGGTTGATCCTTTTGGTTTTTGGGGTAATTTTTTTGGGACACCTTTTGATCAAGTTCAGCCTGAAGAACAGAAAATTGAGCAGGATATTGGCTCCGGATTTATTATTACCAGTGATGGTCTGGTGGTAACCAATAAACACGTAGTAGCTGATACAGAGGCAAAATATAAAGTAATAACAAGCGATGATCAAGTGCTTGAGGTAAGTGACATATATAGGGACCCAATGGGGGATTTGGCTATATTGAAAGTTAATGGGTCTGATTTGGTGCCAGTGGAAATGGGCGACTCTGATCAACTTAAAGTAGGTCAAACAGTGATTGCAATTGGAACGGCATTGGGTGAATTTAGATCAACTGTAACCACTGGAGTAATATCCGGCTTGGGAAGAGGCATTGATGCCGGCAGTCCATACCAAGCTTCAGAAAGACTTGATAATGTTATCCAGACAGATGCGGCTATTAATCCGGGTAATTCCGGTGGACCTTTACTAAATTCGGCCGGTCAAGTGATTGGGGTGAGTGTGGCAGTATCTCAATCAGGCCAAAATATTGGATTTGCTCTGCCTATTAATATAGTTAAAAGCTCGATAGATAATTTTAAAACAACAGGGGAGTTTGAGAGGCCATTTTTGGGGGTGTCATATAGACTTATTAGTGAAAAGGCGGCAATTTTAAATGAAGTGCCTCAGGGAGCTTATGTTGAGACTGTGGTTGAGGATGGTGGAGCTTCTAAAGCTGGTATCAAAGTGGGAGATATTATTACCGAAATTGATGGAAACAAAATGGCTGGACAGGATAGTGGAGCACTAATAAATATTATTAATACGAAGAAAATTGGGGATACAATTGAAATTAAGATTTGGAGAGAGGGGAAAGAGACAAGTGTGCCGGTAAAGTTGGAAAAAAGACAAGAGTAGTACTTAACCGTCAACTTCGTCCAGGATAGATAATTGGAGAAGTAGATCGGTCAGGTCCCCATTTAAAGTTTGTTCCAGATTAAAGGATTTGTTGATACGATGATCCTTGATTTGATTGCGTGGGTAATTGTAGGTTCTAATTTTTTCGGAACGATCGCCACTACCTAGTTTTGATCTGGCGCCACTAATTTGAGAAAGTTTTTTATCTTCTTCAATTTGCCAAAGTTGGGAAGCCAAAACTTGCATAGCAATTTGTCTGTTTTGCTGTTGTGATCTTTCTTGTCTGACTGAAATAGAAATACCGGTTGGTTTGTGAACCAGCCTAACAGCGGTGCTAACTTTGTTGACGTTTTGACCACCCTTACCTCCGGCTCTAGTAGCCGTCATTTCGACATCGGCAGGGTTGATACTGACATCTTTGGAGTCTATCTGAGGATAAACGGTAATACTGGCAGTAGAAGTATGAAGGCGACCTTTTTTTTCGGTAACAGGGATTCTCTGGACACGGTGAGTACCGGTTTCGTGTTTGAGTTGTTCATAGACATCAAAGCCGGAAATGTTGATGATATTGTCGTCGATTTGGGATACTTTCCAGCCAATTTTATTGGCATACCTGATGTACATATTAGCAAGATCATCGGCCCAAAGACTGGCTTCTTGTCCGCCCGGACCTGGTCGAAACTCCATGATAATGGTGTTTTTATCTATGGTAGGCACTTAATTAATTTTCAATTTACAATTTTCTAATTTTCTTCTTGGTTTTTTTAGATTTCTTGACGTAGTTTTTACTCTTTTCGACTTTTTCAATAAATTTATCAATTCTACCCTTACTATCAACAAATTTTTGCTGACCAGTAAAGAAAGGATGGCATTTTGAACAGATTTCAATGTCAATGTTTTTGACAGTTGAGCCTGTGGTAAATTTGTTGCCACAAGTACAAGTGACTTTACAATCGGTGATATATTTTGGATGAATAGCTTTCTGCATAGGGGGAATTATAGCAGAAATTTTTAAAAATTTCTGCTTATTTTAGTATTTTTATCAATTCTTTTTCTGAAATAGTTTGTTGTTGACCGGTTTGCATATTTTTTAGGGTGACGGTATTGTTTTTGATTTCGTCCGGACCCAGAACTAGGACAAAAGGAATTTTTTCGGCTGAGGCATATTTAAATTGCTTAGATAATTTATCTGGCTGGGAATAGAGAAAGGTGTTAATACCTGCTTGAGATAGTTTTGAAGCGATTTTGATTGAATTTTCCTGGGTAGTATCGTCAAAAATAGTAACCAATACTTTGGTGGTAGAAACTTGAGTAACGGAAGGTAATAAATTTTGATCAATAATACAATCGATTATGCGATCAAGACCAAGAGTGGTACCGACAGCGGGAGTATCGGATCCGCCTAAGTCTTCTATCAGATTGTCGTAGCGACCACCGCCAGTGATAGAACCAATAACCGGCTTGGTAACATAGGTTTCAAAAATAGTGCCAGTGTAATAATCTAGGCCTCTAACAAGAGTTGGGTCGAACTTATAAAAACTTTTTGGGATACCAAAAGAGGCGATAGCACCAAACACTTCTTGAAGGTTTTGATCTGGTTTGATTGATTTAATTTGGGTCAAAATGGAGTCAGCTTTAGCTTTGGAAAAACCTTTGTCTACGAGTTCTTGTGTTACTCCCTTGATGCCTATTTTGTCCATTTTGTCGAGAGTTTGTAAGACTGATTTTTGGTCTTTTTTGATACCCGAGGAATCTAGCAAATCAAATAAAACTTTTCGACTATTAATACGAATTGTAAAATTGGAAAAATCTAGTTTAGATAGACAAGTGTAGATAATGGCAATAATCTCGGCATCAGCAATAGGAGAGGAAGTACCAAAAGTATCTATATCACATTGAGTAATCTCACGATAACGACTCTTTTGGGGCTTGTCTGCCCGCCAGACCGGTTGGATTTGGTATCTTTTGAGTGGTAAGTTGATTTGATTTGGGTAAATAGACAAGACTTTGCTGATGGGGACGGTTAGGTCGTATCTCAAGCCAACTTGTCGGCCACCTTTGTCTGTAAATGTATAGACTAGCTTGTCAGCTTCATCGCCGTTTTTACCCATGAGAGTGGAAGCATATTCAAGAGTGGGGGTTTCGATTGGTTGAAAACCAAAAGATTGAAAAACCTGCTCAAAAAGTGTGGTGACATAGTTTCGGACCCGCATAGCATCGGGTAAAAAGTCTCTAAATCCTTTTAGTGTTTGTATTTTTTGTTTCATAGTTTAATTATAAACTTTTGGGGTGGTATACCGGATTCGAACCGGCAACCGCTTGCTTCACAGGCAAGAACTCTAACCAATTGAGCTAATACCACCATGTATAAATAAATTCTAAACTCTAAATCCTAAATTCTAAACACAACAAAGGATAGAGTAGAGAAAGTAGACAAGTTGTTAAAATATAAAAAAACCCGCTGTTGGCGGGTTGTGTGTTTGAAACAAGTTAACATCCGCCAAATCAAGCGTGATGATGATGGACTGTGTTTAACTGTTCCATTGACAGGATTATATGCAATAAAGATAAATATGTCAATTTTATTCAGTTTTGAAATCGACTATTTGCCAGTTGTTTGAATCTTGACCTTCGGATTTAAGGATGGCGATGATCTTTTGGTTTTTAACAAGGTCTTTGGTGGTACTATCAGTTTTGACCTGAAAGACTTGTCTGTCTTTGGTAACCAGAGTCATAACCGTGGTAGTTTGAGAAATATCGGTAACAGTAGCCAAAACAATAGTATTTTTAAGATTTTCAAGTGGCTCGTTGGTGATTAAAATTCTTTTGGCTAAAAGATTGCTTTCAATGTCGATATATCCCATAGCCAAAACTATTTGATCTATCTTGAGTTGATCGGCCTCGACTGTTTGCCTTTTGGTATTAATGATAACAGTATCCTCATCGATAAGAACGTTTCTGGTTTGTTTGTATAGGCAATCTATTGATATTTTGCCGGATTCAATTTGAACAATTTGACCGACCCAGCCTAACTTTTGATCTGGCTTACTGATAATCTGGTCGATTTTTTCTTTGACCTTATCTTTGACAGCTTGTCGAATGCTATCTATGTCTTGGTCATTGTTGTCTTCTGTGATTTTATCTTCTTCTGTAATTGGTGTGGGGGTTGGCGAATTTGGATCAAGCATTACGGCTTTTACAGATTGATGGTTTAACGAAGATAAACTGACAAGGAAAAGTATATAAGTAAATATCTTGATAAATTTTTTCATTTAAAAATCAACGGTGGAATAAGTAATGATAAGATCGAGATCGACTTGTTGCTCAGTTGGAGAAATGGAGCTAATTTGGATGAGATTAGCACCGCCTTCGAGGGTGATTGTTTGACTAAAAGCACCAGACTCGTCAGTTTCAATAAAAAAAGAATTTTGTTGGGTGTGGATGACAATTTGACTGGCAGGAGTGGTCTGACCTTGGATATCGAGTTGGTCGGAATCAACGACAATTTCGTTATCAGGAGAAGTAATGGTTAGAGTATGTTCTGGTTGATTCGGAGTTGAAGTAAGATCACTAGTTTGGACAATGGGGGTAGGGGAAGCTTGTGACCCTTTATTTTGATTTTTCAGAGAAATAATACCACTGGTTGCACCGAAACCGATGAGGGCACCTAAGACAATAGCGATAGTGAGTTCTTTTATCATTTAAATATATGATATATTAAGATTGGTTATGGATATAAGATATCACGGATTAGAATCAATTACCATCAAAAATAAAGCACTAGAAATATTGGTGGGAGTGACTTTTCCTCTGGCTAAAAATGATAGTCAGAGATTGTTGATAGCCAGTCCGTCTTGTGGGGAAGTCGGATTTGCCTCAATACCAGAAGATAAAGTACTAATAAACGGACCTGGAGATTATGAAGTGGGAGGAGTTGATATAAATGGTTTTGTTTATGGACAAAAGAGTATCTTTTATAGTGTAGTAGTTGATGGCTACAAAGTAGGTTTGTTATTTGAAGATGGGGCAATTGAAGAAATTAGCGACAAGGTTGATAATTTGGATGTATTGGTTTTGTTAAATCCTTTAGTAGGGATGGAGAAAAAACTGGTGTCAATGGTAAAGAAAAGTGGAACTAATTTTTTGATATTGGTGGGAGAAAAAGAAGATTACAAAGAAGTGGTAGACGCTTTTGACAGAGAGGATATTGAAAAAAGCGATAAGTTTAGTTTGAAAGAAGGCGAGGAGATGGTAGAGGGTATGGAAGTAGTATTGCTTTCTTGAGATAATTGTCTATTATGGTAAACGAAGTCAGAATGCCACCACAATCTGAAGAAGCTGAGTTGGCTGTATTGGGATCTATATTAATAGATAACGAAGCTATGTTAGCGGTATCTGATTTTTTGAAGCCAGATCATTTTTATTTTCCTAATCACAACTTGATATATGAGGCCATGTTGTATTTGTACGAAAACAGATCGGCTATAGATATAGTGACGGTGGCCGAAAGACTGAAAGAAGCTAAAAAACTGACAAAAGTGGGAGGCAAAACTTATTTATCAAAATTAGCCAATGAAGTACCGACTTCGGCCAATGTGGAAAGTTATGGACAGATAATAAAATCTTTATCGGCCAAAAGGGAGTTAATAACGGCAGCAGCCAAAATATCTGAAAGCGCCTTTAGCGCAACTGTGGGAAGTAACCAGCTTTTGGATATGGCTGAGCAAGAAATATTTGCGCTAACAGAGAGGCATATAAAAAACAAGCCAATTTCGATTCGAGAAGTATTAACCTCAAGCTTTGACAGGCTTGATGAATTGCAAAAACTGGGAGATGGACTTAGGGGTATACCGTCTGGCTTTAAAAGTTTGGATGATACATTGGCTGGAATGCAAAATAGTAACTTGATTGTATTAGCGTCTAGACCTGGTGTAGGCAAGACTGCTTTTGCCCTAAATATTGCCAGATATGTGGCAGTAGAAAAGAATTTGCCAGTCTGTATGTTTTCGCTGGAAATGAGCAAGGAAGAACTAGTTGATAGACTTTTAGTAAGACAGGGATTGATTGACTCTTGGAAGCTAAAAACCGGTAGATTGTCTGATACTGATTTTGCGGCTTTGTCGGAAGCAATGGGAGTGTTGGCAGAGGCGCCTTTGTATATTGATGATACACCCGGACTAACCGTAACTGAAGTAAGAACAAAGGCCAGAAGACTTCAAGTCGAAAGAGATATTAAACTAATTATTGTTGACTATTTGCAATTAATGCATGGACATACTAAAGACAATAGGGTACAGGAAGTGTCTGAGATCTCTCAGGGATTGAAGAATTTGGCTCGTGAGTTAAAAATACCGGTGTTGGCGGCAGCTCAATTGTCAAGGGCTATGGAGGCTCGAGGCGGTAAACCAAGATTGTCTGACCTTCGCGAAAGTGGATCTATTGAACAAGATGCTGACGTAGTTATGTTTTTGCATCGGCCAGATGATGAAAATAGAGAAAGTGTGTCTTGTTCGATAGCAAAACATAGAAACGGACCGGTAGGCGAGTTTAATCTGTACTTCAATGGTAAACAGATTAGTTTTTTTGATATGGATACGAAAAGAGAGGAGTAGAAGAGAAATTAACCAATTTACAATTTTCAATTTTCAAGTGTCATGAGATAATAGGAAGATTCGATGAAGACATAGCCGAGGTGGCGGAATTGGTATACGCGTAGGTCTCAAAAACCTATGGTGGCAACATCGTGAGGGTTCGATTCCCTCCCTCTGCACCGTCTCCAATGGTAAAATTAATTATGGCCTTAGTTTATATAAGTAGAGTATTGGCAGTATTGGTGTTTGCTTACTTGGTGTGGAAGAAAACAAGGGATGAACTGGGGCAGGATACAAATTCATTTCTGTGGTCGGCTCTGGTAGCCTTTTTTATTGGGGGTAGAGTAGGCTTTGGATTTACCAATCTACTTGACTGGAATATCAGTTTGTGGGATTGGCTATTTTTTTGGGATAATCCCGGATTTAATCTTCTGGTGGGACTGATTAGCTTGGTATCTTTTGTGATGCTATATACTATGTTTGAACGATGGAGTTTTGTAGAATTGGTGGAAGATTTGGTGATTCCGGGAGTGATGTTAAGCTTTTTTTGGCTACTACCGGTGTGGTTTGGTGATAAGAATGTAGTGGATATGTGGATAGTTGGAGGACTGATGTTGATATTTGGATTAAGTTTCTGGGCTAGAAAATATAGATCTTTTTATTGGTATAAAAGCGGAAAGAAAGGCTTTTTGTTTTTGTTTTCGGGTTTAATATTTTCGATCTTGATGTTTGTAGCTAGTTTTGTGGTTGAAATGAGTTTGTTTTATCGGTATTTAGCTTTGGTTTTTAGTTTGATTTTTTTGATAAGCTTGGTTATGCTTGGAGAGTTATTTAATTCGGAGAAGAAGTAATATGACTAAAAATAGTAACAAGGTTGCTTTTCCTGCCAAATTTTTGGTACCAATTGGACATTTTTTAGAAAATGAGATTAAAAAGCTAAAAAAGACACAGGATTCGCTTGAAGAAGGGGATCCTTTTACCGATACTGATAGAGCCAGTCAGAATTCACTTGAAGAAGATGTAGATGAACAAGTAGGTCATTTGCATTCTGAAGTAAAGGTAAACTTTTTGTCAAGACAGATAGTTCAAATTAGAAAGGCTTTGGCCAGAATAAAGTTGGGCAAATATGGCTTGTGTGAGAGTTGCGGTAAGATAATTGACACCGATAGATTGGCAATAAAGCCAGATGCTACAATTTGTGTTGAGTGTGAAAAAAATAAGGAGTAGGGTAAGTGTAATTTTGTTACCAGTATCATTGTGGTTAGCTCACAGTTTTTTGGCGGCTAGACTTGAGGTGATACAAAATAGGGGAATCAGTTTTGGTGTTAACTTGCCGATGACAGAGGTGTTTTTAGTGATGTTTTTGGCAATATTAGCGCGAGAGATAGTGAAAAGTTTTAAATGGTCAACATATTTGGTGTTTGTAGGTGGATTGATAAACTTTGCTGACAGACTTTTAGTGGGTTTTGTGAGAGACTATTTCAAGGTCATATTCTTTTATAATAACTTGGCAGATTGGGTTATATTTGTTGGCGTGATGCTATATTTTGCCAATTTTTTTGATGAAACAAACAGACATAGTCTTTGAAGACAAGAACATGATGGTGTTGGAGAAGAGTAGTGGGGTGGTGACTACCAAAGAGGGTGGTGATAAAAATACGGTTGAGGATTGGTTGGTGGAAAATTTCAAGTGGGCGGTCAAAATGAACAGGGCTGGGATAGTACATAGGCTGGATAAAGGTACTTCCGGCTTATTGCTAGTAGCCAAGACGGAGAACAGTTTTTTTTACCTAAAACAACAGTTTAAGAAGAGATTGGTTTATAAGGAATATTGGGCTTTAGTGGAAGGAGATGTCAGCTTTGAAGGCGAAATGATGCTACCAATTGGAAGAAGTAAATATAATTTTTTAAGATGGGCAGTAAGCGAACTGGGTAAAAGAGCATGGACGACTTTTGAGTTGATGGAAAAATTTGAAATGGGGGGGAAAAAATATAGTTTGGTAAAAATAGTTCTAAAAACAGGTAGAACACATCAGATAAGAGTGCATTTTTCCCACCTTGGTTGGCCATTAGTAGGTGATAAATTATATGGAGGCAAGCTGGACTTGATAAGCAGACCATTTTTGCATGCTAAAAAAATTGCTTTGGTTGGAATTGATGGTGTTAATTTTGAGTTTGAAACAGATTTGAGTGATGACCTGAAGTTGGTATTGGAGGGGAGATGAAAAGGAAATTGGTACGATTGGGATTGGTTGGAATAATAGGAATTGTTGTCTTTTTTGTTGATATAAGGCGAGGATTGGGGGTATTTTTTAAAAATGACTATAGACTAGCCATAATGGCTGATAATGGAATAGGATTGGTAAATATATCGCCAAATAGGGGAATGGTAAATGTAGTCTATTTTTCGGACAAAGATACATACATTTGGGTGCCTGGTGGCTATGGTTGGTATAGAGCAGATAAGATTAGTGGCTTACTTAGACAAGAAAAGAAAAGAGAATTGGATGATGATATATTCTTTTATAATTTTGGCTTTAGAGCTGATGCCGTCATATGGGTAAGTGATCTAAATAATTGGGATCAATGGTCACAGATGTCTGGCAAGATTGGGCTAATTCCGTCGGTGTTTTTTAAATGGCGAAGTTCGAATATGTTTTTTAAAGAAGAAAATATTATCGGAGAAATATGGGAAAATGTGGCTTTGGATGAAATACTTAGACGGGAGTTTAGCGATAATGTATTGGTAGAGGAGGGGATTAGGTTGTCGGTCTACAATGCAACTACAAAGGATTGGCTGGCTGGTTTCTTGTCGGATAGATTGACGTGGGCGGGATTGTCGGTGCTGTCAGTCGGAGATTGGTCTGGAGAAAGTATCGATAAATGTAGAATAATTTATAAAGATAACTTGGAGGAAACTAAGACATTTGCCTTTTTGAGGGATAAATTTAACAGTTGTGATTTTGTGGCCGATAATCAAATGGCCGAAAAAGAGATTGAAATAGTAATCGATAGTGTTTGGGCTGAAATGATAAACTATAGTACTTATGTCAGGACATTCTAAATGGGCTAATATCAAAGTCAGGAAAGGTGCGCAGGATAAAAAAAGAAGTGCTGTTTTTACTAAAATGGCAAAAAATATTGTTGTGTCTGTTAAAAGAGGTGGAGGAGTAACCGATGCTTCTATTAATGCTTATTTAAGAGCGGCTATAGATAAGGCAAAAGAAGTCAATATGCCCAGGGAAAATATTGAAAGAATTTTAAAGAGATTTGAAGAGAGAGGTAGCAATTTGACTAACATGTACCTGGAAGGCTTTGGACCGGAGAATGTGGGAGTGATAATTGAGGTGGAAACCGATAACAAGATTAGAACAAGTAATGAAGTAAAGAGGATTCTTCAAGAATATGGTGGATCTTTAAGTGGAAATAATACTGTTATGTTTCAATTTGATAAAGTGGGTAGGGTAGAGCTAAAGGAAATAAAAGAGGAGGATTGGGAAAAATTGATAGACATGGGGGCTAGCGATATTTATGAAAATTATGTGGAAATGGAATTTACTAATTTGGGCGGGTATGTGAGCAAGCTAGAAGATAAGGCAATAGAGGTAGTTGATTTTGGAGGACATCTTAAAGCTAAAATGCCACTGACGATATCTAATAAAGATAGAGTAGACGATCTTATTCAAGTACTTGAGGAACTTGATGATGTAGTTAAAGTTTTTGTGGCCTGCCAATGAGTAAAAGATTAAGCTTTGTACTGATATCATTGTTGTTATCGATTTTGTTTTTTGTGATATTGGGTTTGCCATACGAGTGGCAGCATTTTGCTATAGCCGTTTCCAGTTTGTGGGTAATTTTTGTATATTGGTTGGCTTTGGGACTTCTAAATTATAAGGATTGGAAACTAAAGACACTTTTGGCCTTTTTACCGGTAGCTTTTTTTGTAGGTTATTGTTTGTTTGTGATATTGTTGCCTTTTTCCGTACCTCTTGCCTTATTTTTATCAGCTCTATTTTTGATAGTCAATTACGTCATATTCTTGGTGGAAAATATTTTTCTGGTGGCCATAGGCTATCGAACCGTACCTTTGTATAGAGCGGCTTATACGGTGGCTTTAATAGTCTTGCTGATAGCTTCATTTTTCTTGATTAACAGTATCTTTACAATTAATTTGGGATTTTGGCAAAATGGCTTAGCTGTACTGGGAGCATCAATGTTGATTTTTGGCTATTTATTTTGGGCGATAACAATCGAACTACCTGATGATGGTAAAAACAAGAGCTTGAGTTATATCTGGGTACCGGCGCTTATCTTAGGACAACTGTCAGCCGCTTTTTCCTTTTGGCCAATCGGCATTTTTAGAAGATCAATCTTTTTGGTTAGTATTATTTATGTATTGGCAACTTTAATCCAGGCAGATATTAAGGAAAGGTTGTTTCCTAAAGTATGGAAGGGTATGCTATGGGTGTTTGTGGCTTTGGTTTTAGGTATTGTAAGTGTCAGTAAATGGCGATAGATAGGTATAATTTGTGTATTTTTATTAAAAGAGTGGGGGAGAAAGTAGGTGAAATTTAGAGTTAAGGTGACCTTAGTATTGATAATAGAGACCGGAAATAAAAAGCGGGAATTTAGTTTTAAAAATGACAAAAAATTTTTATCAGAAAAAAAATTGCTTGCCAGGCCAAATAGGGAAGAGGGTAGTCCTATAATAATGTGTCCTATAATACACATTTAATTTTCACGATACGTCCTATAATTTTCACAATGATACATTATGATATAGTCTATAATTTATGATATCGATTGATACGGTATCTGTGGATAAGTAGCTAAGGAGAAGTAGAAGTGGCCGGATTTGCAAGGGAAGAGGTGTTATGACAGCCCATTTTTTACTGTTTTATATTAAGAATAAGGCGATACCAGTCTTATTTTGATTATCGGAGTAGTATATTACTCTTTTGAGGGATATTGATAATTTATACGTCGCACAATGTATCTTTTGCGACTATGTTTAAAATAGAGAGCAGAGGAGGGTAAATAATAAATAAATTTTCAATTATCAATTTACAATTTTATTGAAAAATTAAAATATTATTTTGATAAAAAATACACATTTTGACTGATTTCTCTCAAATTGACCCTAATGATTTTTTGGCTTTGGTAGCTATTTCATGCTTCCCTAAGCAGAATTATTTGAGGGGAAGGTAAAATTGGCCTAATTTGACGTATAAATAAAAATGACTTCATTAGAGCCTTTTTAAGGCATTTTAAAAAAGCAGTCGATTCTTTGGACAGGTCTGCTTTGCTTTACAGGATGGTTTTGTTGATAAAATGATATATGGACAAAGTTAGAGATGTAGAAGTTCTAAAACGAAGATTTTTGGAACATTTGGAGATTGGACAAAACTGTTCAAAGTTAACTATAAGAAACTATGATCATTACTTGAGTGTTTTAATTGATTTTTTAAAAGTTGAACTGAAAAAAGACGTGACCGATATTGGTGATATTAATTTGGAAACTGTCAGAAAGTTCAGGCTATTTTTGAATAATCAAGACAAAAAGATCGTAACTCAGGGATATTATGTAATATGCTTGAGGTCTTTTTTGAAATGGATGATAAAGCAGGATTATAAAAAGATATTGCAACCGGAAAAAATTGATGTACCCAAATCTAAATCTATATCTTTAAAGTTTTTGGATAACGACCAGATGGAAAGACTTTTAAATCAGCCTATTTTGTCGACAAAAGGAGGTTTAAGAGACAGGTGTATCTTGGAGCTATTGTTTTCGACAGGCTTGCGGGTGTCGGAATTAGTATCACTAGATAAAGACAAAATTAACCTAAAAACACGTGAATTTGGTATTGTCGGTAAGGGTGGTAAGTCGAGGGTGGTATTTATTAGTAAGCGGGCGGCTAGCCTATTGGACAGATATCTAAGAAGCAGAGTTGATTACTATAATCCCCTATTTATCAGATATTCCGGAAAGGTTGAAGTTTCTGCCGGTGGTCAATCAATGAGATTAACGGTCAGATCAGTCCAAAGAATTGTTAAGAAATATGTAAAAAAGGCAAAATTACCAGTTGATGCCACGCCCCACACTTTAAGACACTCGATGGCTACCGACCTATTGAGATCAGGAGCTGACTTAAGATCAGTCCAAGAAATGTTAGGTCACAAAAATATAGCGACAACACAAGTTTATACCCATGTAACCGATAAAAGACTAAGGGAGGTACATGAGAAGTTTCATAGTGGAAATAAAAGGTAAGAAGTAAACTATCCTATATAAAAACACAGATGTATCTTATAATTTTTGACTCCCCTACTCCATTTGTGTCAGCCGATAAACAAATTGTGCGTACTTGGTATGTTTACTAAATCTGATCAAAATACCACCTATTTTACCGTATATAACAAAATTGTACCTAATGTTGTCAGATGATAAATAGAACTGCCAAAAACGAGCTAGTTGTTAAGTTGGTCTTATATACTTACTTATTCTGATGAGTGCCTTTTGACTCTTCCGGGTCAGGATTTTCTTTTTGAGTGACAGTCATAGTAGACAGTCTATCAGAATTGGTCTTAAATCTCATTAAAATGACACCTTTAGTATTTCGGTTTAGTCGAGGAATGTTTTTAAGCGGCATTTTGATAGTGACACCCTTTTTTGAAACGAAAATAACAAAATTATTATTTTGAGTGATGGTCTGAGCATCACTGACTTTACCAGTCTTATCGGATATATTACTCACTTTAACTCCGAAGCCACCTCTTTTTTGAAGAGGATACTGGAAGATGTTTGTTCTCTTACCGAGACCGTTTTCGGTAGCCACCAGAAGGTCACAAAAGGTTTTGCTATTGTATTTGTCGGCAATTGTTTGCTGGTCGACCATATTTAGGCTGACTACAAAGTCGTCCGGCTTAAGGTTTATACCTCTAACGCCCTTGGTGTTTCTGCCCATGGGCCTAATATCGGTTTCTTGAAAACGGATACATTTGCCGTTTTGGGTAACAATAAAGATTTCGTCCTTGCCTGAGGTAGCTTTGGCCCAACAGAGTTGATCATCCGGGTCGAGATTGATGGCAATTAGGCCTGATTGTCTGATGTTTTTGAATTTTGATAGACTGGTTTTTTTGACGACACCTTTGTGGGTGGCCAAAAGGATAAACTTATCTTTGGAGTTATTTTTCTGAGACAGAACGGCCTGGACTTGTTCGCCTTGCTTGATATCAATGATATTGATGACTGCCTGTCCCTTTGATTGGCGACTGCTTTCTTCAAACTCCCAGACTTTGCTTCTAAAAACGCGACCTTGATTGGTAAAAAAGAGAAGGGTGTCATGATTGTTAACCGACAGAATGATATCGATTTCATCTTCTTCTTTTGTAGTCATACCAACAACACCTTTACCGCCTCGTCTTTGAGTATGATAGGTCTCTTTGGGTACTTTTTTGATATAACCTGTCTTGGTAAGAGTTACTAAAACGGGAATATTGGCAACTAAATCTTCTTCATTAAACTGTCCCAACTCTCTGGTGTAAATTTTGGTTAACCTATCGTCTTTGTAGTTATCCAAAAGATAGTTGTTTTCCTGTTTTAAAATAGAAATCATTTTAGCAGGATTAGTAATTATGGCGGTAAGATCTTTAATAATCTTTTTGATTTGGTCATATTCATCTTCAATTTTTTGAACCTCAAGAGCAGCTAATCTTCGAAGTTGCATTTCTAAAATGGCGTTGGCCTGAATATCGGTTAAGCTAAACTTTTTGATTAGGTTTGCTCTAGCGTCGTCGACAGTTTTTGATTTTTTGATGGTGGCAATGACTTCATCCAGATTTGCCAGGGCAATTTTGAGGCCTTCTAGGATATGTGATCTTAAGGAGGAAGCTTTAAGATCGTAAATAGTACGCCTTCTGATAATATCTTGCCTGTGTCTTAAGAAATATAGAAGCATTTGGCGCAAAGTTAGGGTTTGGGGTCGGCCATCAACAAGAGCAATAATATTACCACTATAAGAAGTTTGTAAGGGTGTAAATTTGTAGATTTTGTTGAGAGTGGACTTAGGACGACTGGCTTTCTTAAGCTCGATGACAACCCGGATACCTTTTCGATCTGACTCGTCTCTGAGATCAGAAATTCCTTTGATTTTCTTGCTTCGAACTAGATCGGCTATTTTAAGGACTAGATCGGCCTTATTAACCTGGTATGGAATTTCAGTAATGATAATTGACTGTCTACCTCTTTTGTTTTCTTCGATTTTGGCCTTACCTCGGATAATAAACTTACCTCGACCGGTCTTGTACATTTCGGCTATACCGTTTTTACCATAAATTTCTCCAGCTGTGGGAAAATCCGGTCCTTGGATAAATTGTAAAAAGTCTTCAACTGGTAGACTGGATTCTAGTTTGAATTTTTGGCTTTGAAGAGCGTAAATGTCTTTGTAGACAATATCCATGGTGGTTACTTTCTTATTTTTAATTAGGTTTTCAATGGTATGGCCATTTTCTTCTTTTTCTAATTGACAGTTTTCAAGTAAATGATTGATGGCCTGACAAACTTCAGTTAAGTTGTGGGGGGGGATTTTAGTAGCCATACCAACAGCGATGCCATCAGCTCCATTTAGTAAAAGATTTGGAATTTTTGAAGGTAAGACAGTTGGCTCGTCAATGGTGCCATCAAAGTTTGGCATCATGTCGACAGTTTCTTTGTTGATGTCAGAAATAAGTTCGGAAGCAATCTTACTAGTTTTGGCTTCGGTGTACCTCATGGCGGCCGGTGGATCATTATCAATTGAGCCAAAGTTTCCTTGACCTTTAATAAGGGGATATCTTAGGGAGAAAGATTGAGCCATTCTGACCATGGCCATGTAAACAGAGGCATCACCGTGAGGGTGGTATTTACCTAAGACTTCACCGACAATTTTGGCTGATTTACTGAACCTGGCTTTGTGAGTTAGGCCCATTTGGTTGGCAGCAAAGATGATTCTTCGGTGAACCGGCTTAAGACCGTCTCGGACATCAGGCAGGGCTCTGCTGACAATAACGCTCATAGCATAATCCAGATAGGATTTTTCCATTTCGTCAACAATACCGACCGTTATGATTTTGCCTGCACTAGTATTTTTTATTTGTTTATCGTCCATGTTTATATATCTAATTGGGCTAAGTGGGCATGAGTAGTAATAAATTTGCGCCTGGGTGGTACTTCTGAACCCATAAGAGTCCTAAAGGTTTCATCGGCCTTAACTCCGTCTTTGATGGTGATTTGTTTTAAAAGTCTAGTTTGTGGGTTCATGGTAGTGTCCCAAAGTTGCTGAGGATTCATTTCTCCTAAGCCCTTATATCTTTGAAGATCAATTTTTTTTGTAGGATCGAGGCTTTTGACGTAAGCTTCTTTATCTTCTTCGGTATAAACATATTTGGTAAGTTTGCCTTGTTTAATTTTAAATAGAGGTGGCATAGCAATATAGACATGGCCACCTTTGATGGTGGTGGGAAGATGTCTGTACAAAAAGGTTAAAAGCAGGGTGGAGATATGAGCACCATCGACGTCAGCGTCTGACATAATAATAATACGATGGTATCGAAGTTTGGCCGGGTCGGCAGTGTCACCTATACCCATACCAAGGGCTATAATAAAATCTTTTAGTTTACTGGAATTGACGATTTTGTCCAATCTCATGTCTTCGGTATTAATAGCCTTACCCCAGAGAGGCAAAATAGCTTGATATTTCCTATCTCTACCCTGTTTGGCACTATTGTGAACAAATACTCCTGAGCTTAGAGCGAAGTTGTGATATTTAGGTACTTCAATATCATAAACGTCTATTTTTTTATTAAGAACAGTTATTTTTTTACCAAGACGGGAGAGTTGCTTTCTAAACGGCATAAGTGAATTGTCAGATGTTAAATTTTTTGCTTGTGAATAAGTTCCATTTCGAAGCATAAAACGGTGATTGGGTGTGCAAATAATGTTTTGGCCATTATCAAGCGTGATTTTGATGACGGAAGTATTAGTTTTTGTTTTACGAGGATTTTTGATAGGTGAAATACAGACAGAACCTTGTTTGTTTACCGAATAACAATAGTTTTGTTTACCATCTTTGGCTTCTTTAACTAGTTGCTTAAAGTTAAGATTACGACCATCAGTTAGGGCAACTTTTGTATCCCCAGAAAAACAGCCACCGGCTGAATCTCCTTCGACAATGAATATTTCGCTTTTGGCAGGGTCTTTTGATTGACAATCGGCCAGCTTACCGGGTAAGCCCAGAGAATCAAAACTGCCTTTGCGCATGATGGCATCTTTGGCGGCTTTGGCGGCTTTTCTGATCCTGATAGCTAGAAGAGTTTTACCGACGACAATTTTGGCAACATTGGGGTTTTCACCAAGATAGGTATCGAGTTCGTCTTTAACAATTTTACTAACAATCGGATAAACTTCGCTATTGCCCAGCTTGCTTTTGGTCTGACCTTCAAATTGGAGCTCACGACTTGGAATCTTTAAGGAAATGACAGCAGTCAGGCCTTGTCTGGTATCTTCGCCGGTAATCTTGTCGTCTTTGGCTTTGATTAATTCATTTTTAACAGCATAATCTTTGATACTTCGGGTAAGGGCGGCTTTAAAACCCGATAAGTGAGTACCACCCTCAACAGTGTTGATAATATTGACGTAGCTGGGAGTATTTTCCTTAAGAGAATCATTATATTGAAGAGCGACTTCGATTTCGATACCGTCTTTGGGCGATTGGCCTTTTAGATAAATTGGATCATGGAGGACCTTTTTGGTTTTGTTGAGGTTTTTGATTAGCGAAACAATACCACCTTCAAAATAAAGGTGTCTTTGGCTATTATCTCTTTGATCGTAAAAATGGAAATAGATTTTGCTGGTAAGGTAGGCTCTATCTTTAAGGGATCGAAGTATGATTTTTTTGTCAAAAATAATATATTCCTTAAAAATTTCAGGATCGGGCCTGAAGGTAACCGAAGTACCGTCAACGGATTTTGGAATGATTTTTTCCAGGCCGTCGATTTTACTGGAGTCAATTCGAGTAAGCTTGGTGACAACTTTTCCTTGCGAGAATTCCATAAAGTGGATTTTGTTATCACGTCTGACTTCAATTTGAAATTGGCTGGATAAAGCGTTGACACAAGCAGCACCGACTCCATGAAGACCACCGGAAATTTTATAAGCCTGACCTTCAAACTTACCACCGGAATGAAGAGTAGTTAAGATAACTTCGACAGCTGGTTTTTTGTATTTGGGCATGATGTCTATAGGAAAACCCCTGCCATCGTCGGAAACAGTAACTGAGTTATCCGGATGAATGATAACCCAGATGTTTTTGGCATATCCGGCCAGAGCTTCATCAATGGAATTGTCGATGATTTCGGTAATGCAATGATGAAGTCCTTTATCGTCGGTAGAGCCTATGTACATAGCCGGTCTTTTTCGAACCGGCTGAAGTCCTTCTAAAACAATTATTTGTTCGCTGGTATATTTAATATCTTTTGACATGTAGTGTTTACTTTATAGGTTTAAAAATTTAGTTGACAACAAAGACAATCAATATATTTGGTGTATATATCATTTTAGCAGGCTTAAAATAGCTTTACAAGAGATATTTATGCCGTATTTGTAGGATGAATTTGTGGCCTGTTGAAGTAGTATAATTATTGCCTATCTTAAGCTCTTTTTATTTGCGAAATTGCCTGATAAGATATAATTGAAGTGGCGATTAGGGTATTTAGAGACTTGTTAATACCATACATAGGTATTTCAACTATTAGATCGGACATATTAATAATATTTTGACTGACTCCGGTCGATTCATTGCCGGCTATTATGGCCATAGGCGCTTTATATTTGGCTTTATTATATGGGATACTTTTTTTGCTAAGTTCACAGCTGATAATTTGATAGCCTTTAGCTTTTAAAGACTTAATACAATCAAGACTATTGTCAAAGTGTTGCCAGGTGGTCCATTTCCAGGTGCCAATAGATGAGCGGTGAATTTTAATATTGGGTGGAGTCACAAGTGGTCCGCATAGATAAATGCTTTCGGCAGCTATAGCATCAGCTAAACGGAAGAAGGAGCCAATATTGTAAGTATCAAGGACATTGTCCAAAACAAGAACGACAGGATTTCTTTTAATTAACTTTTGTCTCTTGGAAGCGACGCCAGACCGGCTTCGTCTGATTTGGTGAGCATTAAGCTTATCCATAGATTAGCAACCACCGGCACTGGGGGCGGCTGTTTCAGCCCCGGTTTCAAGGGTGGTCTTACATTCTTTGGGCTGTTTTGAAAAGATGGAGCAAACGGCTTGCTTTAGACCTTCAGGAGTACGGTAGTTGGCTTGGGTGATATTGACGCTATTGATACCAAGAACGGCACTACCGTCTTGAGCATAAGCCTCTTCCGGTGGGATCTGAACTCCCTCTAGAATTAAGGTTGGAGAAGCGCTGGCATTGTACTTAATAGTTTGGGCAATTTCCTCTTCGATCAGCTGCTTAGCTTGATTGTTGAAACAATCAGTAATCTTGTCAGTATCCAAACCGGCCGAGCTGGCTTGATCCTGCCAACAGGTATCGGCATTTTCGGCTGTACAATTTAAATTAACATTTTCAATAAAGTTCCACCAAACTGATTTGTCTTCTGTCTGATTCCAGGCACAGATCTCTCTGACATTTTGATTGGCTTCGACTCGACCATGGAGAGAAGCATAATAATTATCATCAATTTTCATGTATTGGCTTTCATCTTGGCAAGCAGTTAGTTGGCTGGCAATAATGGTTTGGCATTCAGCTACAGAAGCGACTTGGCCGGCATCAACGTAATCTTGACAGCGAGTTGCATCAGGTACTCTTTGTTGACAATAAGTGTCTAAATCTCCGTCAATCTTGTCAAATATGTATTGAGGTTTAATATTGGCTTTATCGCCCAAAAGATCGGCAACCGGCTTTAAAACATCTTCGATTTGGTTGCCATAAGGACAGAAACTCATAACAAAAAATTTAAGTTCTGGAGTGTCGACCTTATCGATTTCCAGACTAGTAGTAGCATTGGCGGTCGATTTGGTGCCGGCAATTTGGCCGCCTTTGTTGGCGAAAAGATAACCGGAGGCAATTGAGGTTAGTGCTAACAGGGCTAAAAAGACTAGGGCAACCGGAGTTTTGATTTTGAGATAGCTTTTGTTTTTTTGCATTCCTTATTGTAAACGTATAGCGCTAACTGGGCAAGAGTCAATTGCTTGTTGAATATCATCGGTGATCTGATCCGGCTGCTTTTTGACTTTAGCTTTGTAAGTGTTTGGATCTAACTCAAAATAATCGGGGCACAATAAGGGACAAGTGTTGCAACCGATACATTTATCAGTATCGATAACAATTTTTTTTGTTTGAGTTTGTGGCATAAGTATATTTTAACAGATGAAAATATATATAATATTGGTATGGGGGTGGATAGTAATACAGGAACAACAGAAATATTAGCAACGGTAGACAAGCCCGTCGGATTGATGGTATTGGGAGAAAGAAATCCGGTTGGTATGACAAGAGAAGGGTTTTCGAGTGATCCTGGTTTACTATTTCATGGAACAAAAGAATTATTTGAGTTTAAACGAGGCTTTGATTACTCTAAAGGAGGCGGTTCTCATTCTTGGACTATCGGGGAAGGTTTTTATACAACGCCAGAAAGATATGATGCTAAACTATTTTCTTTAGCTTTTGATGCAAGAGAACCAGTAGTGTTGGAATTTTTACCATTCCAGGCCAAAGTGTTTGATTTTAGACAGGTTAGTGACCTGAAGAAAAATGCATATGTACCTTCAGATATGTTAACTGGCTATGTGGAATATTATAGTGCAATTTACAATGAGAAATGGGGAAATTATGATCCAAAAGAAGATGATGAGTTTATTCGTACTCATCCATCCGGAAAAATAAAACAGCCCCCAACCGACGCTACTTTTTTAGATTACTTTAAAAGTGAAGAAACCCAGTTTGATGAGGAAAGATCTATAAGATCTAAAAAATCATTTTCGTATTTGATTGCAAGTCAATATTTGGTGATATTACGAAATTTTACAGATAAAAAAGTTGATTTAAGAGAAATGTTGAGTGTGAAAGGTGATCCTCAGGTCAGTGAATATGCTTGTAAGTTTTTTAGAGATTTTATATTAACGGAAGGATATGACGGAATTGTTTATGTCGAAGGAGGTGATCATCCAGAGCATCAATTGAGGGGCCCGGCGTCGGTAGTTTTTTTTAACCTGGAAAAAATATTTATTAGTTAAATTGAACAGTTTGATCTAAATCTTTTATTCTGTTTTTAAGTACCAGTCTTAGTTGATTATCTTTGTAATTATCGATATGTGTACCAAAACATAGGAATATAATTAAATTACCAACATATCTGAAGCAAACTCTAGGAGATTGGCCAGATCTTAAGCCTTTGACTCTCATGATAATTTTATAAACCTCGAGATTAGATCCCAGATTATCAACTCTTTTTAAAACTGCAGGAGATAGTATAATTTGTCTATTCTTAAGGTTAAGTTGTTGTTCTAACAACCTTTTTAAACTTTTAAAGCCTATACCACCACCATCGTATTTTTTATTGAATTTCTTAATTTCTTTTGAAAAAGAGGGATGTTCTAAAAAAGACATATAAGCTTCGGTTTGCTCCATGACTAGTTAAATTTTGTACCTCTATAGTGAGATAATTCTAGGGGCATTTCTTCTCCTTCTTCAACGGCCAAATAAGGTGCTTCTTTATGAGTTAAATTCTCTAACTGTTTACCAGTTTTATTTCCATATAATTTAATAATTCTATCTAGCATAGCTTTTTCTTCGGCAGTGAAGGCATTATCTTTTGGATTTGCTAGTGCTTTGTAGACGTAAGCATCATTGTATCCGTTGCCAGTTTTATTAATACTTATTTGTAACAAGCCTTGTTTTTTTAATTCTTGAGCTATGGCATCAAAATAAGAAGGGGCTGGTCCCATTTGCAATTTATGGTATATATCCCCTGTTATTGGTCTTTCGTATTTTTCAAAAAAATCAAAATCTATATAATAAAGAAGTTTATACATTTTTTTCTTTCCCCATACACCATTCTGACCAATTTTCTTGGATAAATATAAAATGACGTTTTTGTATTTTTCTTCGTTAAGTTTGAACATAAAATGACATCTAGTTAAATATAACATATGAAACTAATCCCGTCGTTGCGGGGTTGTATTTTAAGGCAAAATTTGGCGCTTTTAGCTTCAAATTTAGGCCTAAATATACTAATATTTGTGGTTTTGGTTGTTTCGCCAAAATTGACCAGCATTAACAATGGCTTTAAGAAGGAGATTAATTAATTTCTCAGCTTGTTTAGTGTCGATGTTTTTTGTTTCTCCTGGAAAGTAGTGGAAAACTTTATTTCGACCATATTTCCAAGCATCCCAAAGAAGCTGGGCTAGTTCTTCCCCTTCTGGGTTAATATCGGCTAATTTTTGATAAAGAGAATATCTTTTATATCGCAGAGATGGATTTAAGACTTTACCGACTCTAAACCGGTCACTGTAATATTGTTTTTGATCAATCAAATGTATTTTTAGAAAAAAATCTTTGAGAAAGCCTTCATAAGCTTTTGATAGTGGAGCGATGATAAAAGAATAATCGTTTAAAAAGGAGTTTTTGGTGATTTTAAGTAAATTAACAAGATCATTGACTAGCATATCTTGATCCGGGGACAAATACTGCTTGGCAGTCTGGAGTTGGTGTGAGTCGATGTTCATAGACCGATTAGTTTAACAAGGAAGATAAGATTTATACCAGCCAAAAGATATATATAGTAGGCTAGTTTGCTTTTTGGTAATTGTTTGTCAAGTCTGGCGAAAAGCCATTTTTGTAAGTATGATGGATTTTGAAACAGTTGAAAAAGTTGTTTGATTAAAAGATTGATGTTTAGGAAAAAGACGGTTGATTTGCCGATAATGCTTGAGGTTGAGGTAAAAACAAAAAAAGTAATGACCAAAAAGACAAGTTGAAAAATGACGTGGTGAAAAATTAGAGAGGTGTGAAACTGGGCTGTCTCTGCCATTAGTTTAAGTAAACTTTTAATTTGTTTGTTTTTAATTAATTGTCTGGCAATTTTAGATTCTTGATTGTTTGGGTCTAAGTAATACCAGTGTATAAAATGATCGGTCTCAATAATGGTGTTGCCAACGATAAAACCCAAAAAAAGCTCTAAAAAATAGCCAAAGGGTGCTTTCTGGATTAGCCACAAAAGGCTAATAAAGGCCAGGATTTCGAGACTGGGAATAAGATGTTTTTTAAAATAAGCCACTAAAATATAGTAGCATTTTATTCGTAGCGGAGGGCGACAATTGGGTCTAGTTTGCTGGCTTTGCGAGCCGGAGCGACACCAAAAACAATACCAACAGCAAAGGAAACACTAAATGCAAGCAAAACTGAAGCAATGGTAACAGTTGAAGGGAAGAAATTATTAATAATTAAACTACCAAAGAATCCAATTAAAATACTGATGACACCACCTATAGAAGATAAAATAATGGCTTCAAATAGAAACTGAAGGAGTATGGCGCGAGGATAAGCACCAATGGCTTTTCTCAAACCGATTTCGCGGGTACGTTCCGTAACGGTTACCAGCATGATATTCATAATACCAATACCGCCGACTACCAGAGAAATGGCAGCAATGCCGCTTAGACCTAAAGTCAGGGCACTTAAGATAGAATTTATACTAGACAAAAGTTGGCTGCTGTCAAAAACGGAAAAAGTATCTTTGTCATAATTATCAAGCAGAATATCTTCTACTAAGAGTTTGACTTTGCTAACTTCATCTTTATGTCTGGCCTTGATGACAATTTGTTGAATTTTGTTGTCGACTATGTTGGCACCTGTTAAATATGGAATAAAGACGTAGCTATTTATATCCGGTCCACCAAAAGAACTGCCCTGTTTTTCGAGAACACCAATGATTTGGAAAGTTTTGCCCTCAAAACTTATACTTTTGTTTAAAGGATTTAGATTAGCAAAAAGTTCATCAGCCACTTTAGAGCCTAAAACAGCTACCTTATCTTTCTTTTCTTCTGCTAGAGAGTTAAACCAATTTCCGGAAGTGTATTTGAACTGAGATATATTTTGGTAATTAGTTGAGGTGGCAATCAGAGTAGCCTCTTTTTCTTGGTTTTTATATTTGACTGAGGTGGCAACTTGGCTTAGGGCGGCAATATCAGTCACAAGATTTCTAAGTCCCCTATCTAAATCCCTTATATCTTTTTGAGTAAAAGACAGACTGGTCATGCGACTGGCTTCGTCTCTATTAAAACCACCACCACTACTACTACTAAAAATCTTTCCAGGTGAAACAAATATGGTGTTAGCGCCCAGTTCGTCAAATTGTTGGGTTATATAAGATTTAAGGCCATTGCCAATTGAGCTTAATAAGATGACGGAGCTGACACCAATAATAATACCGAGGGAGGTTAGAGCCGTTCTGGCCTTATTCTTGAAAATAGATTTAAAACTGGACTTAATTAGTTCGTTTAAACTTGGTTTAAGCATTATTATTTGACGATTTGGCCATCTTTAATAACTATAATTTTGTCAGCTTGTTTTGCCAGATCCATGTCGTGGGTGACAAATACGATAGTTCTGCCTTCAGTGTGCAAGTCTCTAAAAAGCTTCATGATGCCTTGACCGGTTTTACTATCAAGATTACCGGTCGGTTCGTCAGCTAAAATTATTTTAGGATCGTTGACTAAGGCTCTGGCGATAGCGACTCTTTGTTGCTCGCCACCTGATAGTTGAGCGGGTGTATTGGTGATTTTGTCGGATAGGTTTACCTTAGTAAGCATTTGAAGCCCCAAACTTCGCCTATCTGACTGAGGAATATCGGAATATAGAAGGGGTAAAATAGTGTTTTCAAGGGATGATGTTTTAGCCAGAAGATTGAATTGTTGAAAAACAAAGCCAAGAGTCTTGTTTCTTAGTTGGGCTAATTTCGTTTCGTTTAGGGAGGAAGTGTCTTGATCTTCTAAAATTACCTGGCCTGAGGTGGGATGATCTAAGAGACCAATGATATGCATAAGAGTGGATTTGCCAGAGCCAGATGGACCGGTGATAGCCATAAAATCGCCTTGATTGATGGTTAGGTTGACATCCTTTAAAGCATAAAAAATGCTTGATCCGCTAGTGTAGCTTTTGGTGACATGGTCAAGCTTAAGGATGGACTTAATCTTTGATGATGATTTGTTCATTGCCCGATAGACCTTTGACAACTTGTATATCAGATTCAGACTCAATGCCCGTTTCAATTTCTACTAACTTGGTACTATTACCATCTTTAACTAAAACATACTTTTTGGAAGCATTTTCTATCAAGGCTTCAATGGGGATAGTCAAAGTATGGCTGGATTGATCCAGAACTATATTGACATCACCGTTCATACCAAGACGATATTTTAGGCCTTGGTTATCAAGATCTAATTTAAATTTGAGTTGGTAGACGGTAGAGCTTTTGCCAGAAATAGGGGCAAAAGATATATAGTAAATTTCTGACTCGAAAATTTGATCGGGAGCACTATCTATACTGATTTGGCTTTTTTGACCAATGAAAAGCTTGCCTACATCTTCTTCGTCAATTTCGGAGTTAAAGAAAATTGAGTTGGGATTGATGATGACAAAGTCGGCAGTGGAGGGAGTAATATTGATTCCGGCGTTGGGAGTGTCTATTTGAGTAACAATACCTTCAATTGGGGTGGTAAGAGTGGCGTATTTGACAGCTAAATCAGCCAGTTCGTAATCCAGAACAGCATTATTTAGGGTAAATTGTTGTCTATCTAAAATACGTTGAATTTCGTCAGTAATCAGGTGACTATCTCTGGTGGTTTGATAGTCGTCTTGGGTATCTTCAAAATTCCACCTGTCTGTCAGATAATTATTGGCTTCTTTTTGAAATTTTTTGCTTAGCTCGATTTTATCTAGCGAGGCAATGGCTTGGCCTTTTTTGACCCTATCCCCTACTTTGATTCCAACCCAGGCTAGTCTACCTGAAGTTTGAAATCTTAAATTAGCAATTTGGTCGGCATCGATGAAACCTACCAGAGTTAAACTTTGGCTGATATCTTGTTTGGTGGGTGTAATTATTTTGTCGGTCTTGGAATTGTACTTTTCGGCCTTAAGACCGGATTCATCGGCTTTGGCGGTAGATAAAAATAGATAGCCGGTTAGGAAAAGAAAAATTGCTATTAAGGTGATTCTGGTAAGTTTGTTTTGAGGCACGGTTAATTGTATCAGGAATTTTGGGGCTTTTCCTGCCTAATTTGCTTTAACTTCCACATAAATAGTTTGTAGGGGGTTTTAATAGTACCCGGATTTTGATCTTTGATAAACAATCTAGCTTTTTCTAATATTTTCCTATCTTCCTTTTTGGCAAGACGGATGTAAAGGGAGCGGTTTTTCCAATCACCCAGTTCTTCGGCCAGCTGGAGCCCATAGGCTTGAAATTCGTTTTTGACATATTTTTTGCGTTTAGCAAGAGTCTGTTTAAAAATTGCAAGCTGATCTGATAAGTTGGTGGGGGCTGATTTTCGAGACAATGTTTTGGTTTAAAAATAAGTTAGGATAATTATACTAGCGCCGACTATCACCATACACAAAAGCTGGACCATAAAAGTGTCTTTTATAGAAAAACTTTTCATAAGAGGATTATAAACCATTTTTAGAAAAATTTGGGTAAAACTGATTGATTGTGGACCTAGACAGATTCGAACTGTCGGCTCATCAGTGCGACTGATGTGTTTTAACCAACTGAACTATAGGCCCAAGATTTTATCTAAATCCTCTACTATTTTATCAATAGATTGGTCTATTTTGGGCTTTTGGTCGGCTGTTGGTGGTATAAGGACATAATCCTCTACGTCGATACTATCAGTTGGATGATCGATGCCTATACGTATGCGCCAAAATTGTTGGTTTCCTAACTGTTCTATGATGGATTTGATGCCATTGTGGCCAGCCGGACCCCGGTCGAATTGAATTTTTGACTCCCCTACCCCAATATCCAGATCATCGTGGGCGATATAAATGTTTTCCGGCTCAATTTTATAAAAGTTGACAATTTTACTGACAGTGAGTCCCGATAAATTCATATAAGTAGAAGGGATGGCTAAGATTAAGTCGATATTTTGTTGCTTAAGTATGCCAATTTTGGCTTTAAAGGAAGGCTTTAACGACAGTTTTATGCCATGCTTTTTGACATATTTTTCAACCAAACGACCACCTAGGTTGTGCCTGGTGTTTTGGTAGTTTTTGCCTGGATTTCCCAGACCGACTAAAAGTGTATACATAGAAAATTTACAACCTAAAGATCGAAATTTTGTGTTCCGCTTTGTATTCACTTTGTTCATGTTTTAAATAATTCTTGGAATAAAAAACCTATATATAGGCAATATTTAATTTCAATGATATATTAGCAGTCTATTGCTTTGTCTGCTAATATACTAAGATATATTTTAATATACTAGTTTACACTTTGATCATCGAATTAAAATGTAAAAAGTATGTATATGTATTTTAACCTAAATTAATAATGTATTAGAATTCAGAGTGAAATTGAATTTGAAAAATATTTTGTTTTTAGTATTTGTGTTTGTGCTGTTTTGGACAGCACCTCTTGATCCGGACTTAGGCTGGCACTTGCGCTATGGTCAGCAGATTTTTGAAGAAGGGCGAGTATTTAGGGACAATAGTATCGGTTATTTTTTAATCGAACATATATGGACCTTAAACTACAGTCTATATCAATGGTTGATATTTGTATTGGAGAAATATGTGGGGGTATGGAGTTTATCGGTGGTGCAGTCGGCCCTAATGATGGCTATGTTTGGAGTTATAAAAAAGATATTTAAGCTTGATTTGATAAGTGGAGTGTTGGTTGTCTTGTATTTTTGGTTGCTTAGCTTACCGGTAGTAGGTCTGGGTCTAAGACCGCAGGTATTATCAACAGTTTTTTTGGTTTTTAGTTTGGCAATTTTAATAAAGAGACGATGGTGGTGGCTAGTGCCTCTATCTTTTATGTGGGCCAATAGTCATGGCGCCTTTATATTGGAGTTAATGGTGATGTCGATCTATTTTGGGCAGCTCTTGGTAAAAAAAGATAAAGAAATACTTAAGTTTGGCTTGATTGGACTATTAGTGGTGGGAGTATCTTTAATAAACCCTTTTGGAGTGGGTATTTACCAAGAAGCCTTAAGGCATAGTTGGTATCCTTTAAATCAATTAATTGCAGAGTGGTTACCACCAGCCAATTTGGGAATTGTAATGATATTGATTACTATAAGCGGGCTGGCAGTGGTGGCAGTTGGAGTTGGTGTTAAAAAAAAGAATTTATTGTTTTTGGCAGTAAGCTGGTTGTTTTTTTTGGGTTTGGCTTTTAAAGCCAGAAGGAATTTAAGTTTGTTTGGAGTGGCATCAATTTTTTTAGTATTGAATATGGTAAAAGTGAAGATAAAAGAGGGGTGGTGGGTTTGGGTGATTGTGTCGGCATTGACAGTATTTATATTGGTAAAAAATGGCATGCTAGATAAAAAGGCTGACTGGGATCTAATTGAAAAAGAGAGGGGTTATCCAATGGGAGCAATTGAATACTTGAAGACAGATGACAAGTGCCAAAATATTTACAATACCTACGAATGGGGTGGATATTTAGTCTGGAAAATGCCACAAAAGAAGTTTTTTGTTGATGGCAGAATGCCGACTTGGGATAATGCTGAAAAGAAAAGTCCGTATACGATCTATTTGGAGATAATTCAGGCTAGGCCTGGTTGGAGTGACAGAGTGATTGGCTATGGAACTGATTGCCTTTTAATATCAAAAGGAACTTTCTTGGATTTGGAACTAAGAGATGAAAGCAAAAACTGGCAAGACACTTGGAGAACTGTGTATGAGGATGAAAAAAGTGTTGTCTATGACTTGGCTAAATAATGTTTTCTGTCAAATTCCAGCTTGTTAACTCCGTTCCTATTATTTTTTTTTCCAAAAACAGTTTCTTTAGACTTCCGCGAGCCCTACCGTCAACTATAAATGTTTTTATGCCTAATTTAGACATTTCTGCCAATTCTTCAATCTTTGTTCTCATTCCTCCGGTTACATCGACATTTCCTGTTTGGACAAAAGCACCTTGTTTGATCAATTTGTTGAAAATCTTGGGAGTGAGTTTCCCTACTAACTTATTATTTACATCTAGTACACCCGGGAAGTTACCTACTGAGACGAAAAATACTTCTTTCCACAAACTAAGATCAAAGTTTTTTGCTATCAACTGAAGCACTTTGTCACAAGAAAAGATACTTACTCCTTGGTTTTCGTCAACCAAAACGTCTCCGTGTACCACCGGTATAATTTTCTGTTTGAGCATGTAAATAATTGGCTCAAGCCATATTGATTTTAATTTACGTGAAGCAGACAAGATTGAGTCGTGTGGCGATACTCCCATAACTGGGATTTTTTTCTTAAGGAACTCATTAACCACTATTCGATTTATAGTAACAGCATCATTTTGGACTAGACAAGCACCGTATTTACTGTTTTTGTTAACAAAACCC
>CAZBXB010000005.1:0-4426 GCA_964496075.1 uncultured Gammaproteobacteria bacterium
AGTCAGGGAGAGATAATTGATTCAACCGGTAGAAGTGGTAGTGCCAGTACCACAGTCAGTGTTTATAAAAGATGGGATCCATCCTATTACATGTCCTTTATGTTGGAAGGATTAACGGCGGAAGTTAGCATAAACTAGTGACTAGTTTTTAAATATTGGTTATACTGAATTAATATGCCCGATAAAGATTTTTTTGGACTAGACATAGGAAGCGGAAGTATTAAACTAGTTGGTTTTGAAAAGAAACAGGAAACGATAGCTTTAAAATATATGGGGGAAGTCGAAAACAGTGTGGGCATACCGGAAGATAAAAATAGCAATATTGGCGAATTGGCTTCAGTCATAAAGTTACTTTTGAGTGATCTTAAAATAAGAAGTAGAAATGTGGTAGCTTCATTGCCGGAGAAAGATATAGTTTCCCGGCTTGTAAAATTACCACCCCTAAAGGAAAGTGAAATAAAAGATGCTCTAAACTTTGAAGCAGAAACTTTTGTCCCCTACCCGCTTAAAGATGTCTTAATTGATTATGATATTGTGGAAAAAGATGAGTCCGGTCGGCTTTTGATATTTGCCATAGCAGCCAAAAAAACCTTAATCCAATCCTATATGAAACTATTTAAAAAGGCAGGCTTGGAGCTACTGGCTATTGAATCTCCGGCCGTAGCTATGAATCGAGTAGTGACCAGGTCAGTATCGTCAACGGGATCGGTGATGTTGATGGATTTGGGAGAATCCATGTCTGATTTGATGGTGGTTAAAGCAGGAAATATATATTTGACCAGGCCGGTATCGGTAGGTGGACAGGCCCTGACTAGGGCCATATCTATAAATTTAGGTTTGGACGAAAAATCGGCTGAAGAGTATAAAAAGGCCTATGGTATGAAGGAAAGTGAGCTAGAGGGGAAAATAAAAGCGGCCATATTGCCGGTGTTTACCAGTATGGCAGAGGAGGTTAGGAAGGCAATGGTGTCTTATAGAGAAGAATGGGGCAGATCGGTAGATTTGTTAGTCTTAAGCGGTGGCGGGGCTAATATGCCGGGTTTGGCAGAAGAGCTAACACGATTGTTGGGAGTGGAAGTGCAGGTAATACAGCCATTTTTGAAAACAGATACCAGTCAGATTAATGTACCGGTAGATTTAACTTTGGAAGGTTGCCGATTTACGTTAGCAGTTGGACTAGCACTAAGGGAGACATAATGGAACTAAACTTGATGCCTTCTATGGCAAAGTTTCAGGCTGAAAAGATTAAGTTTTCTGAGAAAATAAAATCGGTGACGATATCTTTACTGGTTGTATGGGTAGCGGTTTTAGTGGTAATAATGGCGGTTTATTTATTTTTTAAATTTAACTATTCGAGTTTAAATAATAAATATGAAGTTCTTTTGGAAGATTATAAGAAGATGTCTGAAGATGTAGTTATTAATCAAGAATTAAGATATAAGGCCAAGTTGGTCAGTCAAGTATTGGATAAAAGGTTTGAATATAGTGTGGCTTTTGAAAAAATGAACAGTTTGTTTGGTGAGGATGTGGTGATTGAGGAGATGAATCTTGATGATAATTCGACTGTTTCGATTGTGGCCTTTGTGATGACTAATAAATCTATGGATAAAATTGAATCTCAAATTGAAGACATTAATAATGGTTTGGTTGATGGTTTTACCAATGCAGTCTTGGGTTCCGTTGGCTTAGATGGTAATAAATGGAGTTTTTCAATGGAGGTTGATTTATTTATATGAAAAAAGAAATAAAAAAAGAAAACCCAAAAACGAAAGTGGCGCCAATAAAGGATATGAGGAGTAATAGTGAAGAAAAGGCACTTGGGGTCGAAGTCTGGAAAATAAAAGCGATATTGCCACTTGTGGGAGTAATAATATTGGTATTAGTGTCTATTAGTGTGGCTTTTATCCCGAAATTTTCGCAAATAAAGGAGTTGAGGGCAGGTATAGAAAAAGTTAAAAAAGATACCCAGGATGTGAATCAAAGAAGGGCGTATATTCAGTCAGTCGACGATGGAGAACTTAAGGCCAAGCAAGAAATGCTTCTAATGGCTTTGCCGGAGTCAAAAAATATATATTACCTACTAAACGTAGTATCCGGCTTGGTGTCTGACTATGGCTTTATGGTTGATAGTTTTTCATTATCTCCAGGGGAACTAAAAGAGGAAGGTGGTGATGTTGTCAGTGATGCAAAGAAAACAGAGGGTGTATCTAGCTTGACATTTACAATAAGTTTAATTGGGCCAGAAGATAGATATATAGAGTTGGTGTCCGGATTGGAAAATTCTTTGCCATTATTGTCTTTGAATAGTTTGGAGTCAAAAAGCGTATCTAGTAACATTGTCACCCTTGATTTGAGTTTGGTAACTTATTTTGCGTCAAAAAAAGCTGAAGTGGATGTGGAAAAGTTGACTTATAAAGACTTACTGATGACACAAGATGAGGTGGCTGTCTTGGAAAGATTGGATGGGTTTAGAAAAATTGAAGGTTTGTTTTTGGATCTGGAGGCATTGGGTAGCGGAAAGCAGTATCAAGAATTCGATGTTAGAAATCCTTTTTCGGCCAATTAATCTTCGACTATTTGAATGTTGAATTTTTGTTGGGGGAAGGCTATGGCCATAAGAATACGAAGAGATTTGATTATTTTGCCCTGTTTACCAATGATTTGGCCGATAGTACTTTGAGGGGCGCTTATGTTTAATTCAGTGATGTTATCGCCTATGGGAGACGGTTGCTGACTGACGGTAATTTCGTCTGGCTCAGAAAGAATACTCTTGATAATTTTTTCTAAGGTTTTATCGGGAGTCATATATTTAATTTACCAATTTTCAATTTTCAATTTTCAAAATTTTAAGTTTCGGCTTTTTCTTCGGTTGGAGTTTGAGTTTTAAGTTTGGTTTTGACTTCGTCCTGTTTCTTAACTTTCTTTTTCTTTTTGGGATATTTACCTGGGTTTAGTAACTTATCAACACCTGTGGTAAGCTGCGCACCATTTTTAATCCATTTCTTCATTTTGTCTTTGTCAAGAGACATTTCTTTGGTAATTGGATTATAACTACCTAAATCATCGATAAATTTACCATCGGCTTTGGATCTAGCTTCGGCAAGAACAATACGAAATGTTCTTTGATGTTTTTTTCCGCGTGTTTGTAGTTTGATTTTGAGCATGTGGGTATTATATCAAAAATTTTTAGAAATTTTTGATGTTCGCTTGATTATAATAAAACATATTTTAAAAAAGATATCTTGAAAAATCACAATAATTAAAGGGTGATAATTTTGATGGCTTTTTTGGAAGCGTTTTCTTCGGCTCTTAATTTAGACATGCCTTTGCCGGTAGTAATTTTTTCGTCACCAATAAAAGCGGCGACCGTAAAGGTTTTAGAATGATCCGGACCAGACTCAGCAATAGTTTGATAATGTGGAGTAATACCGGTTTTGGCTTGGGCGATCTCTTGAAAGATACTTTTGGGATCTTTGTATATCTTTTGTTTGGAATAGATGAGAATTTCGGGCAGAAGAAAGGTTTTTAAAAAGCCGGAGACGGCCTCTTGGCCCGAATCGATGTAAATGGAACCAATTAGGGCTTCGAAACAGTCTTCGAGGATGGAACCATTTTGTTGACCACCGGTCTGAGTTTCACCAAGACTTAAAAATATATATTGACCAAGATCGATTGATTTAGCCACCTTTGAAAGAGTTTGAGTACGAACAGTTAAGGCTCGAAGATTGGTTAATTTACCTTCGGGAAAATCGGGAAAGAGTTTGTATAAAGTATTGGATGTCCATAGTTCAAGAACGGCGTCACCTAAAAACTCTAATCTTTCGTAAGACTTAAGATTAAGATGCTTGTTTTCGTTTAAATAGGATTTGTGGGTCAAGGCTTGCTTGAGAAGATCAAGATTCTTGAATTTGATATTGATAGTGGCTTGGAGTTGATCTAATTTATTTTTTGTCATTTGACTGTCTGATTTTACCAATAAGTGAACCCAAAACCCCATTGACAAATGAGGATGATGATTTTCCACCATATCTTTTGGCTAATTCTATAGCTTCATCAATGATGACTTTGGTGGGAGTCTTTTTTTTGTGATAAAGCTCCCAACAAGCTAATCTTAAAACCGACAGGTCGACTTTGTTAATTTTATCCAGTGGCCATTTGGAGGCGTTGATTTGGATGAGTTTGTCAATTTTCTTGATACTTCTGACAATTTGAGTGGCGTCGTGATCAGTCGGTGTGTTTTTGGTAAATTCCCAGGCAAAAATGGCTTTTAAAGTCTTGACTCTAACGATATGTCTTGGGTCTTTGTTACTTTTCACAATTTGAGCAGGAATAACCCGGTTTTTTAAGTTGCTGGCATTTTTTGCAAACAACCGGAGTTATTAGTGATTTGTTTTTTTGTTGTTGGGCTCTTCTTTTTCCTTGTCTT
>CAZBXB010000005.1:4526-27562 GCA_964496075.1 uncultured Gammaproteobacteria bacterium
TAATTCTGAGTGATAGGTGTAAATTGATTGGTAGACAGGATCTTATTGACTGATTTTGGGTAATTTTTGAGAATGTCTTTGGCAATTAATCTGACTTTTTGATTTAAAGCAGTGTCTGATAAGTTGGCTAGTTTGAGCTGAGGGAAACCATGCTGAAGAGTGGAAAAAATAGTGCCCGGTCCCCTACTTTCCAGATCATATTTGGCGATTTTAAAGCAGTCGGTGGTTTTGGAGATAAAGTTAAGGCGGTCTTGAGTTTTTTGATTTTGGGATGAAGAAAAAAAGAAACAGTAAGCTTGCTTATGGCCTCTACCAACCCGGCCCCTAAGTTGATGAAGCTGAGAAAGTCCGAACCTGTCGGCTGAATTTATGACCATATAATTGGCGTTTTTGATGTCAACACCAACTTCAATGATGGGGGTAGTGACCAAAATATCATATTTGTTTTGAAGAAAATCGGCCACAATATTTTGCCTGTCAGTTGATTTAAGACCGCCATGAAGAAGGCCAATAGAAAGAGATGGAAGGAGATTTTTTAGTTTTTGGTATTCAAGCTGGGCTGAGACGACTTGATCCATTTTGTCCGAATCGGTAATAAATGGGCAGACTACAAAGGCTTGACTGTGATTACTTTTAATTTGTTTAGCTAACCAGCGATAACAATCAAGCTGTTTGGTCAGTGGCGTGGAATAGCTTTTGACTTTCAGTCTGGCTTTGGGCATATGCTTGATAGTTGACATATCTAAATTTCCCAAAAGAGTCAATTCAATTGATCTGGGAATGGGGGTAGCGGTCATGGTAATGGTGTGGGGTGGATACTGCTGAGTTAGAAGTTTTCCCCTTTGGTCAACACCAAACTTGTGTTGTTCGTCGATAACTAAAAGCGAGACCTTATCTTTGATATGTTGATGATGATAGAAAATGGAATGAGTGGAGATGACAATGGTATTGTCGGTAATTTTATTTATGGCTTTTTTATTATCGGCTGTAATTAGTTTTATGGGTACTTTGGGTAATAATTTTTTGAAAGTTTGGTAGTGTTGATGAGCCAATATTTGGGTGGGGGCGATAATTACAGACAGTTTGTGATTTAGATGCGTTAAATATGCGGATAAAAGAGCAATAATGGTCTTGCCGGAACCAACATCGCCTTGAAGTAGTCGGTTGGTGATTTTGGTGGAAGTTAAATCATTACTAATTTCTTGCCAAACTTGTTTCTGATCATCGGTAAGTTTAAAAAGTAAGGAGTTGACAAGTTTGTCGATTTTGTGGCTATTTGTTTTGTTTAATTTTAATTGATGATGACTTTTTAAACTATTCCAGTGTTGTTTTTGAAGAATTGAATTAAGGTGAATGGCCAAAAGTTCATCGACTGATAATCTGGACTTGGCTTTAGTGATATCAGAAATGGTTTGGGGTTGGTGAACTTTGGAAAGACTATCAACTAACTCCGGTAAATGGTTGGCTTTTTGGATTTGGGTGGGAAGCGGATCATCAATAAAGAAAGATAAAGACTCAAAGTTTTTTGAAATCATTTTGGCAAACCAGGCTGACGTTAAGCCCCTTGTCTCCGGATAAATTGGGATAATTTTGTCGGTTTTGCCAGTGCTTATTCTAGGAAAAAACATGGTCTTTTGGCCCTTGTAGATAGAAATTTGACCGGCAATGTTGAGGGTTATACCTGGTGTAATAGTTTTTGATAAATATGATTGATTTAACCAAAATAAGGTAAGTTGGCCAGATTTGTCGGCAACTTTGGCAATTTGGACATTTTTACCACGACGGGAATAGATGTTTCTAAAATTTAGTATTTTAACTTTAAGGCTAATGTTTTCTTCAAGGGGAGCACTGCTAATGGTAGTAAAGTGGGAAAAATCGATGTAATCCCGGGGAAAATGAAAAAGGAGGTCTTTTTGAGTGAATATACCAAGTTTGTTTAGCTTATCGATAGTCTTGGGGCCGATACCGGCCATGTTTTGAAGCTGATTGATCATTATCCTATGCTATCATTGACTATGAAAATATTTTTTATAAAGATAAAGAAGAAAAATTTGGGTAAGGTAGTATTTGTACTTATGGCCGTATTAATGATAGCCACTTCTCTATTGCCTGCGTTAAGCTTATTTTAAATTATGAACAAAACTTGTTTAAAACTTAAAAATATCTGTTTTAAACTAAGGAGATTAAAGTTTGAAACAAAAATGAAAGCTAAAAGATTTTTGGCTAAAAACAGTAAGCAAAAAATAACCATGTGGGCTTTTTCGGCGGTGGCGGCGGCAATTGTGGTTGGATTGATTTTTACTTTGGTAATATTTGCTTGGTTTGGTAAGGATCTGCCAACACCCGGAAACATAGTTCGAAGAGATGGCTATTCCAGTCGGATTTATGATAGAGATGGAGAAGTACTGTATGACCTATACGAAGAAGAGAAGAGGTTTCCGGTAACTTGGGAACAAATACCGGAATATCTGAAAAAGGCCACAATTGCCATTGAGGATAAAAGTTTTTATCAACACGCCGGTTTTGATCCTTTGACGCCTTTGAGAATGATGCAAAATTTGATATTTAAACAGCGATTAATTGGTGGTTCGACTTTGACTCAACAGTTGGTAAAGAATGTATTGCTGACTTCGGAGCGAAAGGTGGTCAGAAAAATAAGAGAGTTTATATTGGCAGTTCAAATCGAGAAAAAATATAGTAAAGACGAAATACTATTGATGTATTTAAATGAAGCGCCTTACGGAGGAACAGCTTGGGGAGTTGGTCCGGCTTCGGAGCGGTATTTTGGAAAAGAAGTGTCTGAGTTGAATTTGGCCGAGTCGGTGATTTTGGCGGGCCTACCCCAAAGACCAAGTGTCTATTCACCCTTTTCAACTACGCCAAAAGCGTATGTGGACAGGTCTAAAAGTGTACTAAGCAGAATGAGGGAGGATGGCCATATTAGCTCTGAGCTGGAGAAAAGTACTTTAGAGCAAATAGAAAATTATGAGTTTAAAGTAGATAGGACAGATATTAAAGCGCCTCATTTTGTTTTTTGGATAAAAGACATTTTGATTGATAGATACGGTGAAGATGTGGTTGAGGGCGGTGGACTTCAGATAACAACCAGCTTAGATTTGGAAATGCAAAAAAGTGCAGAGGAAGTTGTTGAGGAAGAAGTGGCCAAGGCTGAGACTTTAGATATCAGTAATGGGGCGGCAGTGGTGGTTGACCCAAGAGATGGCCAAGTTTTGGCCATGGTAGGATCTAGGGATTATTTTTCCGAAGATATTGATGGCGAGTTTAATGTGACCACGCAAGGCTTACGACAACCGGGATCGGCTATTAAGCCAATAACATATTTGGCAAGTTTTAAAAGAGGTTATACGGCGGCCAATATGATAGTGGATGCGCCGATAACTTTCCCCGGGGTGGCCGGCCAAAAAGACTATTCACCTCAAAATTATACCGGTAAATACTTGGGACCGTTGAGTTTAAGGGAAGCTTTGGGTAACTCAATCAATACAACGGCGGTAAAAATGTTGGCTAGGGTAGGGGTTAAAAATATGCTGCAATTGGCTTATGATATGGGTTTGTCTACTTTTGAACCCAGTACTGAAAATTTGTCTAGATTTGGTTTGGCGGTGACCTTGGGGGGAGCTGAAGTAAAAATGACGGAAATGGCGGCGGCTTATAGCGCTTTTGCTAATGGTGGCCAAAAAGTTAACTTACAACCAATTTTGAAAGTCGAAGATAGAACAGGAAGGATACTTGAGGAATATAAGCCGATGACATTGTCTCAAGTAATGACACCGCAAGAGGCTTTTATGATATCAAATATTTTGTCTGATAACCAAGCTCGAAGTGCTACTTTTGGATCGGTAAATGGACTGACTATTGGCGGATATCAAGTAGCTGTAAAAACAGGAACAACTAATGATAAAAGAGATAATTGGTGTATAGGCTGGACACCAAACTTACTGTCTCTGGTGTGGGTAGGAAATAATGACAATTCACCTATGGGCAGAGTGGCTTCAGGTGTGTCGGGAGCAACACCGATATGGAGAAGATTGATGGTTGAGTTTATTAAAAGCAGAGATAAACAGGATTTTCCAATACCTTCGGGCATTGTTAGTGTGGAGGTTGATAAGTTATCGGGTTATAGATCTCATGACGGCTTTGCCAGTAAGTCGGAATATTTTATCCAAGGGACTGAGCCAAATTTGGATGATCCGATACATTTGAGACTAAAGGTGTGTAGAGGTAGTTTTGGGTTGGCAACTCCACAGGATGTCAGCTCTGGCAATTATGATGAAAAAGATTATATAAAGCTAAGGGAAGAAGATGTGGTATCGACTGATGATAAAAACAGGTGGCAAGAAGGTATAGATTGGTGGATCAGTACTCAAGAGAATAAAGATATATACAGCGTGCCTGAGGATTATTGTCGGGAAGATGGTGGAGTAGGAGTTCGATTTGCATCGCCTGGACATGAATCGACGGTGGGAAATGATTTTGATGTTAGGATAGAAACAGAGTCTTTGAAAAAGATAGTCAAAGTGGAATTGTGGACAGATGAAAAATTAGAAAAGAAATGGGACGAGCGACCTTTTGAGATCAAACTTAATTTGGAAGATGGAACGTATAAACTTAAAGTCAGAGCAGAAGACAAAGATGGAAAAAGTGCTGAGTCGGATATTAGGATTGGGGTGAACTTGCCCTGGGATTGGCAACCATCACCAACGCCGAGTCCAACAAAAGTACCGACACCAAGTCCAACAATTATGCTGTCACCTATTCCAATTGTGACCGGCGTGGGTGAAAGCTAAGGAGTTGTGTTTTTTGGTTTGGTGTATTTTTGGGGTCTAGATTTTCTAACAACGCCTTTTTCGTCAACTTCCGTTTGTTCGGCATCACATCTGAGATCATCCATGGTTAGTCCATATTGACTTTCTTGGCCTTGATTGACTTTGATTAAATCATTACTGGCTCTTGCTCTGTTAATACCCATCATTCTTTTTACTTCTGGACTCCAATCGTCAAATTTACTTTCCGTCATAACTTATGATATTAATTTAAATTAAAAGTATTAAGATGGAGTTTTTTGGCCGATGAAGAAGTTAGATTGTAGTAGGAAACTCTAAAAGTATATTTGTAGGTATTATCTTTTGGGTTGTGATAGATATCGGTAATATCGATTTGCCAGACATGTTTGCCTAACTTACGGCGGTAATCTTTGATCAGTACTTGCGGATCTTGTTTGGTCTGTGTAGTTAGATTGGCGTCAAGAGTAATGATTTGATGTGTTAATTCAATGGCGGCAAGACTAGTATTTTTGTTATATTTGGGAGTCTTAACTGAAGACAGATCAAGATCATCTAAAATGAATTCTATAAATTGACCCTCGGGTCTGTTTTGAGTTTGGGTAGGTTTGCCTAGCTTAAGTTTTGAAATATGGTTTTGAAGTTGGTCTGTGTCGGGGTTAAAAAGACCTAGAGAATATTTTTCAATATAGTCTTGGCCGACTTGATAAAAGACTTTTCCGATTTCGAAAAAAGAAACATCGTCAAGTTTGTATTTGTGAAACTGCTCTTGTTGGTTAATAAGAGAAGAAATGATGGTGGGCCTCAAAATGGGATAGTATGAGTTGATGCTATTTTGAGTGTGAATAGCTTTTTGGTTTGAAGTAAGAAGATCTTTTAAAAAATGCTTTGGCTGAATTAAGGGCCAGGATCTGACTTCATCGTAGCCAAGACTAGTTAGCTGGTCTTTGATGCTTTTGATAAGATAAAGGATTTTGGGAGTGATATCGGGAAGTTTTTCTGAAGAAATGGGCTGGTTGGTGGGGATGTTGTCATAACCAAAATATCTAATGATCTCTTCAACTAAATCTTCTTCAATGGTGATATCTTTTCGAATGGAGGGTGGGACAACTTGAAGAAAAGAGTCTTTTTTGGTGATTTGACAGCCAAGATCTTTTAAAACTTTTTGGGAAAAATCGTCGTCGATGTTGATACCGGCGATTTTTGAAACTTGGTTTAAGTCTAGTTTTATAGCAGGAGCTGTTTGTGCTTGTGGGTAATAATCAAGTAGCTTAGTGGTAATCTGACCACCAAGAAGGTCTAAGATAAGCTCGGTTAAATGGGCAAAAGCCAGAGGAATTAGGTTGCTGTCTAGAAATTTATCCAATCGAGTAGAGGCTTCAGTAATGGTTTTTAAGCTTCGGGAATCAGATCTGACTCGGGAACGGTTGTAAATAGCCATTTCGATAATAGTGTTTTTGGTAGTAAGCTGGACACCGCTATTGAGTCCGCCAATGAAACTAAGGCTAACAACTTCGTTTTGGCTGGTAATAAGGAGGTTATTTTTAGCTAAATCTAGTTTGGTACCATCTAGGGTAGTAAAAGATTTTAGATTTTGGTTATTTTGCCAGGTGAGTTGGTGGTTAACTTTATCGGAGTCGAAACAATGGCAAGGAATACCATACAAGAGCATGATGTAGTTAGTCAGGTCAACAAGACAATTAATGGAGTTAATGTCGTGGTGAGTAAGAAAGTCTTTGAGCCAAGCGGGAGAAGGCATGTTTTTTAAATTGGAAATTGTCAGGGACTGAATCCGATATACGTCTGGAGAATTTATAGTAACTGGAGTTGGTGGCAAATTATCGTTTTTGGGGATAGTCTGGGAAGAAGTGACAATCGGTCCATAAAGAGGAGCCAGGTCAGAAGCGATACCATAATAGCCAAGACAGTCTCCCCTATTTTGTCTAACTTCCAGATCAATGACAGCATCATCTTTGGTAATAGTAAGACCACTGCAAAAATGACCTAGCCAGGAAAGTTTGTCGGCCACTTTTTTTGGATCGACTTTGTTTAGTTTTGGTAAAAACTTTTGAAGATGTGAATAGATAATTTTCATGCTTGAGTTGGTAGATAGGCCAGATTGCCGCCTAGTAATGTTCTAATGTCTTTAATATTAAATTTGGCCATGGTCCAGCGATCCAGACCCATGCCAAAGGCGAAGCCACGCCACTTTTTTGGGTCGATACCGGCCATTTGAAGTACATTGGGGTGAATCATACCGGCGCCACCCATTTCGATCCAGCCAGCGCCTTTACAGAGAGGACAGCCAGCGCCGTGACAGGAAAAACATTGCATATCGGGACCAACACCCGGCTCAACTTCAGGATAATATTTGCACCTGAAGCGGGTAATGACATCTTGACCATAGAGGGTTTTAAACATTAGGTCCATAGTGCCAAATAAATCTTTCATAGTAATGTCGGTGTCAACCACAACAGCTTGATAATGGTGAAAAACAAAATGATTGCTTTTGTTTACTTTTTCGTTTCTGTATACCCTACCTGGAAAAGCCGTCCTGAAAGGTGGTTTTTTGGAGGCAAGTAGCCTACTCTCAACAGAAGATGTCTGGGTCCGAAGAAGAATTTCCGGCTCTTTGATGTAAATACTATCCTGAAGCTCGCGGGCAGGATGGTCTTTGGGAAGATTTAATCTTTCAAAACAAAATTCATCGGTTTCGATTTCGGGTCCATCGTAAATTGAAAAACCGAGGTCCTGAAAAATAGAATTGATCTGTCGTTCGGTGATGGTAATAGGATGGAGGTGGCCAAATTTGTGGGATCGGTAAAGATTGTTTGGTGTTGAGTGTTTCTTTGAGGGCGTTTTGTTGGGTATAAGATTGGTTGATTTTTGCTCTATAAGAGATTCAATGTCAGCTTTGAGTTGATTTAGGTCCTGACCGTATTGCTTTCTGTCCTGAGGAGCTTGATTGGCAATATCTTGGAAAAGTTTGTTAAGTAGACCGTTTCGACCGAGATATTTAACTCTTAGGCCTTCCAGCTGAGATAACTGGTTGGTATTATCTATCTTAAGTTTGTAATCGTCTATTTTAATATTCATATAATAAAAAAACTCCCGGTTGGGAGTTTTGGTTTTTAATCAACTCCCCTATCCTAGTTTCTTCTAAAAAAACTGGTTTGGGAAGTAGTTTGATTCATTGGCTTATTTTACAGTATTTACGATTTTTTCAAAAGTGGCAGGGTCATTAATGGCAATTTGGCTTAAGACTTTCCTGTTTAGAATGATTTTTTTATCTGACATTTTTTTGATAAATTGGGAATATTTGATATCGAAAGCAGATAGGGCGGCGTTGATTCTTTTGGTCCAGAGCTTTCGCATATCTCTTTTTCTTAAACGTCGACCATGATAAGCATATTGACCGGCATGCATGACGGCTTCGTGGGCAACTTTGTATCTTTTAGAGCGTGTCATCCAAAAACCTTTGGCGGCTTTTAGGACTTTGTTGTGCTTGGCTCTTCGAACTGTACCGGTTTTGACTCTCATATTATTATTTAAATTTAGGCTTTACCTAATAATTTTTTAACTTTGCGGGCCCATCTACCGGTAACGGCTTTTCGGCCTTTTAATCTTCTAAGTTGTTTTTTGGTCTTTTTTCTTCTTAAGTGCCTTCTGAAGGAAGAGTCACGTAAAACTTTGCCGTTTTTGGTGATTTTAAATCTGTTTCTGACAGATTTTCTGATTTTTAGTCTGGTACTTTTTTTCTTCATTTTTTTGGTGTAATTATTTGTATTAGGAGTTTGCCTAAGAATTTTCTGTTTGATTCGGGTTGGCCGAATTCTTCGACATCTTTGATGAATCTATCGGCTAATTGATGGCCAAATTCCTTCTTGGTTATCTGCCGACCTAGGAATTTTATACTTAATTTAACCTTATTTCCAGTAGTTAAAAACTTTTTGGCCCTCTTTACCATGGTTTCATAGTCGCCTTGACCGATAAAAGGTGTCATTTTGACTTCTTTTAGGTCGCCGGACTTTGATTTCTTTTTTTCTTCCCGTCTTTTCTTTTCTTCTTGGTATCTAAATTTGGCAAAATCAATTAATTTAACTACCGGTGGTTTGGCCTTGGGAGCAATTTCGACCAAATCCAAACCAGTTTCCCGCGATTTAGATCGGGCCTCTTCAATGGTCATGACGCCGATCTGCTCACCTTTTTCGTCTAGAAGCCTGATCTCGGGGTGGGTGATATAGTAATTGGTTTTATAATAGATACGATTTCTGTTGTTGTAGCTCAAGGGTATATAGAAAAATTTATAATATTAACCTATTTTATCAAATCTAGGGATTTGTCGGCGATTTGGGCTTGGATTTTGTTTACAAAATCATCGAGCTTGATAGCGCCAAGGTCTTGGCCATCCCGTTGACGGACAGAAACAGAATTAGACTCAACTTCCCTGCCACCTATGATGAGCATATAGGGGATTTTTTGTTCCTGAGCATCTTTAATCTTTCTTTGCATAGTTTCAGATCTATCATCAAGCTCGACAAGAATATCGACTTCTTCCAACTGTTTTTTGACCTTTAAAGCATAATCGTTTTGTTTATCAGTAATAGGAATGATTTGGGCTTGAACCGGTGATAGCCAGACTGGAAAAGCACCGGCGTAGTGCTCAATAAGTAGGCCAATGAAGCGCTCTAGAGATCCATATATGGTCCTGTGGATCATGATAGGTCTTACTTTTTGGCCAGTCTCGTCGGTATAAGTAAGATCAAAGTTTTCCGGTTGGGCAAAATCGAGTTGAATGGTACCACATTGAAAAGTTCTGCCAAGACAATCTTTGAGGTGAAAATCAAACTTTGGGCCATAAAAAGCACCGTCAGCCTTGTTGACAAGGTGTTCGATTTTGCCTTTTTCTAAAACATTCTTCATTGTATCTTCGGCTTTTTTCCAGATAGTGTCACTACCGATAGATTTTTCCGGTCGGGTGGATAGTTCAATGTGATCAAGAGGTAAGCCGCAGGTTTTGTAGATTTCTTTACAAAGTGAAATGGCATCTTTTAACTCATCTTCGACTTGATCTTGGGTGCAGTATATGTGAGCGTCATCTTGAGTAAACTCCCTGACTCTCATAAGCCCGTGTACTTCCCCAGAACTTTCGTAACGGTGAACTACGCCTAATTCCCCCATTCTGATGGGAAGTTCTTTGTAGGAGTGTGGATTGCTGGAGTAAATGAGCATGCCACCATCGCAATTCATGGGCTTGATGGCATATTCCGGCTCTTTGGAGTCAGCTGTTTTGGCCAAATACATTTTGTCGATGAAATTTTTCATGTGGCCACTTTGTTTCCAAACAGGAATAGTCAGAAGTGTTGGCGTTTTAACTTCAACGTAACCTTTTTGTTTATGTATTTTTCTCCAGTATTTAACCAGACTTTGGTAGATCTGATAGCCTTTTGGGTGCCAAAAGACAAAGCCGGGACCTTGGCTGTGAAAAGAAAAGAGGTCGAGTTGCTTGCCCAGTTTCCTGTGATCTCTTTTTTTGGCTTCTTCTAAATTTACTAAATACTGATCCAATTCTGGTTGGCTAGGAAAGGCGGTACCGTAGATACGAGTTAACATTTTGTTTTTTTCATCTCCATGCCAATAAGCACCGGCGACTGACATAAGTTTGAAAGCTTTAATCTGGCCGGTTGATTTAAGGTGAGGACCACGACAAAAATCAGCCATAGAATCTTTACTACCAGGCTGGCCTGTCCAATAGACAGAGAACTTTTCACCAGAACTGACAATGCTATCGATCCATTCTTGTTTGTAAGGATTGCCCTTGAATAGTTGTCTGGCTTCTTTTTCGGAGACGAAGTGCTGAGTGATGGGCTGATCGAGATCAATAAGCTCTTGCATCCTTTTTTCTATTTTGGGAAAATCGGCTTCGGAGATCGATAGGCCGTTGGGGTCGAAATCGTTGTAAAAACCGTCTTCGGTAGCCGGGCCCATAGCTAGATGGATCTTTGGGAATAACTCTTTGACGGCTTGATGTAAGACATGTTCAGCTGAATGTCTTAATGCTTTTAAATTGTCTTGGTCTTGTTGTTTCATGGTTTATTGTAACTTAAAAATTTGGAAGTGAGTCTAAGAGGACTCGAACCTCTGACCTCTTCGATGTCAACGAAGCGCTCTAACCAACTGAGCTATAGACTCGAATAAAAAGTGAAATATTTTAACATTAAATCAGAGAATTTTGTCCTTAGCCTGCGGAACGGGAAACGCTATGTTCTCCAGAAAACATATATTGCTGACCATGTTTTTTGGATCTGTCCCAAAATTTACCTCTTTGTTTGCACTTGATAGCAAACATGTCCATCCACTGGCCTGCTTCGTTGACGTTTTTGGTGACATTTTTTAAAAAGTTTTTGAGTCTTTGTAAGAAATTGATTTGATAGAGGCTGTTGTCTAAGGTTGGTTGAAGGACGGCATTGGCGACTTCCCTTTTGGTATTTTTGGCTGATTTGGATAGTTTTTTAATTTGAGCAATTAATTCGTTTATGGCCCTTTTTAGCTCTTCTTTTTCTTGACTAAAAAGAAGATTGGACTCTTTTTCAAGATGGCTTGGTTGATATAGCTCTTTGACAAAGTTTGATTCTGAATTTTGGCTGATTTCGGCTGACTGATTTAAGCCTAAAATGCCACTTAGGCCGAATGTTTTTGGTTTATTTTGGGACTGATCTTGGCCTTGTTTAGTGTATTCCGGGGAATTTTGGCCGGCAAAAGGCTGATTTGATGTTTGTTTTTTTCTCGGGTCCTTTTGGATGATTCCACCTGCCATTTGAGCAATTATAACACATTAATTACGCATTATAGGCTACTTGATAGTTTTGAGAAAATCTATAGTTTTTTGCTGTTTGAGCATGTAATAGACAAAATTGGTTTGTCTGTCTGAGCTTGGCTGTGATGGTGGCATGGCTTTTTTTACTTCTTCCGGCTTGACTTCAATCTTTTGATCTTTGGCAATTTTGTCCAAAGACAAATTTATTTTCCATTCCTTAGTAAGATTTTCTTTAAGACTTTGTTGGTATTCATTAAGACTTATTTTTTTGCTTTTTAAATACTGGTCGACTGTTAAACCAACTTGGCTGGCTGAATCAATAAGTTGAGACATTCTTTCCCGAATTTGAGTGTCAAGTAAAACTTGTGGTATGTTGATAGTTGATTTTGAAGTAAGAATGCTTAATATTTTCTGACTATGTTCGTCGACATTGTTGTATTTTTTAAGATTTATTTTCTTTAAATCTAATTTGTATGATTTTAGAGATAGGTCCGGTCGTTGACATGTTTTTATGTCAAAAACCCAATCTTTTTCCAGACTTAAAGGAGGGTTGGTTAGATTGATTTGTGGATCAATAATTGGATTTAGTTTATTTTTTATAATAAAGTCATAATATTTTTTCGGAACTAAGTTTTGGGTGATTTCGTTGTAGATTTTGGGGAGTGATAACTCTTTTTCGACTAGATCTAGTGGAGCCTTGCCTTTTCTGAAACCCTTGATTTCTACATTGGTGGCAGTTTTCTTTAATATTTTTTGATATTCTTGCTTGGCCTCAGCTGATGAAATTGTAAGTTGGAAGCTGATAGTTTTGTCCTCTGATACGGTGAATTCTTTTTTTGATTGGGCTTTTTTTGTCATGTTAGTTATGATATCATGAATTATTTTTATGACCAAGAAAAATAAGATAGGTTATGTATTAAAGGGAGTGATGGTGTTGACGGTTTTTTTGATGTGTTTGGTGGTGACAGTATCTGAAATAGCACTATTGAGTGATAAAAGTGGAGTGTTGGCAGATGGTGATGACAATGTGTTAGGAATGAAGGATGAGTTAATATCAAACACAATTGGAATGGCAGAAGAGAGGGAAGATATTAAGGTGGTAGATACTGTATTGGCTGACGATGCCAGGCTTAAAATAATTGAAGCTTATCTGGCCAGATATAAGTCACCCTTATTGCCATACGCCGGATTAATATTGGAATTATCTGACAATTATGGTTTTGACTATAGGTGGATAGTAGCAATAGCTCAGCAGGAATCTAACCTATGTAAAAAAATACCAAAAGATTCGTATAATTGTTGGGGTTACGGAATCCATTCAAAAGGAACGTTAAGATTTGAAAATTACGATTTGGCTTTAAGAAGTTTTGCGTCTTACTTAAAAACGCAATATTTTGATAAAGGCTATGACACGATTGAGCTTATAATGAGTAAATATTGTCCCCATTCAAGCGGATCGTGGGCATTTGGCATAAGACAGTTTTTTGATGAAATAGAAAACGGCAATTATTAGCTTGAATTTTTGGATAATCTGACCATCTTTGATATAATATGAATAGATCCCAGGGTGGCTCCTCTAAGTGCTTACTCTGGGATTTTTTTTGGCTTTAGTGTAAAATTGCTGGATATGGGAACGATATCAACGGCTCAATTCAAAAAAGGTATATATATAATGTTTCATGATGAACCACATATGATTGTGGACATGTCATTTGTGTCTCCCGGTAAAGGATCAGCTTTTTATAAAACAAAGTTAAGGTCATTGGGTAGCGGAAGAATGGTGGATTTTACTTTTAAGTCCGGGGAGAAGGTCGAGGAGGTAAATGTGGAAACAAAAGAGGCCGAATATTCATATTTTGATGGAAGTAATCATGTATTTATCGAGCCAAGGACTTTTGAACAGTACTTTGTGCCTGTTGAAGCGGTAGGAGAAGATAAGATTTATTTGAAAACTGGTGTAGCTTATAGAATTAAGTTTTATCAAGATATAGTGGTTGGTTTAACTTTGCCAAAAAGTATAAGTTGTCAGGTGATTGAAACGGATGATAATGCCGTCAAAGGAGATACGGCCACTGGTGCGACAAAACTGGCTGTGTTGGATACCGGGGCAAAAGTGCAGGTACCTTTATTCATAAAAAAAGGAGAGACAATTTCGATTGGAACTGATGGAACTGGGTATTTGTCTAGAAAGTAATTTTTTGATCAATCTTGGGAAGATCTAAATCTAAGTTTTGATTTAATTGATCGTTAATAGAGTTTAGCTGTTGTTGCCATTTGTTGTTTGGCTGTGGTTGGGGTGAGTTTTGTGGTTGGAAGAGAGTTGGAGTTGGTTTTGAACCATTAGTTAACTTGGTGGGTTTTTGATTAACAAGAGCTACAATCAGAAGAGATAGTAGTCCAAGAATAATGGGTATGGAAATAAGTATGACTTTTCGATCCAATTTTGGTTTGTTTTGAACCGTTGGTTTTGGATTGACATTATCCTGTTTTGGTTTGAGTGGGTTGATGATAGGGAAATCCGGCGATTGCATGATTTAGGAAAATTTTTTAAGAAGACTTTGGAGGTCTAAAATGATTTTGGTTAATATTTGTTTTGATTTTGAAATTTGGTCGATAGCGTCCGGATAAAAATCATTGAATTTGCGCGTATTTTGCTTTGTTTGGGTTTCTTTATAAGCCTCAGCTAAGTAGAGTTGGCAAGTTTGCAGGTTGGTGTCAATTTGACTGATCCAATTTTGGGCTTGTTGGTCGAGTCGGTGCTCTGCTTTAAGCTGTAGAATTAGGTCTTTAATTTGATTGACGACCGATTGTTGATGGTTAATTTGATTTTGAATGCGAGAGGTGGCCATTGATGTTTGAATTTGAATATATCTTTGAAAGAAAGTTTGATTGTAGTCATCAAGTTGGATTTTGTTTTGAATTTTGTCAATTTGTTTTGACTGGTTGGTCAACCAAAGGTTGTGATTTAGGAGTTGTTGTTGAACTTGGCCAGTAAGGTCTGGTGAAATTGGCTTATATGTATCCATAGAGGCGCGAAGATGGAGTAAGTAAGATGAAAGCAGGATTTCTCTGTTAGTTAGGGCTGTTTTAATGGTGTCTAATAGTTCCTTTTCTGTAGTAATGCTGTTGTATTGAGAGTGAATTTGCTTTTTTCCGAGATATAGGTCGTAAGATTGGTTATAAAGGTCTTGTTGATAAGAGACGTCGTTGAAGTATTCATTTGATACTTGGGCGTGTGAATTGGTTGAGAAAAAGTTAAGGCCAATTAGAAAAATAAGTATAAACACCACAAATTAGTGTAACAAATTTGTGCCGCAGAGAGGAATCGAACCTCCACACCTTTCGGTACACGGTCCTAAGCCGTGCTCGTCTACCAGTTCCGACACTGCGGCAATTGACTGTATTTTAACTTTTTTTGACAAAAATTGGTAAAATAATCAAGTTTTAGGGAAAATCAATAAAAATTCGTCCCCATAGCTCAGTTGGATAGAGCGCTTTCCTTCTAAGAAAGAGGTCGTAGGTTCGATCCCTACTGGGGATACTTAACAATTTAGGCGCCCATAGCTCAATGGATAGAGCACTGGTCTTCGGAACCAGTGATGAAGGTTCAAGTCCTTCTGGGCGTACCAGAAAAATAGGGTTGCTAGCTCAGTTGGTAGAGCAATCGCCTCTTAAGCGATCGGTCACAGGTTCGAGTCCTGTGCAGCCCACTAAAAAAATGATATTTTTGGGAGATTTTTAATAAAATTTTGAATTTTTTGGACAAAGTTAGTTTTGGGACGATAGATTGGTATGGTTTGGATGATTGGAGTGATTTCGAAACTATCCTCTACTCCTTGCCAACCGATAAATGTTTTGGGAGGTTTTGGATCTTGGAAAAGCGTAAAAACAAAATCAATTTCTTGAGTTTGACTCGGGAGAGTTTCAATATCCGGATTAGTGCAAATTTGAGTCAGAGAAATATTTTGTGTGCTTTGAGGAGACAAACAAAAACCTTTTTCGTCTTTTGACCAAATACTTTGGCCGACATTTTTAAGATAGACTTTGGCTTGATATTGGTGGTCAGGAAGAATTATTAGTGGAAGCTTGACTTTAGCAATTTCAAGCTTAGTTATCTGATCCGGTTGATTAATTTGCTTTGGTAACTGGACGATGGCTTGGTAAGAAGGATACAAATTTTGTTGACCATCTAACCAAGAAAAATGATCGAAAGGTTCGTAAGGGTAGTTGAAAATAAAGGGAGTGACGGCTTTAACCTTATTGTCTTTGGACCAAATATTTAGAGCTTGGGCTAAAAACTCGGCAGAAGTATTACTGGTATAAAAAGTGTTGTCATTTGAAATGCCTTCCCGGTGTGGCCAGCCAGTTTCGGTGATGAAAACAGGTAGATCTTTGGTAATTCCTAAAGCCTTTAAATATTCAATTTCCCAAAGATAGCCTTTTATGCTGAATCGACCAGTGTGAGTGGATTTGCCAATAAAGCTGGGATTTGGATAGGAATGAGAAGCTAAGCCATCTATGTGTTGAAAAAAATCAGGTTGACTGTCAATAATTTGTCTATAAAAGTTATCAGCAGAAATGTAAGTGGGTGGTTTGGCTGGGGCGGATAGATCAAGTCCGGCAGAAATAATAAAAAAATTTGGATTTTTCTGTTTGAACTTTTGAGACGCATAAGTGGCGATATCTGCGTATTGAATTGGATCGGCCAAATCACCCCACTCATCTGATCTGTTGACTTCGTTAAATAGTATTATGTGTTGGTTGGCAGTAGGCCAATTTAGAGAATCAAGAAAGTATACAAATTGATCAATATCTTGTTTGGTTGGTTTGATCCAGTTTTGGTTTTGGACACCGGTAGCAAGCCTAATAAGAGGAATAAGATGAAATTGTCGGCACTTGTTGAAGAATTCTTGCCAAGCGTTTTTATCTAGTTGGTCGGTTCTAATGGTAATAGTTAGCCAACCCCAATCTCCGCCGGATGAATTGATGATATTGACGGCTGGGTCAATGTCGCTGGTTTGAGTTAAGTGAAGGCCAAAGATGTTTTGAGCATGAATATTAGTTGGAAACCAGACAAGGGCCAGAAAAATAAAGATTAAATTAATACGAAACAATATCTTTTGCCTAGTCATCTAGTAAAATATACCAGATGACTAAAGAAGAAATATTAAAGATGGCCATAAAGCGAGTTGAGAATGAGATTCGCGATACTCCCTATGATAAATCATCTGAGCATCATCACGGTAGATTAAAGGCCAAATTGTCAAAATTAAAAGAAGAATTGTATGGAGTAGCTACCGGCGGGGGCGGTGGTGGCCTTGGTTATTCAATTAAACATTCAGGAGATGCAACGGCCGTTTTGGTAGGTTTACCTTCAGTGGGTAAGTCAACTCTGCTAAATGCCGTCACTAACGCTGACTCTAAAGTAGGAAATTATGATTTTACTACTTTGGGGGTGATCCCCGGAATGATGAAGTATATGGGAATTTCTGTGCAAATATTAGATTTACCCGGATTGCTTGAGGGGGCTTCTAAAAATAAGGGTTTTGGTAAGAGGGTCTTGTCGGTGATTCGAGCGTCTGATTTAGTGATATTGATGACTGACGGGCAAAGATTGGAATGGATATCTAAGATGGAAGATGAGTTATATAAAGCAGGTATAAGATTGAGTCAAGCAAAACCAAAAATAAGCTTTAGAAAAACAAGTAAGGGGGCAATACAGGTGGTTGATCCATATCATGGTTTGGCTGAAGAGGTGGTGGTGTCTGTTTGTAAAGAGATGGGTTTAAGTAACGCTATGGTCCAATTTGAAGAAAAGATTACAGATGTGTCTTTACTAATTGATGCTTTAACTAAATCAAGAGTTTACTTGCCAGCGATAAAAATAATTAACAAAAGTGATCAGATAAAAAACAGTAAAAGACAGGCTGAAAAATATGCTCTTAAAAACGACTGCATATTGATGAGTGCTGATAAAAAGATAGGTATTGATGAGTTTAGGGATATGGTTTGGAAAAAATTGGAATTGGTTAGGGTGTATCTAAAGAGACAAAGAAGCAAAGCATCTGATAAAGACAAACCACTGATAGTTAAAAACAGTAAGACTTTGGCCGATGTTTTGACAAAAATTTCTCAAGAAATGAGGAGTGATGTAAAGTCGGCTCATATTTGGGGGAAAAAGGCTAGATTTCCCGGACAAAAAGTATCTTTTAATTTTTCTGTATTTGATGAAATGGAAGTGTGGTTTGGGAGATAAGGGAACGAATTTTTTGGCTTCGATGTTTTTTGGTTGAGTTGTCGACTTTAGCTAACTTTAGTTTGGTGGAGGTGGTGTCTGGTCTGGGAGAATATCTGAAAGTATGGATTTTGGAAAAGCCTATGGACCGGCAAAGTTTGTAGGTTTGTTGAAAGTCCTTATCTGTTTCACCCGGAAAACCAACGATGATATCGGTGCCAAATTTAAGGTTTTTATTTTTTTTAAGTTTCGAAAAAATAGAAATAATCTGCTTTTGAGCATAAGGACGGTTCATATTTTTTAGGACAGTGTCCGAACAAGATTGGAGAGGAATGTGGAGAAAGTTTATAAATCTGTCAGGATGTGTTTTTAAGAATTTAATAAATTTGTTATCTATGCAATTTAGGGCAATGGAACCAAAACTGATTTTTGGGATAGTGGTTTGATTTAAAATAAGCTCAAGTAGATTTGACAAGCCTGGGGTATATAGATCTAAGTTAGTGCCGGTGATAATAAGTTGTTTGAATCCAAGTTTGTGGGTTTGGTTGATTTGGTTTATGGCTTGATCTATGGGTAGAGACCAGAGCCGTTGTCTTTTGTATGGAACTATACAATAGGTACAATAGTGATTGCAGCCCGTTTGAATATTTAAGAGATATTTGTCAGAAAGACTGAGTCTGTCGATGATTTGATGAGTATAGATTGGATTTAATTTTTCTAATATTTGTCTTTTGGTCTTGTTTGACAAAAATATTATGTTTTTTGAAAGTGGAATTTTTTGTTGACTAACACAACCGGTGATAACAAAGGTTGATTTTGGAAATTGTTTAATTAGAGATTTTATTTTTCTGAGAGACTCGTTTTCGCCCTTCTGAGTGATACTACATGTATTTATGAGAACTAGTCCAGGGAGATGATTGGTTAGATGGTTTAAAGGTGTAAAACCATGGTTTATGATAAGTTGCGATAATTGGTTTGACTCGGCAGCATTAACACGACAACCAAAAAAAATAGATATAAAAGTTTTATTGGTGATTGGTTGGCAAATTTGAGTCAGTTTATTTAATGGCATGTTGGAGTTTTTCCATTAGGATCGAATAGAAACGTAGATTATGGATGCTAGCAAGCCTGCCGGCAGTACTATCCCCTATTTTAAATAGATGGTGAAGATAGGCCCTGGAGTAGTTTTTACATAAATGACAATCACAGGCAGTGCTGACGGGCCGTGTGTCTTTGTAGTATTTTTCCTTATCGGGAACGTAATAGGAATAAAATTTATCTTGGCCAAGATCAATGGTTTCAATAGAAGCTGCATTGTAAACATAGAGTCGGCGGTGGCGAGCGTCTCTGGTAGGCAAGACACAATCAAAAATATGCCAGCCGGAGTTGACCAGATTTCCTATTTCGTCCGGTTTACCAATACCTAGTCCATATAAAAGATAATTTGATGGTGTGTTGTTTTTAATAACCTTGGCAACATCGTAATTGAAATGACCATCTTTATCAATTGGCCAGCCACCGTATCCCAGCCCATCAAAACCGATTTCTACTAACTTTTGAGTACATTCTTTTCTTAGATCGAGATAGTCCCCTCCCTGAACAACCCCAATCAGGTATGGTTTTTTTTGAGGAGGAACTTTTTTAAATGTCTTTTCATATTCATCTTTACAGGTCTTGGCCCATTTTATGGTCCTGTCAACGGTATCCCTGGCTACTTGTTTTGAGGAATTTGGGGGAGTGAAATCATCAAGAACTACGAATAAATCGGTTTTTAGGGTAGATTGCATATTGATGGAGTCTTGGGGAGTAAAGAGACTAGTTTTATTCTTGCTTTGTTTAAAAGTAACCCCTTTGTCGGTAACCGGATTCTTGAGGCCACTTGTTTTGGCAATTGACATGATTTGAAAACCACCGGAATCGGAAATACAGGCGCCGGACCAAGACATGTAGTTTCTAATACCTTTAAATAATTTGATAGTAGATTTGCCTGGTTGGTTGATAAGGTGGTAAGTATTAACTAAAATACCCGGAGTTTGGGATGACACTATATCTAGAGTGTCAAGACTCTTAACAACAGCCCTGGTAGCGTCAGGAAAAAACAAGGGTAGTTTTAACTTTTGACCAGTGATGGTACGAAAGAATTTGGGCGATTTGGTGAGTTTGGAAGTCATATGAGGAGCGGGGTATGGGAGTCGAACCCATCTTTTCACCTTGGAAGGGTGATGTTGAACCGCTCAACTAACCCCGCATGTGTTGATTTTATCAAATTTTTCTTGTTTAGCTTTGGTAAAATATGGAAGTATTGGCCGCAGTGTTGAAACTGGTAGACAAGCACGGTTCAGAACCGTGTGGAGCAATCCATGGAGGTTCGAGTCCTCTCTGCGGCACTTTGGTGAAAATGTTTGAGTAATTGTTTATAATACCTTTACAAGTTAGCCGAAGTAGCCAAGATGGTCACGGCACTGGTCTGAAAAACCTGGGATGTTGGTTCGAGTCCAACCTTCGGCACCTTTGCGAGAGTAATTCAGTTGGTAGAATGCCTCGTTGCCAACGAGGTCGTCGCGGGTTCGAATCCCGTCTCTCGCTCAAAATTGATCGTTTGCTTTATTTCCCCTCTGTTTTTGAGTAAAATATGCTAGTTTGGGTCTGTGGCCCCTCCTTCGCTAAAGCTTCGGAAGGGTAAATCAGTTTGCAGATCTAAATTAATAATGTGGGTCTGTGGCTCAGTTGGTTAGAGCGCTCGGTTTACATCCGAAAGGTCACAGGTTCGAGTCCTGTCAGACCCACAAAAGGTATAATATAAAGTTCTTTAATAGAGCCGACGTGGTGAAATTGGTATACACGTACGCTTGAGGTGCGTATGCCGCAAGGTGTGGAGGTTCAAGTCCTCTCGTCGGCACTAATCCGCCTTCGCTTAAGCTTTGGCGGACACAGCGGGGATTGGCGCAATTGGCTAGCGCGCACGGTTTGGGTCCGTGAGGTTGCAGGTTCGAATCCTGTATCCCCGACAAAAAGAGTAAATTAACAAAAAAGCCGCGGTGGCGGAACTGGTATACGCGCAAGACTTAAAATCTTGTGATAGCAATATCGTGTGGGTTCGATTCCCTCCCGCGGCACACTGCCTCGTCGTCTAATGGTAGGACACTAGCCTTTGAAGCTGGTTATTGTGGTTCGAATCCATGCGAGGCAACAGACAGGGAAGACAGGGATTTTTCGTACAGGCGCGGGCCACGAATAGCTTCGTGGCCAACGCCAAGAATCCGTCATTTTGATATTTCGGCGTACAATAAAAAGTAAAAATGCTAAAATTTTTTTAGCGATAGAATCCATTGAATTATTATAATGGATATGATTGTGAAAGTACTTAGGTTACTAATACGTTTTTTCCGAAAGGTTGATGAGTTTTTTTCTCGTGAATAATGTCGGAAGATTTATTAGTCTCAAAATGCGTATTTCAAGAAAATGGGAAAGGAAATAACCACAACAACACTCTCTTTTGCGGTAGCGATTATATTTTTTCTATTGTTAAAACAGTCAAATTATAGATCAACTTTTTTAGTGCCAGAATTCTCTAAATACCATTCATTTATTTCTTTTGCAAGTTCACGAGGCATAAAATATGGAATAAAGTGGTCTCCTTCACTATAAACAATCAATTTAGATTGTCTCACTACTTTATTTATATATCTGCCTGCAATAATTGGAGTTGCTTTATCTTTCTTGCCCCAAAGAATCAAAACAGGAAGTTTAAGTTTTGAAACTTCTGGCTTAAGATTATCAGAAATAACTTTTTTAAAAACATCTCGCATGATACCACTTGTCTTCGCATAATCGTGTTCTCTCGCAAGAAAATATAAAATTCTCCTGAACAGTTTTGTGAATTGAGGAAAAATCATAAATATCTTACCTAACTTAGCAAGTATATAAAAAAAGTCTCTTTTAAAAGATGATGGTCGTGATATTCCATTAGCACCACATAGAATAATCCCTAAGATATTTTTATTATCTTTGTTACCACCTATCCTAATCGCAATCATTCCTCCAAATGAATGGCCAAAAACAAAAAAATCTTTATTATTAAACACTCTTTTACCCTCTGCTAATACATATTCGGAGTAATCTGTTATTCCCCATGCTGTGACTGACTCCGGAGCCCCAAAACCCGGAAGTTCTGGAGAAAAGCATATCCACCCAGTTTCTTCTAGTGCAATTTTTAAGTTTTCAAGATTCTTAGTGGAAGAACCCCATCCATGGACAAGAAGTATTCTTTTATTGTTAACTGTCATAAATTTTAAGTTTAGAATAATAAATTATCAAAACAATATTTAACTTCCTGAAAGTGCCCACGAAAGCGGGAAACTTCGTCTTTTAATCTTTTACCAGTTTCATTTCTTTTTAAAACCCGATCAAAAAAATTGGCAATATCCACCATGTTTTGCTCTCCCATACCAACATGGGTAACTTCAGGAGTGCCAATTCTAATACCATTAGGGTTTCTGAAACTTTCTCCACTTCCAGGCAATACATTCCGATTTACAATTATATTTACTGACTCTAATTTTGATTCTACTAGTGATCCTCCACCCAACTCAGTACAATCAAGTAAGACTGTATGTGATTCCGTAAAACCACGATCTTTGCACAAAATCTTGAATCCTCTATTATCAAGTTCTCTTCCTAGGGTTTGGGCGTTTGCTATTGTTTTTCCGGCATAATCTTTACCAAATGCTTTAAGTTCAATAAGGGCTAAAACTGCCCCAACAGTCTCATGGAGATGATGGCCAGATGTTAAAACCGGGAAAACCGCTCTCTTGAGTTTTTCAGCATATTCTTGCCGAGAAAGTATCACTGCGCTTTGTGGTCCTGGAATTGTTTTGCAGGTTGTAAAAGTTACAATATCTGCGCCATCAAGATATGGATTTTGGAACAGCCCACCAGCAATCAAACCTGCTACATGAGAAGCATCATAGACAACAATAGAACCGTTTAAATGAGCAGCTTTTGATATTTCCATTATCGGCTGCGGGAACAGTATTACTGAACCTCCCAAAACTATCAGTTTAGGTTTTTTATCATTAATCATATCGACGGTCCTAGAAATGTCGATATTCATATTATTTATATCGATTGGCATTGGTATAAAATTCAATTTGAAAATATCTTTATTTGTGGTATTTTAATT
>CAZBXB010000006.1:0-14286 GCA_964496075.1 uncultured Gammaproteobacteria bacterium
AATATTAAGTTGATTACCCCCAAATACTTTATTTGCCCTAGTTTTTTAATATAAGCTCCATATTTTTTACTGTCTAGTAGTTTGCCAAAGTCATTATTAGCCAAAGTCACAAAACATCTATCAAATGTCATTTTTTTATCTTCTACTCTTATTTCAACCCCGCCACCATTATTGCATATCGCCTTAACTGCACTTCCCACCATAATTTGCCCACCCATTTTTTTAATTTGATTAGCTAGTTTTTTTATTAACAACTCAAAACTTCCATCCATATATCCCAGTTTTTCTACCCCCGCTTCTTTTGATCCACCCCGACTATTTAGTCTGGCCCATAGCCAAGCCATAGATATTTGTCTGTAATTCTTACCAAATTTTGACCTTAACAGTGGTTCCCAGATAACCCTATAAGATGCCTTTCCGGCCATCTTCTTCATATACGTCTCAGCTGTAATTTTTTCCAAATTTTTCCAATCAGATCTCTTTTGAAGATAAAGACTGATCACGCCTGTTCTGATTCTATCCGGTAGCGGTATTGGCCTAAACTTAAGCAAATCCATCGCTCCACCGAAAGGCCAAAAAGTGTCGTTCCAAAAAAGAGACATACTTGACTTATACCAACCGAGCTTTTTAGCCAATCCTAACTCATCTATTAACTTAATAATATGTTTGTCACTTTTAAAAATATGATGATATGTTTTCTCCAATTTAACTCCACCCAGGTTAAAACAAGCCAAAAGCCCACCCAAGTCCTTTTCTTTTTCAATCACAACTACGCTCTCACCTCGCTTACATAGCCGATACGCCAAACACAAACCGGCCACCCCACCTCCAATAATTACATTTTTTTTATCTTTTATCATTGTAAAATTACAAACTGCTATGATATTATAGACACTGTCCTTATCCAAGCAAAATGTACATCTAAATATATTATCAAAAAAAACAAATTAATGGCTGATATTAAAAAAACAAAAAGAGACTTACCTGTCGATAAAGTTAGAAACATCGGCGTTATTGCCCATATTGATGCTGGCAAAACAACCACCACTGAAAGAATTCTGTTTTACACCGGCAAGATTCACAAAATGGGTTCAATAGACGATGGTACCACTACTACTGACACTATGATTCAGGAGAGGGAGAGAGGTATTACTATACAATCTGCTTGTATTACTACTTTTTGGAAAGACCACCGCTTCAATATTATCGACACTCCCGGACATGTTGACTTTACCGCTGAAGTTGAAAGATCTCTGCGTGTTCTTGATGGTGCCGTTATGGTCTTCGACGGTAATGCTGGCGTTCAGGCCCAATCAGAAACTGTTTGGCGACAAGCCGACAAGTACGGTGTACCCAGAATTGCTTTTGTTAACAAGATGGATAAAGTTGGCTCAGATTTCAACATGGTCCTTGACAGCATTAAAGACAAACTAAAAGCTCCGGTTATACCTATGGTTTTACCCATTGGTCTTGAACATGACTTTAAAGGGGTTATTGACCTTATGACTCAAAAGATGCTTATTTGGGACAAGGACGATCAAGGTGTCGACTACTCCATTTCTGATATTACCCCCGAATACAAGCAACAAGCTGATATGGCTAGAAACCAAATGGTTGAGCTCATTTCTGGCGAAGATGAATCCCTAACGGCTAAGTTCTTAAATGACCAAGATATCAGTATTGAAGAGCTTAAGGCGGCACTCAGAACGGCCACTATTAACAAAAAACTATTTCCGGTTTATTGTGGTTCTGCCTGGAGAAATAAAGCTGTCCAGACCGTCTTAGATGCTATTGTTGACTACTTGCCCTCCCCTATAGATTTGCCACCAATTGAAGGCTTTGATCCTCAAACTGAAGAAGTTTTGTTCAGAAAACCCTCAAATGAAGTTCCCCTATCTGCTCTTTTATTCAAAGTTCAGTCCGACCCCCATGTTGGTACTCTTTCTTACGTTCGTATTTACTCTGGTGTTTTAGACAGCGGTTCCGAAGTTTACAATCCCACCCAACAAACTAAAGAAAGGATCGGTCGTCTTTTACTCATGCATGCCGACAAAAGAGAAAATATCGATCAAGGTTATGCTGGTGAAATTGTTGCTTGTATTGGTCTAAAAGAATCAAAAACAGGCGATACTCTTTGCGATATCAATCAACCAATTTCACTTTCACCCATCCAATTCTCTGACCCGGTTATCTCACTTGCTATCGAGCCTGGCAGTAAAGACGATCAAGAGAAAATGAGCACAGCCTTAAACAAATTAGCCAGCGAAGATCCCACTTTTAAAGTTAGTTATAACCAAGAAACAGGTCAAACCATTATTGCCGGCATGGGTGAGCTTTACCTAGACATTGTGGTCGATAGACTCAAGCGCGAATTTGGTGTTAATGTCAAGACAGGCCAGCCTCAAGTCGCCTACAAAGAAACAGCCTCAATTCCGGCTGATGGTGAAGGAAAGTACATTCACCAAAGCGGTGGTCGCGGTCAATATGGTCATTGTAAAATCAAAATTGAGCCCAAAAATAGGGGAGAAGGTTATGAATATGTCAATGCCGTTAAGGGCGGTACCATTCCTGCCAATTTTATTCCTTCAATCCAAAAAGGTGTCAAAGAAACTATGGCTAATGGTATTATTGCCGGTTACCCCATCGTTGATTTAAAAGTAACCGTCTATGACGGCAGTTATCACGATGTTGATTCTTCCGACATGGCTTTTAAAATCGCCGGTTCTTATGCCATCAAAGACGCTTTTGCTCATGCTAAGCCGGTCTTGCTCGAGCCTATTATGAAGATGGAAGTCAATGCCCCCAGTGAGTACATGGGTACAGTTATTGGCGATCTTTCCAGTCGAAGAGGTCAGATCAACAGTACCAAAGAGGAAAAAGGTTTTGCTATTATCGACGCCGAAATTCCACTTGAGGCGGTTCGCGGTTATGCCACCGTCATTCGAAGTTTGACTCAGGGTAGAGGATCCTTCTATATGGAGCCAAAGTGTTATCGGCAAGTGCCCGCTAGTATCCAAGAAGAAATCGTTGGTAAATATTCAGGTGAAAATAGTCAAAAAGATTAATTTCCCGCCTTGCAAAGCCAGTCTTAAGTTGATAAAATCATAAAGTCCCAAAGACTCGACTATTATTAGTTAAAAAACTGCCCCCCAAGGCAATTATATTTTAAAGGAGTAAAAAAATGGCTGACAAATTTGTTAGAAATAAACCCCATGTAAACGTTGGTACTATTGGCCACGTTGACCATGGCAAAACGACCTTAAGTGCCGCTATTGCTAAAGTTCAAGGTAATCCAAAATCTTATCAAGACATTGCTAAAGGCGGTACGGTTAGAGATGCCAATAAGATTGTTACTATTGCTATTTCCCATCTCGAATACGAAACAGACAAGAGACACTATGCTCACATTGACTGTCCCGGACATGCCGACTATATCAAAAACATGATTACCGGTGCTGCTCAAATGGACGGTGCTATTTTAGTAGTTTCAGCTCCGGATGGCCCCATGCCTCAAACCAGAGAGCATGTACTTTTAGCCAAGCAAGTTAACGTTCCGGCTTTAGTAGTCTATTTAAACAAAGTCGATCTGGTTGAAGATCCTGAGTTTTTAGATCTGGTTGAGATGGAAGTTAGAGAACTTCTTACTAAATACGGTTATCCGGGTGATGACATTCCAATCATCCGAGGTTCAGCTCTAAAAGCTCTTGAAGGAGACGAAAAAGCTATCGAATCTATCAAAAAATTGATGGAAGCCTTAGATGCCAGTATTCCTGAGCCAAAAAGAGAACTCGATAAGCCCTTTTTAATGCCAATAGAAGATGTCTTCTCTATCAAAGGTAGAGGCACAGTTGCTACCGGCAGAATTGAAAGGGGTGTTATTAAGGTCAATGAAGAAGTCGAGGTTGTCGGTCTTCGCGATACCAAGAAAACCGTTGTCACCGGAGTCGAAATGTTCCACAAATCTCTTGATCAAGGTCAAGCCGGAGACAATGTCGGTATTCTATTGCGGGGTGTTGAAAAGACCGATATCGAAAGAGGTCAAGTCTTGGCCAAGCCCGGTACAATTACTCCTCATACCAAATTTAATGCCAAAATCTATCTTCTCAAAAAAGAAGAAGGTGGTAGACATACCCCCATCTTCCCCGGATATAGACCACAGGTATTCGTTGGTACTACCGATGTTACCGGTAATGTTGAGCTACCAAAAGGCACTGACATGATCATGCCTGGCGATAATGCTGACGTTACGGTTTCTCTTATTAAGCCTATTGCTATGGAAAAAGGCCAAAGGTTTGCAATCAGAGAAGGTGGTTTAACAGTTGGTGCAGGAGCCATAACCGAAATTATTGAGTAAAAATCATATATGGCCAGCGGTAACCGAATTAGAATCAAACTAAAATCATTTGATCACCGTATCATTGATCAAGCAGCTTCAAAGATAATTGAATCTGCGGTTACCGCTGGTGCCAAAGTCAATGGCCCTATTCCTCTGCCTACCAAAAAGAAACTTATAACTATCTTAAAAAGTCCACACGGTGATAAAAATGCCAGAGACCATTTTGAGATTTTGACACACAAAAGGCTAATTGATGTAAACATCGGCAACAAAACCAATAGTCTAAAAATTATTGATAGTCTTCAGCACCTAGATCTACCGGCCGGTGTTCAAGTCGAAGTTAAAATGTAAGCAAACTCATGATTTCTGGATTTATTGTAAAAAAACTCAACAGCACTAGATTATTTGATGAAAATGATAACATGCGCTCCGGTACAGTTTGTCAGGCATCCGATCTGGCTTTGACCCAAGTTAAGACTGACAAGACTGACTCCTATACATCCCTTCAATTTGCCTATGGCTCAAAGAAAAATCAAACCAAGCCTATTCTGTCTAAATTAAAAAAACTTAAAATTAAAACTATTCCCAAAGGTTTCGTCGAATTTTCTCAAACCGACGACACTAAATTATCTCCTGGAGACCTGGTCAGCTTCGACCAGGTTTTTTCTGTTGGCCAAACTGTTGACGCTACCGGCAAATCAAAAGGTCGCGGTTTTGCCGGTGTCATCAAAAGACATGGTTTTCACCAGCAACCCGTTACTCGTGGAGCTTCCGACAGAACCAGAGCTCCCGGTTCGATTGGCGCTCAAACCCCAGGCAAGGTTGTTAAAGGTAAAAAAATGCCGGGACATTTTGGTAATAAAACCGCTACAGTTAAAAATCTAAAAGTACTTCAATTTGATAAAGATAAAAAACAGGTTATAATCTCTGGATCTCTGCCGGGTCATAAAAACTCCTGGTTAATAATCAAAAAACAACATGAAAGTTAATCTTTACGATCTAAAAAGTCAGAAAATCGATCAAGTCAGCCTCAAAAAGGAGGTCTTTGACTCTAAAATCAATCAAGATCTTCTATCTCAGGCTGTCAGGGTTTACCTTTTTAATCAAAGAAAAGCACATCCGCTTGCCAAAGGTCGATCTCAGGTAGCTGGAAGTACCAGAAAAATTTGGGCTCAAAAAGGCACAGGTCGAGCCAGACACAGCGATATGAGAGCCCCTATTTTTGTTGGTGGTGGAGTTGCACACGGACCTAAAGGTAATCAAAACTACCATCTAAAATTAAATAAGAAAATGGCAAAACTAGCCGTCAGATCAGCCTTGTCTCAGTTTGCCAAAGACAGTCATATTTTAGCTGTTTCTGATTTAGAAAAAATAAAAATAAAAACCAAACAAGCACTTGATTTAATAAATTCACTAAAAAAAATAGATAAAAATCTATCTTCTTCAAAAAAAATAGCCCTAATTATTAATTCCGACAATAAAAACGCCAAACAAGCCTTCAAAAATTTGTCAGATATTGACCTTTTATACACCAACTCTCTAAACACCTATCAACTCTTAAATCATAATTTTCTAATTTTTAGCCAAAACTCTTTAGATTTTGTTAACAAAAACAAATGACTATAGACGCTAACAAGATTATCATTTCACCCATTCAGACCGAGAAATCTCTTTCTGATAGAGCTCGAAATAAGTACCATTTTTGGGTCAACTACAAAGCCAATAAGTATCAGATAAGCCAGGCTTTTACCGCCATTTTTAATATAAAGCCTCTTTCCGTCAACACCAGTCTGGATAGAAGCCGATCAAAGTTTAGCTTAAGGACTAAAAATCAAGTTAAGTCAGGTAATTCCAAAAAAGCAATTATTACTCTATCTTCTAAGGATAAAATTGATATTTTGACAGTTAAAAAACAAAAATGAGTTACTACAAAAATAGATTATTAACTATCAAAAAGAAAAAAAGTGGTAGGGACGCAACTGGTCATATCTCAGTCAGACACCAAGGCGGTCAACACAAAAGGTTTTTACGAAACATCGACTGGAACAGGAACAAACTCGATATTCCCGCTAAAGTTACTGGTATTGAATATGATCCCAATCGTACCGCCTTTGTTGCTCTAATTGTTTATGCTGATGGTCAAAAAAATTATATCTTGGCTCCTCAAAAACTAAAAATCGGCGATACCATTATTTACTCTCCTAAAGCCGATATTAAACCCGGCAACTGTCTTCACCTCAAAAATGTTCCCGTTGGTGTCCCCATCCACTGTCTCGAAATCACTCCCGGTAAAGGTGCCCAAATGGTCAAAAGCGCCGGTGCTGCTGCCTACGTTGAAAGTATCGATGGCGACAAAGTCGCTGTTAAGTTGCCTTCTTCCGAAGTTAGAATATTTCATGCTAATTCTAAAGCTACTATCGGTCAATTAAGTAATGTCGATCTGGCCAACACCAAACTAAGAAAAGCTGGTGATAGTAGGCGCCGAGGTATTAGGCCAACAGTCAGAGGCGTGGCTCAACATCCCGATTCACACCCACACGGAGGCGGTGAAGGTAGAAGCAGTATTGGTATGCATCCAAAAACTCCTTGGGGTAAAGTAGCTCTGGGCAAAAAGACCCGTAAAAAGAAAAAACATTCCAACAGATTAATTGTTAAACAAAGAAAAAGAAAAAATGAGTAGAAGCGCAAAAAAGGGACCATACATTGATCCAAAACTAGTCAAAAAGATTGACAATAAAGTCAAGGAGCCTATCCGTACCTGGGCACGTGCCAGCCAAATTCCACCATCTTTTGTTGGTCATACTTTTGAAGTTCACAACGGTAGAGCCTTTATTAAAGTTTATATAACCGAAGATATGGTTGGTCACCATTTAGGTGAATTTTCTCCTACCAGAACCTTTAAAGGTCACGGCCGTGTAGTTAAAAGAACAATTGAAAAGACATAACATGCCACTAAAAACTAACAAAACTACTACTAAACCTACACCAGCCGTCAATCCGGTCGCCAAGCAGGTTGAAGTAAAAACTATAAGATATTTAGATAAAAATGTTAAAATGTCTCCACGAAAACTAAGACTGATCGCCAATCTTGTCAAAAAGATGAAGCCACAAGTGGCTCTCAATCATTTGCAAATTGCCAATAGCAGATCGTCTCGGATTTTAACCAAAGCCATAAAAACTGCCATAGCCGATGCCACCAACAACCACAGTTTGGTCCAAGACAGTCTGGTTTTTGCTTCAATTTTGGTTGGAGACGGTATTAGGTATAAGAGAATGGACAAGTCTCATAGTTCCAGATTTTCCAGAGGCCTAATTCAAAAAAGACACAGTCACTTAACCATATTTATTAAAGGAAATAAGTAATGAAGTTTATAAATTTAAATAATAATCAATTCAGGTTTTTAAATTACTTGAAAATTGAATATTGTAAATTGGAAATTTAAAAAAATGGGTCAAAAAGTTAATCCAACAGTATTTAGACTGGCCAAAACAAAAGAAGGCCCAACTTGGCTTTCTTCTTGGTATGCTGATGCCAAAAACTATCCTAAGTTAATTTTAGAGGACGAAACAATCAGAAAATATATTGAAAACAAATGTTATTTTGCTGGTATTGTCAGCATAAATATCAAAAGATTTAATAAAAGATTAAAAATAGAACTATTAGTTGCCAGGCCGGGCTTGGTCATCGGTCGAGGCGGTAAAGAGCTAGATGGTATTAAGATTGCCTTAAGTCGTATGATTCCGGACATTACCCAAGCTAAAAATATTGATATCCAGGTTGAAGAGTACAAAACACCGGACCTTTCTGCCAAACTTATTGCCGAAAAAATTTCTTACCAACTCAAAAAAAGAATGTCTTACAGGCGTGTTGTTATTTCTGCTATGGAAAGAGCCATGGCCTCCGGTGCCATAGGTGTTAAAATTGTCCTGTCTGGCCGTATTAATGGCGCTGAAATATCCCGGGTTGAAAAATTTTCTCAAGGTAAGGTTTCCTTAAGCACAATTAAGGCCAATCTAGATTATTACGAAGCCCCATCCCTGACCCGATCAGGTTATATCGGTATAAAAGTTTACGTCAATCTATAACATGCTATCTCAACCAAGAAAAGTTAAATTTAGAAAACAATTTAGGGGTAAAATGCGGGGTATGTCTAAGGGCAGTCTTATTTCCTTTGGAGATTATGGCCTTAAATGTTTAACCTGCAAATGGGTTACTCCCAACCAAATTGAGGCCGGTAGGCGGGCAATAGCTCACAATACCAAGCGAAAGGCTAAGATATGGATAAGAATTTTTACCGACAAACCTATTACCGAAAAAGGTGCCGGTGCCCCCTTAGGTGCTGGCAAAGGTGATGTCAAAGGCTACGTTGCCGTCGTCAAGCCAGGTCGAATCATTTACGAAATATCTGGTATACCCAAAGACATTGCTTATCGAGCCTTAGAAATCGCCGGTTCAAAACTACCCTTTAAAACTAAAATTATTGAAAGACAATAAAAAACAATGAAAAAATCTGATAAAATCAAATACCAAAAAATGACGGTTGACCAGCTAGCTAAAGAAATGCTAATTGTTAAAGCTAATTTGGTTCAACTTAGAATTAAACAAAGCTTGGGTCAAACACAGGATACCTCTCTGTTTAAAAAAAATAGATACAAAATTGCCTACTTTACTACCTTAATAAGTCAAAAACAACATGAGCCCAAAAGCTAAAAAAACTAAAATAGTCGGCAAAACATTCGTAGGTACGGTCACCTCAGATAAGATGACCTCTACTATCGTTGTCGTCATCACCAGTAAATATCGCCATCCGGTTTACAAAAAAATTGTCACCAAAAAGCATAAAGTATATGCTCAAAATAATTTGGAAGCACGCCTCGGTGATCAAGTCTTAATTAAAGAAACCAGGCCGATTAGTCGCCTAAAAAGATTTACCACTCTAAAAATTATTAAAAAATCATAACATGGTCCAACTTAGAAGTATATTAGTTCCGGCTGACAACACTGGTGCCAAAAGAATGCAAGTCATCCATGTTTATCGCGGTTTTCATCACAAAAAAGGCACTATTGGTGATATAGTTTTGGCTGTTGTCAAGATGGCTGTCCCCAATTCTACTGTCAAAAAGAAAGACAAGGTTAGGGTGGTTATCGTCCGGACTCGAAAAGAAGTCAGAAGAAAGGACGGATCATACATTCGCTTCAGCGACAATGCTGGTGTTATCATTGATGGTCAAAATAATCCACGCGGTACTAGGATATTTGGACCAATTGCCAGAGAAATCAAACAACTGGGTTTTAACAAAATTTCTTCTATGGCCAAGGAGGTTTATTAACATGAAACTCAAAAAAAACGATACTGTCAAAGTCATGTTGGGAAAAGACAAGGGTAGAACTAGTCAAATAGTCACCATTTTCCCCAAAAAAGACAAAGCTCTTGTTAAAGGAGTTAATATGTTTAAAAAACACATTAAGGCCTCTCAGGGTAAACCAGGTGGCATTATCGACAGAGAAGTTCCTCTTCATGTTTGCAAGCTGGCTCTTGTCTGTCCATCCTGTAAAAAAACCACAAAAGTATCTTATTCTAAGGACGAAAAAACAGGCAAAAAAATAAGGGCCTGTCGTAAATGTGGCCAACCAATTGATAAAGCAGTTAAACTTAAAAAATCGACCAAAACAGTTAAAAAAACTAAATAAACATGTTAAGTCAACAATTTAAACAAACCATCAAAAAACAACTCTGGCTTCAAATGGGTAAGCCAAATATTAACACGGTTCCCGTACTCAAAAAAGTTGTCATTAATTGTCGCATCCCGGATGCCGGCACTAATAAGGATTCATTGGAAGTAGCCACCAAAGAAATTAGCGCTATTACAGGCCAAAAGGCGACAGTCGCTCTAGCCAAAAAGTCCGAAGCTAACTTTAAAATCAGAAAAGGTGACCCTTTGGCTCTTAAGGTTACTTTAAGAGGTACTAATATGTACGATTTTATTGAAAAACTCTTTAACATTGTTTTACCTCGTTTAAGAGATTTTAAAGGCCTTAAAACCAGCTCTTTTGATGGATCTGGTAACTACAATATGACCATCAGAGATCAAACATACTTTCCCGAAATTGACCTTAACAAAATTAGTCAAATCAGGACAATCCAGATTACTCTGGTGACTTCTACCTCTTCTCAAGATAGGGCAAAAATGTTATTATCCGCTCTAGGATTACCCTTTGAAAAATAACCATGGCCGATAAATCAAAAATAGCCAAAGCTAAAAGAAAACCAAAATTCAGTAGTCAAAAAGTTAACCGTTGCGCTGTCTGCGGTCGTCCTCGTGCTTTTATAAGATTTTTCGGTCTGTGTAGATTTTGTTTTAGAGAAAGAGCCGTTAAAGGTTTATTGCCTGGAGTTAGAAAATCCAGCTGGTAATATGCACTATCCATCACTTGATCTTCTAGTCAGAATAAAAAATGCTTATCAAGCAGGCAAGAAGCAAGTCACTGCACCTGCTTCAAACTTTATAATTGCTTTAGCCGACCTTATTAAGGCCAATAATTTTATTAAAGACTATACTGTCACCGAAGATGACGGTAAAAAGCAAATTAACCTTAATCTCATCTATAACAACAACATCCCTGTTATGTCAGGTTTAAAGATTTATTCCAAACCGGGCAGAAGAATTTATTGTCATTCACAAAATATCCCTTGGGGCAACAGACCCGAGGCTCTAATTATAATTTCAACCAGCGGTGGCTTGAAGAATCAAAGACAAGCCCAAAAGGCTGGTCAAGGTGGCGAGTTGATTGCCCAAATCTGGTAACATGTCAAAAATCGGCAAACTTCCCATCACTATTCCTTCAGCTATGACTGTCAGTCTTTCCGGTAGACAGCTTACTGTTTCAAATTCTCAAGATCAACTTCAATTAACTATTCCTTCTCAAATAGAGCTTGATATTAAGGATAATGTCATTACTGTTACCAGACTATCAGAAGCAAAAAAGGTCAAGTCAAACCATGGTACCATTAGAGCTCTTATTCAAAACATGATTACCGGGTTGCAAACTCCTTGGCAAAAAAATCTTGAGATTCTTGGAACTGGTTATAAAGCTGCTGTCTCTGATCAAAAAATATCTCTGACCGTTGGTTTTATTAAGCCTGTTGATATTATCATCCCTCAGGGTATTACTGTCACCGTCGATGCTGATACAAAAATAAACATTACCGGTATTGATAAAGCCAAAGTTGGTCAACTGGCCAGTAATATTCGAAAAGTCAGACCTCCCGAGCCATACAAAGGCAAAGGCATCAGGTACAAAGATGAGTTTATTAAATTAAAGCCGGGTAAAACTGCCAAAACAGAAGCCTAAATTACATGAAAAACATACCAATTAAACTAAAAAGAAAAATGCGAGTTAGACAGAAGCTAAAAAGGATCTCTCCCGGCCTTCCCAGACTGGCTTTTTACAAATCAAATCAACATATTTTTGCTCAAATCATTGATTCAAAGACGGGTAATGTTAAGGCCGCTTATCACTCATCTATGTTAAAAAAGAAACTACCCAAACAAGAAATATCTGCACTTGTTGGTACTAAAATAGCCAAACTTAGTCTAAAAAAGAATATCACCAAGGTCAAATTTGATCGAGGTGGTCATATTTATCATGGTTGTGTTAAATCATTTGCCGAGGCTGCCAGAGCAGCTGGCCTAAATTTCTAATATGGCACCATATAATCAAAATCGAAACACACCGGAAAAAAAATACGACGACAAGGTTGTCGAAATTAAAAGAGTCTCCAAAAAGACCAAAGGTGGCAATCAGATTTCTTTTACTGCTTTAGTTGTCTCCGGTGACAAGAAAAGCAAAGTCGGTGTTGGCCTTGGTAAAGCCAAAAATGTAGCTGATGCTATCAAGAAGGCAGTCCAAAAGGCTCAAAAAAAGATGATCGTTGTCCCTATTGTCAACGGTACTATTCCTCACATGATCAAAACCAAATTCAAAGCCGGCATAGTTCTCATCAGGCCGGGTAAAAAAGGTAGTGGTGTTATTGCCGGTGGCCCGGTTCGAATTGTCGTCGAAGCTGCAGGCATCCAGGATATTGCATCAAAAATTATTGGTTCCAAAAATAAATCAATCAACGTTTGGACAACCCTCAAGGCTCTTTCTTTGTTAAAAAAATAATATGAACACCTTATCTAATTTAAAAAAGAACGTCACAAAATCAAAAAAACGTATCGGTCGTGGCTATGGTAGTGGTGTTGGTGGCCACACTACTAATCGAGGTAACAAAGGTCAAAAGGCTAGATACAAAATACCCCTAACTATGGACGGTAGCAAGATTAAAAAATCATGGTTAAAAAGACTACCCTTCTTAAGGGGAAAAGGTCGAAACAATCCTTTTGGTGATGCTACCATTCTTTTTCGATTATCCCAAATTGACAAATATTTCAAAGATGGTGATACAGTTTCTATCAAAACATTATCAAAAGCCACCAAAGTATCTCCAAAGCAACTAAAAAACTGCCAAATAAAGATACTTTCAAGCCAAATCGAGCTAACAAAAAAACTAATTATAGACAACACCATAAAATCATCACAAACAGTCAAGCATAAAATATTAAAAGCGGGTGGTAAGATTATTTAATGTTTAAAATCTTTTCGATTAAAAACTTAAGAACTAGACTTCTTTATACTCTGGCTATTCTCGTATTCTTCAGATTTCTGGCTCACATCCCTGTTCCCGGCGTCAACAATCAACTTTTATCTCTGTTTTTCCAACAAAGTCAACTATTGTCCCTGCTCGACATGTTTTCTGGTGGTACTTTAGCTAATTTTTCTATCATCGCTCTTGGTCTAAACCCTTATATTAATGCTTCGGTTTTGTTTCAACTCTTAAGTTTTGTTAGTCCAAAAATCGAGGAGTTATCCAAAGAAGGCGAGTATGGCCGGGCCAAACTGGCTCAGTACACCAAAATTGCCACCATTCCTTTATCTTTAATTCAATCTTTTGCTGTCTATGCCTTGCTTCAGTCTCAGGGTCTCATTGGCAAACTTGATCCCATTACTCTTATCACTTTTGTTGTCTGTCTTATTACCGGTACATTGGTTATGATTTTTTTAGGTCAGCTTATTGATGAATATGGCTTAGGCAACGGTACTTCTACCATCATTTTTGCCGGTATTATTTCCCGTCTACCGGTTTCTGCCCTAAAAACTTTTCAAAACACCGATCTTGCCAACACTGGTAGCCTATTCTCTTTACTAGTCTTTGCTCTTTTAGCCTTAGTTATGATCTTTTTTATAGTTCTTATCGAGGAGGCTGTCTTAAAAGTCCCCATCCACTACGCCAAAAGGGGACAGCAAACCTTTATGCCTATCAAGATTGACACTACTGGTGTTATGCCCATCATTTTCGCCGTTTCTCTTGCTTCCGCCCCTTCCATGATCGCCCAGTTCCTAACTAAAGTTCAAAATCCGGTTATTCAACAAGTTTCTCAATTTATTTTATTATATTTAGCCCCCTCATCTATTGTTTATATCATCTTTTATTTCCTAATGGTTTTCATTTTTACTTTTTTCTACTCTTCGGTTGTCTTTAAGCCGGAAGATATTGCTGACAACCTCAGAAAGTCAGGCGCTTTTATTCCCGGCATCAGACCGGGCTTATCTACTCAAAAACGCTTATCTTTTCTTATCAATCGAGTTGTTTTTGTTGGCGCTTTCTTTCTTGGTCTTGTCGCCGTCTTACCTTCCATTGTTCAAAACTTTACCGGTATATCAACTCTTACCATCGGTGGTACTAGTGTACTAATTGTCATTTCCGTTATAATAGAATTAAGCAGAAAAGTCGAAAACGCTATTCAAATGTACAACTACGATGAGTTCGCTTTCTAATATGAGTTTAAATTTATTTATCATCGGTCCTTCCGGTTGTGGCAAAAGCACTCAGGCTAAATTAATCGCC
>CAZBXB010000006.1:14386-27236 GCA_964496075.1 uncultured Gammaproteobacteria bacterium
AAGTTGATGGCAATAGGCCAATTCAACCAATTTTTGATGATATTTGTTTAAAAATTAATAATTTATCAAAAAAAGGAAAATAATAATCTATGGCAAAAGATGATAATACCGTCAGCGGTACCGTTACAGAAGTGTTACCTAACACTCTTTTTAGAGTAGAGCTAGAAACAGGCCAGCTAATCATCGCTTATTTGGCTGGTAAGCTCAGGCTTCATCATATCAGAATCATCACCGGTGATGTTGTCTCTGTAGTTCTTAGTCCTGATGGTCAAAAAGGCCGTATTGTTTACCGAAATTAACTATTTTCTAATCTTTGATATTGCCAATCTTTTAGGGTACAATATTCAAGTCTATGAAGGTTAAATCAAGCGTCAAGCGTCGATGTCCAAAATGTAAAGTCGTCAAAAGGCGAGGCGTTGTGCGTATTATATGTTCAACCAAAAGACACAACCAGAGACAAGGCTAATGAGAATTACAGGTGTAAACATACCGGATGATCAAAGAATTGCCTATGCACTTACTAAGATATATGGTATTGGTCGGGTCAACGTCAACGGCGTTTTAAAGTCAATTAAACTCGATCCCAACAAACGAGTCAACCAGCTTACCAAAGAAGAAGTTGGCGACATTATTAAAGCTTTAGACACCGTCAGGACAGAAGGTGATCTTCGAAAAGAGATTAGGGAAAATATTAACAGATTAAAATCAATTAGAAGTTATCGAGGCATCCGGCATTTAGTCGGTTTACCTGTTCGTGGTCAGAGAACTAAAACTAATGCCAGAACCACCAAAGGCAAAAAGAAAACAGTCGGAGCTCTGTCAAAAGAAGCCTGGGCCAAAATAGAACAACAGCAAAAGGCTGCCCAATCTACCAAATAAAAAAATTATGCCTAAAGTAATTAAGAAAAAAAAATCCACAGCTGTCAAGAATTTTGCTCAAGGTAGACTTTACGTCAAAGCTACTTTTAACAATACCATCGCTACAATTACCGATCCAAAAGGTAATGTTTTAACCTGGGCGTCGGCCGGCAACGTTGGCTTTAAAGGCGCCAAAAAATCAACCCCCTTTGCGGCTTCAAATACTTTAGCCAGGGCCCTAGAAAATGCCAAGAAATTTGGAATAAAACATCTGTCAGTTTTTATTAACGGTCCCGGCGTCGGCCGAGATGCAACCCTACGGTTTTTGCGTGGTAACAAGGATTATGAAATCGAAATGATTTCTGATATTACTCCAATTCCACACAATGGTCCTAGGCCACCAAAACAAAGGAGAGTCTAATGGCAAGAGATACTTTACATACTAAATGTCGATTATGCAGAAGAGAGGGCGTCAAGCTCTATCTTAAGGGCATCCGATGCTACTCGTCCAAATGTCCTATCGAAAAGAAAGGGGCTGTTCCTCCCGGAATGCACGGTCTCAAAAGAGCATCAAGGCCATCTGCTTATGGTATTCAACTTCGAGCCAAACAAAAAGTTAAGAGATTCTATGGCGTTTTAGAAAGACAGATGAAGAACTATTTCCTGTCTGCCAAAGATATGACAGGTCTTTTGGGTGAAAATCTTTTAATTCAGCTTGAAACCAGACTTGATAATGTTTTAGCTCAAGCCGGTCTAGCTGCTTCAAGATCAGCCGCCAAACAATTGATAAGTCACAAAAAAGTCCAAGTTAATGGTAAAATCCTAAACATTAGTTCCTATCAGGTTAATGTTGGCGATATCATTTCTCTTAAAGCTGACAAAAAACTTAAAGATATGGATATCAAAGCCACAGAAAAGGACTTTAAGGCTCCAATCTGGATGGAACTTGATAAAGCTACTTATACTGTCAAAATCATCAATCTTCCCAAAAGGAAGGATATACCACAAGATTTTGAAGAAAATTTAATTATTGAATATTATTCAAGATAAAAGGAGAAACATGCAGGTAAACAAATTTAATTTTAAGGTCATAAAAAACGAAGCCGATTACGGTAAGTTTGAATTTACACCAATATACGGTGGTTTTGGCCATACTCTTGGTAACTGTCTCAGAAGAATTTTATTTATTTCTATCCCCGGTGCCGCTATTACTAGAATTAAAATTGATGGTGCCAATCATCTTTTCACTACTCTGCCTGGTATCAAGGAAGATTTAATCCAGGTTTCTCTAAACCTCAAACAAATTAAGTTTACTTACGACAATGACGAACCGGTTGTCCTAAAATTATCAAAAAAGGGCAAGGGTCTTGTTACGGCTGGCGATATTGCAGATACTGATGTTTGTAAAGTTGCCAATCCCGATCAAATTATTGCCACCATCACTGATGCCAAAGCCAGTCTTGACATCGAAATGACTGTAGAAAAAGGCTATGGTTATACTCTAGCCAAGGAACAAAAAACCGATATTGTTGGTGAAATTATACTTGATTCAACTTTTACTCCAATTATTAAAGTCAATTATGCAGTTGAACCTACCAGAAAAGGTAAGAAAACCAATTTTGACACACTTATTATAGAGCTATGGACCGATGGTTCAGTTGATCCTCAGGTCGCTATCAAACAAGCCGCTACTGATTTAGTATCATCTCTATCTCAAATTGCCAGTCCAAAGGAATACGAAGAAGAAATAGTCATGGTCGACTCAGGTCCTATCAATAAAGCCGCCGATATTTCTGTTGAAGAAATAGAGCTACCCTTAAGAGTCACCAATGCTCTAAAGAAAGCTAGTTTCAACACCATTGACGACCTTCAAAAGGCCGGCAGGCTCGAAGTTAGAAAAGCCAAAAATGTTGGCGAAAAATCAATCAAAACCATTGAGAAATGGCTTAAAGATAGTGGTTATATTTGGAAATAATGAGACATAGAATCAAAGGCAAAAAATTAGGTAGGGTTTCCAAACAAAGAACTGCTCTTTTTAAAAACCTATTGAGAAGTCTCCTTATTCACGGTTCAATTCGTACTACTTACGCCAAAGCCAAAGCTTTGATTCCTCTTGTCGAAAGATTTTGTCATCAAGCTGTCAAGGCTGATCTAAGTAGCAAAAGATATATGTACCGCTATCTTCAGGATAGAAGCTGGGTGTCTCAAGTAGAAAAAGCCATTCTTACCGCCTTTCCCGATACTAAATCAAATTTTACCCGTTTAGTCAAAACCGGTAATCGACTTGGTGATGATGCCCCCATGGCCAAGTTATCTTTTACTAAACCAATTGATTTTAGTCTTAAGAAAGAAGATAAAAAGGATACTAAAGCTAAAAAGCTTGAAAAGGCTAAAAAATGAAATCTTTAAACAAGACCACCATTGTACCTGCAGAAAAAATTATCAGATCCTGGCATCTGGTAGATCTAAGTACTCAAACTTTAGGTAGAATAGCCACCAAAATTGCAAATCTTCTTATGGGTAAAGATAAAGTTGATCAAAGTTTAAATCATGATTGGGGCGATTACGTTATTGCTATCAACTCTGACAACATTCTGGTTACCGGTAATAAGCTCAAACAAAAAATTTATTATCGCCACAGTGGCTATCCTGGTAGTCTAAAAGAGATTACTCTTAAAGTTCAAATGGCTAAAGATTCTACTAAGGTTATTAAGATGGCGGTTGCCAACATGTTACCAAAAAACAAACTTAGAAAACCTAGACTTAATCGCTTAAAAGTTTTCAAAACCGATCAACACAAGTATTCGGATAAACTAAAAAATGCCAAGAAAATCAACTAAAAAATATATCTTTACTGTCGGTAGACGAAAATCTTGCGTAGTTACCGTCAAACTGTTTACGGGTAAAGGTGAATCTTTGGTCAATGGCCAAGCACTCACCAAATACTTTCATCTTGCTAAGGGTCTCAAAAATGTAATGTCTCCTTTTGTATCCACCAAAACCGAAGGCAAATATTACTTTGAAGCTAAAGCTACAGGTGGTGGAAAAGTTGGTCAATCTGACGCTCTTAAGCTAGCTATCGCCAGAGCCTTAGACAAGCTTAATGAAAAATATCACCCGGCCCTCAAAGCTGAAAAACTCCTGACAGTTGACGCTCGGGTCAGACAAAGACGTATGATAGGTACTGGCGGAAAATCCAGAAGACAAAAACAATCACCCAAGAGGTAAAATTGTTAATGCCAACTCCAATTATATATATATTGGCCTTAATTCAAGCTATTGCCGAGTTTCTGCCTATTTCCTCGTCCGGTCATCTCAACTTAGTCCAACATCTAACCGGTTTTTCAAACCCGCTTATTTTAGATATTTTCTTAAATACGGCTAGCTTACTTTCAGTGCTTGTTTTTTTTAGAAAAAAAATCATAGATATTATTAAGCACACACCTTATTTAATCGCCTCGGTTTTGCCACTTATCTTCTTTGTCCTTATTGCCGAGCATCAACTTGATCAAATATTCGAGTCTCCAATTATCGTTGTCTTGGGATTTTTACTGACGTCTATTGTTCTCTTTTCCACCAAATTTATAAAGCCAAATAAACACAAGATCAATCTTTCTAAAGCTATTATCATTGGCCTTATCCAAATTCTGGCTGTCTTTCCGGGTGTATCTCGCTCAAGCGTCACCATATTTGCCTGTCTTGCCTTGGGTTTATCAGCTACAGATGCCTTTAATTACTCATTTTACTTGTTTATCCCCAGTTCGCTGGGTGCTCTTGTCTTATCATTGTCAAAAGGCTTAACTTTGTCTTATTTTTCCGTCTACGCTCTTCCCTTTTTGGTCTGTTTTTTAGTCGGCCTTTTATCACTTAACATTCTTAAGAAAATCACTATCGCTCACAAACTTTGGTATTTTTCCTTCTACACTCTATTTATGTCAGTCCTTTCCTCTTTTCTTCTATTCTAAGGCCTGTTTTAGCCTTTCTAAGACCATGTCTTTGCCAATTATCGGTAAAGTCTCAACAATGGGTGGAGTAATCGATTTACCGGCTATAGCCACTCTAAAAGCCATAAAGAAAACCCCTCGATTCCACTTCTTACCATCTACCATACTAACCAAATCTTTTTGCAGCTTTTCAATATCATCAAAATCCGCCCCTTCCATAAATTTCAAAGCTTCTGTTAGCATCTCTTTTTGACCTACTAGTTTCTTGTCATATTCGACTTTAGTAAATACATATTCACACAAATCAACCGCTTCTTTTAGCGTCACTATTCTTTCTTTGATCAGTGGCACTAATTTCTCAAGTTTACCAATATCAATTTTTCCAAAAGCTTTTTCAAAGTAGGGGACTAATCTTTGTGTCAGCTCTTCATCACTAAGTTTTCTAATATAATAACCATTAAAATAATCCAGCTTCTTTCTATCAAATACCGGCGCGCTTCTGTGTAGTTTTTCCAGACTAAACTCACCAACAAATTCATCTAAGCTAAATATCTCCCTATCAGTCCCCGGATTCCAACCCAAAAGCATTAAAAAATTTACTAATGCCTCCGGTAAATATCCTTCGTCCAAAAATTGCCTGACAAATACTGATCCTCTCCTTTTACTCATTTTACCGCTATGACTTGGATCTAATAGTACCGTCAAATGGGCAAAAACAGGTATATCCCAACCAAAATACTTATACAAGATAATTTGCTTTGGCGTTGAGCTGATCCACTCTTCACCTCGAAATATATGTGTGATTTCCATTAAGTGATCATCAACCACTACTGCAAAATGATAAGTCGGTATGCCGTCAGATTTTATTAGCACCTGATCATCAATATCTCTACTATTTATTCTTATCTCTCCTCTAATCACATCATCAAACACGATTACTTCATTTTCCGGCACTTTTAGCCGGATTACATATTTTTCGCCCGCCTTTAGTCTCTTTTCTATTTCTTCTTTAGACAGATTTAAACACTGTCGGTCATATTTGGGTAATTTATTAGCTTTTTTCTGTACCTGTCGCATTTCTTCCAATCTCTCTTTAGTACAAAAGCAATAATAGGCTAAACCCTTATCCACTAGTTCCTTTATATATTTTTGATAAATATCAAGTCTTTCAGTTTGTATATATGGCCCCTCGTCCCAACTAATACCACAGTCTTTTAAATCTTTCATGATTCTATCTGTTGCCCCTTCCACCAACCTGGCTTGATCTGTGTCCTCAATTCTTAGCACAAATTTTCCATTATTTTTCTTGGCATACGCCCAACTGTACAAAGCTGTTCGAAGCGTACCAACATGCAGTTCACCTGTCGGACTCGGCGCCATTCTGGTTCTAATCATGCCTTATTTTATCATTCGTCTCCAATGAATATGATGTCTGGTTATCTATGTTTGTCAATAGCTACCTATTTACTTATTATTTTTCGATACTCTCTGTAAAAATCCTCTCTGTCAGCTTCGTCAATAACTATTTCACAATTTTGCCTTGATATTTCTTTATCAGGGTCGGAGAACTTTATGCCCACCTTTTTTGTTAAGTTTGACAACTCTTTATCGGTTAACTTTTCGATTAAGTCTTGAAGGTGAGCTAATTCTTCCGGTCCAGCAGTGCCGTCAAAATAGTTCGATTGTTTATTCGAGCCTTGATTATCTTTTTGATTCTTTTTCATATTTATATTTCGCCTCCTCCTATAGTTTATATTAGCAAATGATCAGGTAATTAAAGAGAGAGAAGAAAGAAGATTGGGTTTTTGCCTAGCATAGTGGCCATATGCATATCACCATGGGTGACAATCTTCTTTCTATTTACCACTTATTCAGTTGTTTCGCATGAGCCTAACTGCTATCGACCTGGTTCACCGGGACCTGGGCCCCTCACCGGCACATGAATTTTCGGGTATGGCAAAGGCAATTGCCCCGGAAGACGACCTGGAATGAACTCAATGTCCACGTGAGTTTCCGGATGACCCGAACTTTCGTGTGGGTCGCTCGTGCGAATTCCCGGAATGTACTTCCCCGGAATCCTTGGATCTGGCATTTTTCGCTCCTTTCGAGCCAATGAAAAGGTGATCTGATCAGATTTAATCCACAATTGGATTAAATAATCAGTTTCCCGCCAATCGGGCCTCGACGCTTGTGGGAGTAATCTTAGTAAGATCTTCGGATAGTTTGAATTATCCTGTTACCTTTTTATTGAATCCCTTTGGGATTAGTGGCTTTTAGCTGTCAATTAAGACAGAAACGCCAATTAGGTAACTGGGAATAATCAGATATCCTCGGTTCTTAAAGATTCTCTTTCAAGGATCTTCTTGGATGTTTATAGTTTTTCCACCTCATCGTTGAGATGGCCAACTATCACACGACAACCGAATATTATTTCAAAGAACAATTAGAACTTAGTAAAGAATCGCTGTTGATTCTTGGTTCTAAATTAATTGAAATTATAGCAAGATTAAGAGGGGAGATCAACTATCTTGCACTAGTTACACATATTAGAGATATGGATGCAATTTTTCAGCAAATTGCTTTATACTTAATCTATGTCAAGTTTGACCAAGACAGCCCATATTGCCAGAAATGTAATTAAGTTTGGCTCTATTGGCGTCATAGCTTTAGCTCTTATCTGGTCCGGCTTAGTGGCCGCCATCAGAGCTTATCGCATCGCCCGTCCCACTCCTCCGGATATCAAGTTTGGTCCTATGCCAGCTATTGTTTTCCCTCAAAAACAATTTGAAACCAAAAACTTCACTCTCGAGCTAGCCAAAGATTCATTTCCAAAATTCCCCAGTCAAGCCAAAGTTTATGTTATTTACCGCCCAATTTCTACTCTAACTGCCCTGGAAACCGATACTCAGACAGCCAACAATCTCGGTTTCTATAGTAAACCGGTCGAAGTCAAGACAGGTGTTTATCAATTTACCAAAGCTGACCTTGATCAAACCTTAACTATGAATGTTTTAGACGGTAGCTTTCTTCTAAGTTATCCTTACAAAAATGACCAAATCCTAATCAATTCAAAAAACTTGCCTGATGATAAACAAGCCGTCAGTTTGTCCAAAAACTTCCTCGATTCTGCCAATAAATTCCCCAATGATCTGGAAGAAGGCAGTCAAACCATTACCTATTGGCAAATAAGCTCTCAAGCTATTAAAAAAGTCTCTTCTTTTTCAGAAGCCAACGCTACTAAGGTTGAATTTGACAGGCAAAAACTTGATGAAAAGTATCCGGTTGTCTCCAGCAATCCCGACTCACCTCCAATTTCTATTCTGATTAGTGCTTCTTCGGTCGAGGCCAAAAGGATAATTGACGTTTCCTACAAATATACACCCATAGATAGGCAGTCTTTTTCAACCTATCCTCTTAGAACTATCGACCGTGCTTGGGATGATTTAAAAGCTGGTCAATATTGGCCTAGCCGGGACAGTCAAAACAGCTCTATTACTATTAGAAATGTTTATCTGGCTTATTACGAACCAACCAATCTAACCAACTTTCTCCAGCCCATTTACGTCTTTGAGGGAGATTCAAATTTTATCGCCTATGTATCAGCTGTTGATCCGGCTCAAATTTCTACCAGATAATCTTGCCAGCTAACAGATTTTTTAAGCCAATCTACCACCCTTTGTGTATCTGCAAACCTATCTTGGCTATTTAATACCACACTTAATACTAATTTATCCCTCATTCTAATCAACCCAATAAAACAGCCTCCGGCTTCGGGTGTCCACCCTGTCTTTAGGCCTTCAATTTCGGCTACACTCCCCAGTAGTTCATTGGTTGTCTCCAGTAGATATTTATTCCCTAGCTTACTTGTTATTTCTTTGCTCCTAATCTTAGCCGATTCAGTAATAACCTTATTTTTTAGAGCCAATCGGGCAATTTGAGCCAAATCATAGGCAGACGAGTAGTGGTTTTGATTGTGTATGCCGTCAAAGTTAGTAAAATGCGTATTTTTTAAGCCATATTTTTCCACCAACTTATTCATTTCAGCTATAAAGCCAACCACTCCGCCGGAATGATGATTGGCCAAATTATAAGCGGCATCATTGGCTGAATCTATCAATATCGCCTCCACCAAATCTCTGACACTTAGTTCGTCGTCATTGACCAGTTCCATATTTTTCCCTTCCGGATACTCTACTGTTTTAACTGTCTCATCAAGAGGAAACACATTTAAAGCCGTCATGGCCGTTACTAGTTTTGTCGTTGAAGCCGGATATATTCTTAGGTCAATATTTTTTTGAGCCAAGACAATGTTTGTATCAACATCTACTACAATAAAGGATTGTGCCCCCAATTTTAAACTCGCTTTATTGTCGACAATCGGTGTCAATGGGTGAACAAAGTTGCTCGTCAGTTCCTCTGTTTGATTATCTGGTTTTATTAAAAACATTCCACCACTTACGGCTAATATTATTATCAAGCCAAAAAAGACCCAAACAAATTTATTTCTTTTCTTTTCTTTCATTTTTAGCTGAATTAATCGAAGCCAGTCTGACATCTACTCTTTCCATATCTCTTGGATATAATGTTGCCTGTCTAACGTTTTCCATCTCCAAAATATTTTGAGTCATTCTCTCTAGTCCTATACAAAAACCACCCTCAGGCGGCATTCCGTATTTAAAAGCTTGAAGATAGGGGATTTCAAAATCATCCGGATTTGCCCCCATTTTCTTAATGTTTTTTCTTAGTTGATCATAATCATGTATTCTTTGTCCGCCGGTAATCCACTCAACTCCCTTACCAATTAAGTCAAAGCTTAAAGTCTCTTCTGGATTTTCCGGATCTTGATAGGTATACCAAGGTCTTTTATTGGTAGGAAAGTGACTAATAAATACAATTTCACTTTGCTTTTCTTCTTCTGCCCACCTACAAATTTCTCTTTCCCCCTCAGGGTCAAGATCACTCTCACCTCTGATATCTCTTTTGCTTCTATCAAAAATAATTTGTTGTGCTTCAGCCAGCTTTATCACAGGTGTTTCTTTGACGGTTTTTGGGACAGATACTCCATATTCCGTCAATATATTTTTGCAATTAACAGATATCGTTTTAAATATATGCTTAACTAGCCCATCAGCCATTAAAAGTACATCCATCCAGCTATCAATAAAACCCATTTCTACGTCCATACCGGTATATTCAGTCAAGTGTCGAGTTGTCACGCTTGGCTCCGCTCTATAAGCATGTGCTAAAGTAAAAACTCTTTCATATGCCGATACCATAATTTGTTTATAAAATTGTGGACTTTGAGCCAAATATACTTTGTAATCAAAATAGTCAACCGAAAATACTTGTGAACCGCCCTCAGTGGCTGTGGCCACAATTGTTGGTGCCTGAAATTCAGTAAAGTCATTTGACCACATGTACTCTCTAAAAGCCTTGACTATTTCAGCTTGAAGTATGAATATGTCAGCCACCTTTTTGTTTCTTAAAGAAGCTGCCCTGTAGTCCAGCATGACCGGTAAACTGACATCCAGATCTGGCTTTCTGACATCAAAAGGCAAGTCTCTCGCTTTTGAAATCAGCTTAATTTTTTCAACCTCGAGTTCAACTTTTCCCGTCTCCATGTCGGCATTAAAATATTTTTCGTCTCTAGCCTTTACCTTTCCCTCCACTTCTACCACATATTCAGCTGACAATTCGGCCATATCTTTTCCTCCCACCATTTGAAGCAAACCACTTCTGTCTCTTAAGTCGGCAAATACTATCGATCCATGTTTCCTGACACTGTTTATCCAGCCCATCACTTTAACTTTCTCTCCTACCATTTGGGCCAATTGATTATTCAAACTTCGTTTCATTGCCAATTTTACTATACCCATATTTCCTTTACCAGCAGTTCTACACTTCTTTTTCCCATCCACTCATTCAAATTTAGATAGGCCAACACATTCACATATTCACACTCATCTATATTTTTTTTAAAGAATCCCTTGCCAAAGGCAATTGCACCCGCTTCCACCTTTTCAATATTGGCCGTTTCTGGGTCATCAAATTTTAATTTAAGATGTTTCTGGCCATTACCCACCAATCTGGCTTCCGTTACTTTAAGTTTATTAAACAAAAATAAGGGTTTGCTGTTATTTTGACCAAAGGGTCTTAATTTTTCTACTATCTGGTAATTTTCTATTTTTAGCGCTGTTAGTTTCATGCTTGCTTCCGCTACATCTGTTTTCCTCATGTTAATTTTAATATCCTCCATCCTCTTACCGATCTTTTTCAACCATTTTGCATAGTTTGTTTTGTTTATTGAAAACCCGGCCGCCCCCGAGTGTCCACCCAAAGATACAAATAGTTTTTCATCCCGTCTCAAAAAGGTGGTAATATCAAAATCTCCCGCTGATCTGGCCGACCCTTTATAAGTCCCGTCAATATTACTAATTACAATTGCCGGTCTGCCACTTGTTTCAGCCAATTTACCGGCCATTAGGCCAATTATGCCCGGGTGAAATTTGCCCGTCTCAATAATTATCTTTTTCTTATATGTCTTATAACCAACTTTTTCCATGGCCAGTCTTTGTGCATTCTGCCTTTGTCTATTGTTTTCTTCCAGCGTTTTGGCTAATTTTGACAAAATCTTATCATCGTCAAAACATAGCAGTCTTAAGGCTTGAGTAGCGCTTTCCATTCTGCCGGCCGCATTTATTCTTGGCCCCAATACATATCCAATAGTGTCTTCGTTTATATCATCCTTTTTAGCACCAGCCAAATTCATTAGTTTAGCTAGCCCATTGTTGGGATTTCTTTTTAGTTTATCAATTCCTGCTATAGCTAGATTTCTGTTAGCACCAATCGACAAATCACCAAAGTCAGCCACCAAACCACATGCCGCCAAGTCAATATCATTTGTCTTACCAATTTCCTTTGCCACCAGATATGCCAATACTGAGGCTGAAGTTTTTGTGCTATGTACTAAGCCGTCAAACATAATTTTTTGCGCATTTTTCTTATGATGATCAATCACTATTACCTTTACTCCATCCTTTTTAATTTTGCCAATCTCCTTTTGGGCTACCACCCCATTGTCAACCGTTATTAGCAGGTCAGCTTTAATCTTGTTTTTTTTGCAAAATCTTTCAAAAGATTCATAGTTTATTCCATAGCCGTCCTCCTCTCGATCCGGTACAAAAGGGGATATGTTTTTATTTTTGCCCCACATTGCTCTCCACAATATGGCTGTGGCCGTTATGCCGTCTACATCATAATCGCCATAGATTACGATTCTTTTCTGTTTTTCTATAGACTCTTTTATAATCTTGACTGCCAGACTAAAATCTTTCTTGTCAATTCCAAAATCGGCCACCTTTAAATCGTCAATGTCTGTTTTTATTAAGAATTTTTCTTTCACACCCCGGTTTTTTAGCAATATTTTTAAAAACTCATCAGGCTCTGTTTTTCCATCGATTACAACCTTGCTTTTCAGTCTCACTTTCATATAGCTATTATTACATGTTTGTTGCTAACAGCGAACAGAAACACACGGGCTGTCCTTTTAAGCCTCTTTTAGATAGAATAAACCATGTCATTGATTACTAAAATTCCCACTAAAGTCAAACAAATTATCCAGACTTTTCACCAATCTGGAGGAGAAATTTACATAGTTGGTGGCGCCGTTCGCGACCTACTCATCAAAAAGAAAGTTAAAGATTGGGACTTTGCCAGCAATCTAACTCCTGCCAAAATGAAAGCCATTTTTCCCAAAAACAGCTTTTATGAAAACAACTTTGGTACTTTTAGCATTGTCGGCAGGGGACAGATTTATGAAATTACTACCTATCGATCGGAAGATGTTTATACTGATTTTCGTCGTCCCGATAAAGTTAGCTGGGGAAAAACTATCCATCAGGATCTTCACCGTCGGGATTTTACTATCAATGCCATGGCTGTTTGTCTGAGCCCTGGCTGTTACGGGGAACTGCTTGACCGGTATGGGGGCAGAGACGACCTTAAGCGCAAGCTTATCCGCGTCCTCCATGATAAGAGCTTTACCGATG
>CAZBXB010000007.1:0-26032 GCA_964496075.1 uncultured Gammaproteobacteria bacterium
TAACTTGGTATGGAGTTTATAGGAGTGGTAATTAGTAAATAAAAATGGTGGTTTTCGGTTTTATTTAGTGTATTGACTGTGGATGTACACAGTGATAAAATATAAACAGTGAAGTTGAATATAGAGTTTAGCGAAGAAAAAAATTTGTTACTTCAACAAACCAGAGGTGTCAGCTTTCAAGAAGTAATTGACGCCATTAAAAATAACAGAGTCTTAGATGACTTAAAACACAAAAATAGAAAAAAATATCCAAAACAAAGAATCTTAATAATTAAAATTAAAAATTATATTTATGCCGTACCTTATGTAATTGATAAAAGAAAAAAAATAATTTTTCTAAAAACAGTCTATCCGAGTAAAATATTAACAAATAAATATTTAAAGAGGAAATAAACAATGAACAAAACTAATCTAAAATTAAATAAACAAGAAAAAAGAATTGAAGAAGCCTTGGAAAGAGAAGAATTTGTCAGCACTTCTGATCTAAGCTACACCAAAAGGCTTTTTAAAGAAGCAGTAAAAAACTATGAACAATTGCAAAAAACAAAAAGAATAACGATTCGAGTTAATCAGGGAGATTTGATCAAAGTAAAAGCCAAAGCGAAAAGAAGCAATGTTCCATATCAAACATTGTTAAACGCTTTAATCCGTCAATTTGCAGAGGGCAGAACTTCATTGCGGTTTTAATTTTTTTATTTGTCTTTACAAGTTGAAGTGGAAGCAATGATCAAGGAGCAAATTTTGACTGCGAAGGTGGAGTGAATATTGCAGACTTGATTTATTGGTATGGGAAATATAGGGACTGAGCTTGTGTTGGATGGTAGAATATAAGCTATGAAGATAATAGAGATGTTTAAAGGCAAGAAGGTAAAACAGGGCAAAGGTAAAATACCGAAAGAGATATTGGATAAGTTGCCGGCTGGTGCAAAGGTAAAGCAAATAATAATTGGGCCAAAGTTTGTGATGAAATTAGTCATATATCTTTTGGTTGGATATTTGATATTGTCGACAGTGGTATCGTCGCTTTTGCCGGAAGATATGCAGATTGGTATAAGTGAGGCAGTCGATGTTATTAAGAAAAATGAAGTAGAAGAGGTGGTGGTAATAGACAATCAACTTTTTTTAACTTTGAAGGAAAACGGAAAGGTGTTGATAGCTTCAAAAGAAGGAGACAGCTCATTTGTAGAAATTTTGCAAAACGAGGGAGTAGATCTGGGTAGCCTTAATGTAAGAATAGAAAATAGACAAGGCATGAAACTGTTTGGAGACATTCTTAACATATTTTTGATGGTGGGATTGCCAATATTGGTATTATTGTGGTTTATGAAGAAAAGTGGGGGAATGGGAGGGGGTGGGGGTATGTTTGGCTTTGGTAAATCAAATGCAAAACTGTTTGTGAAGGGTAAGCTAGATTTAACTTTTAAGGATGTGGCGGGAGTCAAGGAGGCCAAAGATGATTTGCAGGAAGTAGTTGATTTTTTGAAAAATCCGAAAAAATATCAGAAGATGGGGGCTAGGACTCCAAAAGGAGTACTTTTGGTAGGACCATCTGGAGTGGGAAAGACGCTTTTGGCCAAAGCGGTGGCAGGAGAAGCAAATGTATCTTTCTTTTCAATGGCAGGATCGGAGTTTATGGAAATGTTAGTAGGTGTCGGGGCTTCAGTTACAGGAGATACACCAGTATTGGTTAGAAAGAATAATAAAGTGAGATTGGTAGCGATTGAGCAGATAGTTGATGAATACTATAAGAAAGGGGAAGGAGAGATGACTAAAAAGGTTGAAGGTTTGGAGACTTTAGGTTTTGATAAAGCAACTAACAAATTTTGGGGATCTAAATCAAAAAACAGCAGGAAAGCAGTTTTCGGAAATAGTAACTGGAAGAAAGTATCAAGGGTGTATAGACACAGAGCTAATAATATCTATGAAATTGAGTATTTGGGTGGTAAGTTGAGAACAACCGGAGACCATAGCGTATTTATAAGAAGTCGTGGATGGATAGAAGCTAAAAGAGCTGATGAATTAAAACCAGGTGACATTTTGGTCAACCTACCAATGAAAACCAGACATTGGGATTATGAATTGAAAAAGACAATCCACACAATAAAAGCCCATGTATTTGAAAAACAAGAGAAAGAACTGTTGGATGTATGGCAAGATGATAGGAAAGAATGGGAGAAATATGATTATGTAATGAAAAACGAATTTGGCTTGAGTCAAAAAAATTTAGCTTTGGAAGTAGGAGTATGCCAAATGACAGTTAGTAATTGGCAAAGAGAAATTCATGTTCCAATGGCGGTATCAAAAAAATTAGTAAAGCTTGATTTACCAAACAGTGTCGAAGTAAGTAAAGATTTAATGTGGCTATTTGGAATATATACAGCTGAAGGTAGAGGGACGAATAGTTTAGAATTTACGTTTGGTATAGATGAAAAAGACTTGGTTGTAAAAACGGCAAAGTTGATGGATAGAGTGTTTGGTTTAGATAAACCAACTATTAGGGAGACGAAAACTAACAGTGTTAAGGTAATTTATTATTCAGCTCACTTGGGAAGATTTTTTGCTAAATATTGTGGGAATGGTAGCCATAATAAAAAAGTACCGGAATTTATTTGGAATTTGCCAAGTGATTATTTTTTACCATACTTAAGGGGATGGGTAGATGGAGATGGTTATGTTTATAAAACAGGTAAATTGACCGGTGTATCGGTGAGCCAAAGACTAATAAGGGAATTGGCTTGGTTATGTAGCATGCATGGGATTAAAGTAGGAACGAGAAAAGAACTGGTAAAAGGAGGGAGAATTATTAGTAATAAACCTTTGCCTGATAGCTTGGTATGGAAATTAATAATAGGTAAAACAGCCAATCCTTTTTTAAAAAAGCATAAATATCCGAATCAATTTAAGAAATGTTATGTAAAGAAGATAGTTAAGAAAAAATATGATGATTATGTCTATGATTTGTGTGGAGTAGATAATGAGGCGTTTTTCGGAGGGGAGAAACCGATGTTGCTACATAATTCAAGAGTCCGTGATTTATTTTCAACGGCCAAAAAAGCCGGCAAGGCGATTATTTTTATTGATGAGATTGATGCCATTGGCAGAATGAGGGGTGGACTGGGTGGTCAGAGTCATGGAGAAAGGGAACAAACCTTAAATCAAATATTGGTAGAAATGGATGGATTTGAAGCTAATACGACAGTAATTGTGTTGGCGGCAACAAATAGAGGCGATCTACTGGATCCGGCTTTACTTAGACCGGGCAGGTTTGATAGAAGAGTCGTGTTGGAAATGCCGGATATTGCCGATAGAAAAGATATATTGGCCATACATGCTAAAGGTAAACCATTTGGAAAGGATGTTAATTGGGATAGAGTAGCTGAGTCAACAGTTGGTTTTTCTGGAGCGGATCTGGAAAACATGCTTAATGAGGCAGCTATAAAGGCAGCCAGGGAAAATAAGACAGAGATAGACAGAAGTGATATTGAAGAAGCGTCTCTGAAGGTAAAAATGGGCTCAGAGAAGAGAAGAGTCCAGACTGATGAAGATAAGAAAATGACGGCTTATCATGAAGCCGGACATGCAATAGTAAATTTTGCAGAAAAACTTGATCCGGTAGATAGAATTTCAATAGTGTCCCGAGGCATGGCTTTGGGCTTTACTTTGATACCACCCAGCAAAGACAGGATACATGAAACTAAGAGTAATTTGATTAAACAAATGGCCATGGCAATGGGAGGAAGGGCGGCTGAGGAGATAGTATTTGGTGACATGACAACGGGGGCATCGTCGGACATACAACAAGCAAGCAAAATTGCCAGAGAGATGGTAACTAGTTGGGGGATGAGTAAGTTAGGGCCGGTTAACTTGGGATCACAAATAACGGGAGGAGAGTATGGAAACAGTTATTTGGAGCCATCGCAAGTATCTGATGGAATGAAGGCTGAAGTAGATGCTGAAATACAAAGGTTTGTAGATGAGGCACATAAAGAAGCTATTAATGTACTAAAAAAGAATAGAAAGAGAATGGATGAAATTGTAAAAGTATTGGTAAAGCAGGAAACTTTGGGAAGAGAGGAGTTTGAAAAATTGATGCGGTAAAACATCGGAGTATATGCGGAGATTATAGAGATTCTTCGAGATTGATAATACGCTGAAGAATGGCCAAGGAAGATAAATACACAGGTTCGACACCTTTGAGATTTAAACCCAGGTGGCCAAGGTTTTTGGTTTGAGAGTAGGGTGTATCACTAGTGTAATCAATAATACCGATGTCAAATGGAGCATTGTTTAAATCAACAATAGTGTCGTGAGGGACACGACTGTCGTAAGTGGCTTCAGTAATAGCGCCAAGATAAGGACCTGATTCCATTTCGATGACAGTTAAATCGTTTTGAGAGTATTTGTCGATTAAATCCTGATTTTCAAGATAGGTGCCCAAGACAGAAACAGCTTTTTGCTCGGTTAATATAGAGCCATTTTGGCTGGTATAAGGGAAGAACTTATTAAAGCAATTGGTAAACATATAGGAATTTTGAGTGTGTTCGTCAAAAACGAGGCGGGGGATTTGAATATCGCCAACTTGACTATTAAGAGCGGCGGCTTTGCCGGTGATGTAAACACCCTTGACTTGAATGGTGTTACTTAAGACTTCTTCAAGAATATGAAAGGCGGAAAAGCCAATAGGATAGTCAATATTAAAGATTAGTGCATTACTTTTGGATAGTTTTTTGGGTTTCTTTAGGCGGAGGCGGGAATCTAGGTACTTAGACTTAAGGATGTTTTTGAGGGGGAAAATCTGAGTATTGATATTTAGGTAATGGGCGGATGGGATATTGATAAATGAGTTAGTTTTTTCGAGCTGGCGTTTGCCTGTCTGATGTTTTTTACTATTTAAGTATTGATAAGCATAGTAGAGAAAATCAGATTCGTTTTGAAAAGATTCTTTGGATTGGATTTGTTGCCAGGTAAGATAAACGTCGGGGTGGTTGAGCTTAAGATGGGACAAAATGTCCTTTTTTATTTTGACAGGATAGCCATTAATTAGATTGCTTAAACTATGGGTGTTGCTACTGACAAAATAGATGGATTGGCGGGACATATGAAGACGATCTTTTTTGGCGATAGTAGGGCTGGTGTCGGTAAAAATAGAAATGTTTTTCCACCACCTTTGGGTGGTTTTGATGTAGTCGATCCAAGAGCCGGCCAAAAGTTGGAGGCGAAGGTTCTTTTTGACCAGCCTAATTTTTTGGAGGCGTTTTGGCCAGTTTTCTCCTAGGGCTTGTTGAAGCTTGAAGCAGTCAGTCTTATTAATATCCAGTTTTTGACAAAGAAGGTCGATGTCGGAAAAAGCTTTAATTAAGCTTTGACTGGTCTTAAAGTTTTCCTTTAACTTCTGGTGTAATTTGTTCCATTCGATTTGGAAAGAGATAAGCAGGTTAACAAGATCGTCGATACCGGAAACACTACCGATAAAGGCGGCCAAAGTATGAGTGGCTTGGTTGAAATGAAGGGTACGGCGACGGGCAACGGTGCTAAGTTGAGGCCAGGAGGTGACATCTTTAAAGCCGGCTTTGGTAAAAACCTGGGGGGTTTGGCCGGCTAAAACCAGTTTGGTGGAATCAATTTGAAGAGGGAGCCGTAAAAGGGCGTAGGTAAGGGCGGAAACATCGAGCTTGGTAGAGTCAGATAAGGGATGAAGGATGGGGTGCATGAGCTGGAAGGAGTTGACTAGAGAGTTAATAGAAACAAGACTGGCGCCTTTGAGAGCTGATCTATAAGTGCGGACATGGAGTTCGATAGATTCGATAGAAGACATAGGATTAATTTTCAATTAACAATTTTCAATTTTCAAATCACGATTTGAAATTTTAATTTATTTAACACCTGTTTAAGTGTAGCAAGTTTATGGGGTTTGGAAAATCATGTTAACTATAGGATGTTTTAGGGTTTATTTGATATAATTTGGGCATATGGCAGAGAGAGACCAAGCTCAACTTGAAAGAATAAGAGATGCTAGGGCTGAAGAGTCTGAGGCAAGACATCGAGAACAGCAAACAAGAAGAACAGACGCTTCTGCTGTGGCAGATAGAATATTGGATCCGAGGTTAGATAGACCGGAATATGCCTTTATTGAAATATTACCTTGGTTACAGCCTGCTGAAGAAAGCGTATCTTCTATAACGGCTTGGGAAGGGGGACCGATAGAACACGCCTTATTATTAAAATCGATGAGGGGAGAAGTGGAGAAAGCAAGAATGGAAGTGATAAATGAGTCGGAAGAAGAATTGGCTAAACTTAGTAAGGATGGGGATTTTGAAAGTGGTACAGTGAAACTGGTTAGATATGAGGTTGGAGTGGTGGAAGACTTGGAAGTATTGACAGTCGGAGAACAACAAAAAATGGCCGAATATGAAAGGGAAAAGGGAAGAAGAGATTTTCAAATAGAACAAATGACAGATGGTATGTCTACGGCTGTACAAAGGGTGGAGTTTTTAGAAAAAAGAGTAAGACAATTAGAGATGCGAAAAGTAGCATTGGAGCAAAGAGCGGGAGATTTAACCGACGAAGAGAGAGAAAGATACAAAAAAGCTTTAGATTTGGTGATAGATGAGATGAATCACAGAGAGTCTATGGATTTTGTTCGATTGAGAGCAGATGAGGCTAGCAGGGGCTTATCAGACGAAGAACAAGCGGTATTGGATAATTTAGTTAAAGAAATGGTCGATGGACTCAATAAAAAAGAAGAGGGTCGTGGTGATGATTTTGAGACTTTATTGCCAAGGGCTGGTAGCTTGACTGATAAAGAAAGAGAACTTTATGAATCAGCAGGTGACAATATTGTAGCTAATTACCAACAGCTTGATGTGGCACAGAGAAAGATGCGGGAGTTGGCTAAGAAGTTGGGTGTAGACGAGAAATGGTTTGATGCATATAAGGCATTTAAGGGTATAGTGTCCAATATTAATGTAACTGATCAGTGGGTGAGAGCCTGGCATGATGTGGGAGCTGGGTCAGTGGACACTTTTGTACAAACAAGATGGACTGAGTATCAGAAGGTGTCTGAAATGATGGCAATGTGCGATATCCCTGGATTTGGAGACGCGTTTATGGAGGCGTTTAGGGTGCTGTGTCAGGTGGGATTAAATGATGAAGTAGTGTATGATGGTGAAAGTTTTAATGGAGAATATAAAGGTAAAGATGAAGATAAAGTTTACAAACCTGGGGAAGATAATATATATCAGCAAGAGAAGTTGACAGAAGAGCAAATGCGGGAGTTTTATGAAAAAGTGAGAAAAGCCGTTGGGGCCAGATTGAAGAAAAAGGGAGTGAAGGTTAGTGATTTATTTGTTAGGCATGCGACAGAACAGGCAAGAATGTTAGCGGAAAATTCAGCATTGTCAGCCTGGTTTTTAGCTACAAGAGATAGAAAAAGTGGAGAGATTTTGTATGTGGTAGATCCTAAGAGTAAAACAGAAGTACCGACAGCTGATTTTACAAGTCCGGCGTATCAATTGGCTAATATGGCTAGAAGCGGAAATGGGTCAGGTTATGCTGATAGACAAAATGATTATATTAAAATGTGGGCGACAAGGGCTAAGTATTTTGGCGAGTTAGCTCAAACTTATCCAACGGGTTTGCCTGGTTTGATTCCAGTATTACCCGACTATTTAATGACAGCCTGGTTTAAACAAGATGAGATAGTGGAAATAGCAGACGGAACTAGGAATTTAAAGTCAGTTTTGATGGAAAAGTGGGATCCAATAAAAAAAGAATATAGGGGTAGACCGGAAAATAGTAGGTGGAGAGAATTTATGTATCCGTTGTTTAGGGCAGGTGGTTTGGTAGATAGATATATATCACAGTTTGTAGTAGGATTAAAAGGTTTCAGGGGAATTGTAGATGAGGTTGAATTTTTCTTAAGAACTCCGGCAAATTTAGCTGATTTCAATAAAAGAGCAGAAGCGGCGTTGGGTAGAGGTTCTGATGAATACAGGAGGCTTAAGATGAATATGGTTTTGGCTTTGTTTTATGCGGCTTATGAAAAATATGCTAGTCCGATGAAAATGCATGAGCAAAAAACTGTTGCACCAGATGATACGGTAACAAAGAGTCTTACATGGATAAGTTTCGAGAAAGATGATCTTAATAGGATTTTCGGAAGAATAGGATTTATGAGTCAAGCAGATATCGATTTTACGTGGAAACACCTTGAGAGGATATTACCTGGCGAAGGAGGGAAAGCAGGTAAAGGAATGGTTAAAAGGTCGGAAGTCTTGCCGGCTTTTGATAGAAACACGCACGTAAAATCAAGAAAAAGGAAAGTGGTGGAAAATATTTAACAAGTTAGTATGTTAATTGGCTCGAGATTTAGTCAGCTTATTGTTTTTGGCGTTTATCTTTACTTACCTTTTGGTGGTGCATTACCTTTTTCACCCGCTAGCTGTGACCCTATATTTTCTGCAGATCCTGCGAATGATTCAGCAATTCCAGTTTTGCCTTTTCCTCTTGTGTGTATATTTTTGTTTAACCAACCAATTACTCCTGTGTCTGATTTAAGTGTTTCGCCAGATCTGTAAATAGCCGGACCTAGAATTTGAGTGCCTGCTGTTTGTTTAGCGAAATTAAACCATGGTTTTTTGCTAAGGTCATAGGTTTCACCGATAGCGGATTGCCATGGAGATGGTTTGATAGCAAAGACTATTTGAGGAATGAGTTCGGGAAGTTTGGGTAAAAGGGCAATAGTAGCAAAGCCAAGAGCAACTGAAACCATGCCACCACCAATACTAGTTATGCCTGAAGTTATAGCTCCGGGTAGGTTTAGATCACCTCTAACCATAGATGGGGCCCAGACGACGCCATGCTTAACTCTGATTTGTTCAATAATTATGTTGATGATAACTAAAAACAAGAATACGATAGGGAAGACTAAGAGATTAGCAAAGAGGTCTTTGAGCCAGGATGAAAATCCGATCTTGACACCGGGAATCATACCTATGCCTATTTCAAGAGGGGCGAGAATGATTTTTAGAATGATGTTGACATAGACTTTTAAGATACTAAGGAAAAATTTTATAAGGCTGATGGCAATAACTATGGCAATAATGATAAGGCCAATGATGCCTCCTAGTGTACTAAATAGTGGTACAGTAACCCAGGCAGTAAGACCACCAACGCTAAAAACTGCTCCAAAAATAGCGCCGATAATAGCACCAATAAGAGTAGTAAATATTTGAGGAAAGGCATTGGAAACAAGATTGAATATATCACCCAAACCGGCATTAGATAGGTTTTTAAAATTATAAACTTTGGCGATAGCACCGAGTGGTGTTTCAGCTGGAATTAAATTTTCTGTAAAAGTTTTACCTTGAGTGACAAAAAGAGTGGCAAGACCTATATTTTGGATCAAATAACTTAGATCTATAAGAAGACCAGCGATAGCATAAGAGAAAGTGACGAGCAATAAAGTGGTGATAACTTTTGGGATGGCGTTTTGAACAGTTAATATTGTTTGGGGATTAATTTTGAGTCTAAACATGATCATGATGCCTAAAACAATGAAGAATACGGAAGAAATGAGATAAATAATGTCTCTAAATCCTTTCCAAATAGGAAGCAAAGGCTGAAGACCTTCAAAGCCATAGCCTTGAGCGTAGGCTGGTTTACCAAGTAGATTGTCTCTGAGTTGAGCTAAATATTGTACTCCAGAGATGGGTTGATTAAAAGTCTGAGCTGATAAATTATTGGCCATACCTATAAGACCTCCAGGAAGGTAAAGTTGTCCGGTTTCTTGAGCTTGTTGAAGAGTTTGTTCATCGGGGCATTCACCCATAAGGCTATTACAAATTTGAACAGTGGTTGTTTCCATGCTTCTAAAAGTCCAGGCTTCCATGCTGACGTTTTGAGCGGCGCTGTTGACGTCATCGGCTAAAGAAGCTTCTTGGGCTAGATTTTGGGAGACTTTGAAGACCAGGCCGAGGACAATGAGAATGGCAAGAAAAGATTTGAAAAGTTTGTAGTTTCGCTTGGATTTAGCTGGATTAATTCGATTTAGCTTTTTAAGATAATTTCTTAGGCAAGGCATGAAATATTATATCAGTTTATTTTGTCGAAGATAGTTTCCAAACTTTTCCAACCTACCAGTTTGTTTTTCTGTATTTTTTGATTGTTTTCTCCGCCATAGATAACATAGGCCTGTGCTTGTGGGTCAATATATTTTCTCCAATATTTGAATCCATTAAAGAAACTACCGTTATATGTAGTTGAGGATTTTATTTCGATTGGAATCAATTTGCCTCCAGTATCTACTATTAAGTCTATTTCGTTCCCATGATTATCACGGTAGAAATAGACAGAGGCTGATTTATTTGTTTGACTGATTTCTTTCTTGAATTCTGAGACAATCAAGTTTTCAAAAATACTACCAATGGCAAAATGGTTTATAAGTTCGTTTATTGATGATATGTTGAGCAATGAACAAAGTACACCAGTGTCATAAAAAAAGATTTTAGGTGACTTAATCAGTCGTTTACCGGTATTTTTGTAATATGGTTGGAGTCGATAAACAATAAAACTTGCTTCAAGAATTGATATCCAATCTTCGGTGGTATTGGGGGCGATACCGACATCACTTGCCAATGATGAGATGTTTACCACTTGTCCGACTCTTCCTGCCAGTAATCCCATAAATCTTTGAAACTGAGACAGGTTTTGAATATTTTTGATTAGTCGTGCGTCACGTTCGACATAGGTAGCTATATATTGGTTGTAATAAAGCGCCGGACTAATATTGCGGCTATAAAGGGCTGGATAAAACCCCTTTAATATTTGTTTGTAGTAATCTTTTAAATCAAGGTGATTATCTTTCAATTCGCTTAAACTAAATGGGAAAATTTTTTGATAGGCAGCTCTGCCGGCCAATGATTGTGAAATTTTTTCCGAAATTAATAAATTTTGTGAGCCACTGATAATAATTGCTGCCATTTTTTGTTGTTTATCAACATGTGCTTGAATATAAGAGAATAGTTCAGGCAGTCGTTGAATCTCGTCAATTATTACTTTTTTAGGGTTAATCTCGAGAAATTGTTGAGGGTCGTTGGCAATTAACTGTCGAGTTTGTGGATTTTCCAGATTAAAATATGAGTAATTTGGAAAATGTTGTTGTAAAAATGTGGTTTTTCCTGATTGTCGTGGACCAATAACCGAAATTACAGGAAAACCCTTTTGAAATTTATTGATTAAAGATGATATTCGTCTTTTGTAATACATAGTTTTAAGATAGCATATTTTGTGTAATTATGCAATTGGAATGCAAAAATACACAAATTCGTTTGTGAGAATACTCAGGGCGAACAGGCGGTGGGGTTTTGGGATTGGACGTTGAGAACTAGGTTGGCGTAGCCGTCGTAACCGGTAGGACCATAATGGGTCAGACCAGCCTCAAGACCACCCCAATAACTAATCATGCCGGATAAAAGCTTGGTACCGTATTGAATATTATATTGGGGGTTGAAAAGCTGATCTGAGCTGGGTCTGTTGACAAAAATTGAAGGGTCAAACTTGCTAAGACAGGGTTCCCCTCCGTATTTTTGAGGATCATTGGGCATGACTTGCATAAGACCGATGGCGCCACAATTTGAACGTGCGTCTGGATTGCCGTCGCTTTCGATGGAGATAAGGGCGGCGATGAGGGAAGGCTCAAGGTTGTAAGTTTGGGCGGACTGTTTGATGGTGTCGCAGTAATTTAAGACGTCTGGATTAAAATCGGCCGACGGAGACGAGCCGTCTGATGGTCGGCGACTATCGTATTGAGTAGAGTCTTGATTGGAAAGATTTTGCCAGCTATAAGGGGTAAAGTATAAGTTGGTGACGGTTTCTTTGACGACTGTGTTTTGAGGACCACCAACTTCTTCGGCAGAGCGATCATAAGATTCTTCAGCAGAAGATGTTCTATTGTTGGTATACATAGTTTTGGCATCTTCAAGACCGCTGTGTTGGTTGCCTGTTTCGTAGCCCACTTGGAAAATAGTGGAGAGTACCTTAGAATGACCTCCGGTGGCATTTTCGATGGAAGTATCTATTTTCTGTTGAGCTGAATAGGGAAGAAGGGAGTTGGTAAGATTGTTATCAGCATTGACAAATTCAAAAGCGGATGATGGCATGTAGACAATAGTTTCCAGTTTTGATTTTTTTTCAGCTAAACAGGCCTGATTGGGAACGTTATTACCTTGTTCGTCTGGAGTGTAGGAAAGGATACAGGCGGAATAATTGATGACTCTGGAAAAAACACTCCTAATTAAGTCAGCAAAATAGGAAGCAGTACGATAATCATATTTACTTTCGGTGTTAACGATACCCAATGGAGTAGTGTGGTCGGGAGTATTGACACCTGATTGTTTGATATCATTCTTGGAGAATTTAACAGAAGAGGGAACTTGGGTAAGATTGTCATGAAGAGAGTAGGGAGTGGCCCATTTGCTGACATGAGTAACGGCTTGGTTGGCTTTGGTGAGATTAGTTAGAAAGAAAATATCGACTTTACAGGCATAGCAAAGGGCGGCCTTGGATTTGTTGAAGGCGCCATTGTGGATATTAAGGATAGTAGTACGGTTATCAACAGATAGGTCGCCGAAGTCTGAGGAGTAAGTGTTTTGATTGTCAACACATTCTGTATCTGGTTGTTCTTGGCATCTTTCAACAAAAGCCTTGGCTGAAGCGTTTTGTTCGAGAATTAGGGAATGATAGCGGAGGCGGGGATAAAAAGTTCTAAAAATTGGACCTTCTAGGGCTGGCTGTTTGAGCCAATTCGGGGCACTGTTGGCACAGACATTGGGACTGATAGATCCATAGCCCATGCCGGAGCATTTTGTTAAAAAGGAAGCAAGGTTTGGATTGATACAAAAAATAGTGCTGATCATAATAGGAACCGGTTTACCATTATTTTCAATTCGGGTACGGTCGGGCAGAGCTATAACTTGACGATCTCCACCGACAGGAAGTAAGTAAATAAAATTTTCGTCCTTGACAGGAGCAAGATAACCTAAAACTTCATCAAATAATCTTTTTTCTGGGTTGGCTTGAAAAAAAGGATTACCGGGATCGGCTGAGGCGGCTAATTGACAGAGAGTTTTGTCAACTTGAGTGTCGGTAAGATATTTGCCACTGGTAATTCGGGGCAAGATGCCAGTTTTAAGTTCGGTAGTGAAGGCTTTTTTGGAAGCAGATTGACCTTCTTCGGTAAAAAAATCTAAGTGGTCGGCATCAACAGAGAACATTTCACCCGGGCCATATTTTTCAATGGCGTATTTGTATTCGGCAGAAGTGTAATTTTCTATCTTGTTGGCTTGATTGATAGTAAAGTCGGTAGAGGTTGAACCTTGGATGATAGTGGCTAATCTGTCAAGAACTTCTGTGGTAGGTTGGATAAGTTTGACCATATCAGTGTCCATTTGACCGGACATGGTATAAACATCTTCGACATATTGTTCGTTTCTAAAATTGAAAGGAAACTGCTGACCACCTTGACGACTGAGTAAAATATTGAGCCAACCAAATAAACTTTTTATACGATCGAAAAAATTGACATCACTAAAATAGGTAGGACCGCTACTAATACCTCTGGCGGGAAGTGGTGGGGTTTTGGATAAAGCTGAATTATTTTTGACGCTTTGGACAATATCGTCAATGGTCTTGTCAGTAGTTTTGTCGCATTTGAGAGTTACATTATTACAGTCATTTTTAAGGGCGTTGACTACCTGATTGTTGGTAAGTTGCCAGAAACCATCGAAGTTGCCGGGGGCAAAGGTAAAAAGAAAATAGGCAATGAGATTGGGAGTGTTTTGGACTTTTTGGATAAAACCTTCGTCGCAAAATGACTGAGTAAATTGGCAATCTTCATATTTAACACCGTTTTTGTCAACACCAATTTCGGTAAAAATCAGAGGTTTACCGGCGGCGACTTGGACACATCTATCAATAGTGTCTAGCCTATAAGGCATACAGGAGATAACATCAAAATTAGAGAAAGCGGCACTGGTGGTGGGAAAATCGGCCGACTGGGGTTCGAGGGCGGGAGAGGTAATTGTAATAGTAGAAGACAGGCAAGAACGGAGATAGCCGATAAAAACGTTGGCTCGGATGATAGCTGTGTTAAGACTGAGAGTGCCGGTAGTGCTTTGGCGAGCATAATCATGTTCGAGTTCGTTGAAAGGTTGAACAAAGACTCTTTTGTTTTGAATAGAGTTGAGAGCACCACACCAGTTATTGGCGGCTTGTTGTTGTTGGCTGGGCATGCCTAGCATGAGTTTACCAATAGGAGTCCATTCTGAATGAATACGGATGACAATATTGTCTACCGGAGTGGTCCAGTCTGTAAGCTCATCAGGGGATCCTGGAGTAAAAAGAAGCCAGTTGAAGGTTTCTCTTTGAGGGACAAGACCAAGAGAAGCAGGATTGTTGATTAAGTTAAGACCAGGTTCGGCGGCAAAGGAGGAAATAGTAAATAGTAAATAGTAACCAGTAACTAGTAAGAAAGGAACTATTTTGGCAGTAAGTTTGGACACAATTTATTTTAACTTAAAATTGATGGTTTCTGAAGAGAGATCCTTATGACGGTTATCTAAAGGCTGGGGATTTTGAAGATGGTGACGTCGACACCGGTTAGTTCTTTGATGAAAAGTAAAATTAACCAGGAAATAATGATGCCAACCAGACCAACAACGGTCATGGTAATAGAAGAATTGATTTCGGCTAGCTTTTTTTGATCGGAGCTAGAAAATAAATATTTAAAGCCATTGGCTATAAACATAAAGAGAAAAACAAGACCAGCAAGAGTGACAATAACTTGGAGAATATTGTAAAAAACACATTCAAGACCTTGGATGGTGGCAATGTAATCACCATCTTTATCTTTAGAAACACAGCGACCAGCCCATTCTTTGGTTTCTTGGGCAAGGACGGGGGAAACGGTAAAAAATCTTTTTAAAGTTTTGAGCATAAGTTATTTTAACTTAAAACTCTTAGCCGGTGAGGGTTGGTATGGAAAGATTGAAGATACTAATTCCAAAGAGAGTTTCGATTAGCTTCATTATGGCCCAAGCAGCAAAAACAATAGCTAGGCCAATAAGGGCGTTGGTGATTTGGTTTCTGGCATTTTCAACATTGGTTTTGTCTCCTTGAGACATAACCCATCTTAAACCACCCAAAACTAACATGAAGAAGAATACAAGAGCAACAACAACCATAAGTAGGTTGATGGCACCGGAAACTATACTGCCAATACTAAGAGTGGTTAAACTGTCAAAGTTTGAACCACTTGGTTCTAAGTTTATATCTGCAGCTAAGACTGGTTGGATCATTTTTTGTGTAATTTAACTTTTAATTTATTAATTGTTTTATTTTACCAATAAACTATTTTAATTTAAACAATTAGATAAGAGATGGCCAGGTGAGCTGTAAGGTGTCTAGACCTTTGATGCCAAAAATAAAGCCAATTAGTTTAAGAAGAGCAAAGACGGAAAAAAGAATAATAATACCCATAAAGGCGTGAGTTAATTCTTGTTTGGCGGTTTCAAGCTTAGTTTTGTCACCTTCGGTACTCATATAATGGTAAGCACCCATAATAAAGTGCCAGGCAAAATATAAAACACCGACTAACATAAAAAGAGTAAAAAGGCCTTGGATGAAGTTGTTGATAAAGCCGATAGGATCTTTGATATTTTTACCACTGTCTTTAAAAATTGGATTATTGACTTCGGCTAAGACCGGTTTGGTTAATTCCATATTATTTTATGAATATTTTACTAAATTGACCGACTAAATCAAAAGGGTTATTAATGCCAAGTATTTTGGTAATAAAGGAAGCTAAGAAAATGGCAATAAGAGCAATGACAAGGCCGAGAACTGAGTTAGTAATGGCTTTTCTGGCCAGTTCAACTTTGCTTTTGTCACCTTCGGATGAGATGTAATTGTATGAGGCGATAATAACTTGAATAGTAAACCAAATGATGGCGACAATGGAAAAAAAGCCAATAACAGAACTGAGGATTTTTTCGAGACTAGAGACAGGATTGATAGGATCAACAGGAATGAAGGGATTTTCGAATTTATATGCTAGTAATTTAGTTTGATGGTCCATAAATTTGTGGTTCTAGGGGGTTTATACCGGTTAGTTTACCGATGACTGCAGCTAGAACAAAAGAAGCGCCAATAACAAGAAGACCAAGCATTGATTGCCAGATCATGGCCCAAGCTCTTTCCATCATTTTGGGGTCACCATTGGCACTGATATAGGTGTAGCCGGCCATGATAAATTGGATGACAGCGTAAATACCGGCAACGACACCAGCCATTTTAATAATGTTGTTGATGAAAAAAAAGAGAGCATCACCTGGATCGCCGCCGGCTTTGGTAATGTATTGACTGACGCCGTCTGGAGGTAGAATGTTACCGAATATGCCTAACATGTTTATTTATAGACCTGAATTTAAAATTTTTAAACCTGTAAAAGTTTCGATAGCTTGAACGATGACATAGGACAAAAAGACAATGGCAAAACCAATCAGAGCAGCTTTGATGGTATTGGCGGCTTGTTGAGTCTTTTTAGGATCATCATTACCTGCGGCAATTATAAAGTTAAATCCGCCAAAAATCAAAAGGATAACTAAAATAATGCCGGCTAGAGTAAAGGCGTTTTTGATAAAAATGGTGATTAAAGCAGAGACACTGCCGTATTTGGAAATATTGTTGTCTTTGTTTAAAGGAAGTTCGCCTATCTTAACTTCAGCCAAGAGTTTACCGATCATAGTGAATTATAACAAAATTGCTTGACAATTTTGATGTTTCGCCTGGTACTTCGTACTATCAATCAATATCTTGAAGAAACAATTATCAATTATGAATTACGAATTAGAAATTAGAAACTAGAGATAGGGATAATTTGAGATGGTATGTTTGTGATAAAATAAGCGGATGAGAAGGAATATTGAGATAATCTTGTTGGTGTGGACCTTTTTGGCTTTGATGGTGAGTGGTGTGCGGGCACAAACAGTAACGGAATTTGAAGAAATAGTGGCAAGCGAGTCGGCGGTGGTGCTACCGGACAGTGAGATAGAAGTTGCACTGGTGGAAAAAGAAAATATTACCGAACCTAGTGATGAAGGCACAAAATCAAGGTTGGCAGCAGTACTTGAGGAACAGAAAGTAGGCGATTGGAATGTGATCAATACGCTTAGGAAAGGGATCAGATGGGCAGTGAGCAGAGGAGTACCGGCTTCTACTATAGTATTGGTGTTTTTATTACCTTTGATTGCGACAGTAGTATCAATTTTGCACTATGTGGTGGGATTGACCGGGTATGGGATATTTACACCAACCATGATGGCAGTGACTTTTTTGAGTACCGGGATTGTGGGAGGATTGGTGTTGTTTTTGGTGATTTTGGGGATGTCACTTTTGGGAAGAATGTTGACTTCTAAATTAAAGATTCATTATTGGCCATCGAGATCGATAAATTTGTTGTTTATTTGTATAGTGATTGCACTTCTAATGTTTGTATCTTCATATTTAACTTTTTTGGATATATCGCAGATTTCAATTTTCCCAATTTTATTTATGATAATGTTGGCTGAAGATTTTGTGAGAACACAGCTAGCCAAGAGTAAAAAAGAAGCTAAAAAACTGACGATAGGGACTTTGCTTTTGTCGATAGTGGGAGCAGTAGTAATGAATATTTCTTTTGTGCAAGAAAAAGTATTGCTTTATCCTGAGATAACAATATTGATTGTACTTTTGGTAAATTTGTGGGTGGGAAAGTATAAAGGGATTAGGCTAAGTGAATTTAAACGATTTAAAAAAGCAATTAGAAACTAAAGATGAAGTTGAAAGATTATAGACAGTTTTTGACGAAGAATGAGAGAAATGGAGTTTATCTTAAGAAAAATAGTGGTAAAGGAAGGGCTCTGGCCGACAGTAAATGGAGAACCAAAAAAGTATTGATCAAGGCCGGGGTAGCGGTGCCGGAGTTAATAAAAGTATTTAAGACGGAAGAGGATATTGAGAATTTTGATTGGGTATCTTTAGAAGGAAATTTTGTAGTTAAGCCAATTTCCGGCTATGGAGGGGATGGAGTAATAGTAGTAAGAAAAAGAGGAAAGTGGGCAGGAGAGTGGAGAAAAATGGATGGAGACATGGTAAGTATAGCTGATTTAAAATTTCATTGTAGAGAAATATTATCGGGAAAATATAGCTTATATGGCATGAAAGATGGGGCGATTATGGAGGAGAGAATTAAGATTCATCCAAAATTTTTAAGTTTGACAACATCAGGGACACCGGATGTAAGGGTGATTGTTTACAATAGGGTACCAGTCATGGCCATGCTAAGAGTGCCAACTGAAAAGTCAGGTGGAAAGTCAAACTTACAACAGGGGGCGATAGGATTGGGATTGGATATGGCAACAGGAATTACAACATATGGATTATCCGGGAAAAGCGATTTAATTAAGAGTGTTTTTGATTATAGAAAGAAAAAGAAAATTAAGGTAAACGGGGTCAGAATACCTTTTTGGAGGGAAATATTGGAAACAGCGGTAAGGTGTCAAGAAGCTGTACCTGAGTTGGGATTTATGGGAGTGGATGTGGTATTGGATAAAGAAAAAGGACCAATGGTATTGGAGGTAAATGCCAGACCAGGCTTGTCGATACAACTATGTAATAAGGCCGGATTGAAATCCAGACTGAAGAGAGTGGAGGGAATTAAAATTAAAGACACTGATCATGGAGTTGATTTGGCAAAGTATTTGTTTGCGGAAGATTTTTGGGGGAAGGTAGAAGCTAAAAAGAAGAGTGATGTGGTAGTAGTCAACCCTTTGGAAGTAGTAAAAGTAAAAATCGGGCCTGAAATGGTAAAAGAGACTAAAGATAAGAAAAAGAGAATGGTTGAAGTCAGGGCAAAAATTGATACAGGGGCATTTAGGAGCTCGATCGATGAGGAGTTGGCTAGCGATCTGGGACTTTTGGTGGAAGAAAATGTGATATATTACCGACATTACAGATCAGCCTTAGGGAAAAGCAAAGAAAGGCCGGTGATTAATTTAACATTTTGGCTGAAAGGTGTAAAAATCAGTACGGCCGTAAGTGTGGCTAATAGGTCTAAACTAAGGACAAAATTTTTGATAGGCAGGAAGGATTTAAAAGGAGTGTTGGTATCGGCAGTAGATACAAAAAAAGTAGTTGAAAAACAGGTTAAAAAATTAAGCGATAGGAGAAACCCTCCTTCGCTAAAGCTACGGAGGGCAAAGTGAAAAAAATAGGAATATTTTTTGGGGGAAAGATAAGTAAACATTTGTGTCTGATACGAGAAGCCGGCAAAAAGCTGGGACTGGAGGTGGAGTTGGTGTCTTATAATAGAGTATTTTTTGATAGTAATGAAGGCATTGTTAAGTTGAGAAATGACATGATTAAGGGTGATGGCTTTGAAGATATCAATAAATTTGATGTTTATTTTTTTAGAACGACAGGCAAGCACTGGGAAGAAGTTGGTTTGATATTGGATGCGATCGGAGATAGAAGCGATGCAATTGTGGTCGATCCACTGGTGTGGCAAGGCAGACCATCGATGGCACTTAAAGCTTGGCAAATGTTGACTTTAAAAAGAGCAGGATTTGATGTACCGCAAAGTGTTTATGGGAGTTTGCAATTTTTAAGGGCAAAGGCGAAAAATTATTTTGATTTTCCGATGATTATTAAAGGGAGCGGGGGAGATAGGGGAACTAGAGTATATATAGTACATAATCAAAATGAGCTTGATGATAAGGTAACTGAACTAAGACCAAGCGAGATAAGCGAAGGAAGAAGGTATATGGCACAAGAATATATAGAAAATGACGGAGACTATAGAGTATTGGTGTTGGGAGATAAAGTATTGGGAGTGATGAAGAGAAGTAGTCAAGCTAAAAGTGAGTTTAGGAATAATTATTCGGCTGGAGGAAAGGTGGAAGTGGCGGATTTACCGGAGGAGATTAAGAAAATGGCAGTAAAAGCGGCAAAGGCATGTGGTCTTTTGGTAGCAGGAGTGGATGTAGCTTTTAGAGATTTTGATAAAGCTAAGTCGGTCATATGGGAAGTTAATAAGGGGCCACAGTTTGCCGGATTTATGAAGGCAACAGGCATTGATGTACCGGCTGAGATAGTAAAGTTTTTGGATGGATTGAGCTTGGAGGAATATAGGGAGATGATAAACAAATGAAGAAGGTGCTGGTATTTACGTTATCGGAAAGGCAGAGCGCTTATGAAGTGGGTAGGCTTAAAGAGGAAGCTAAAAAGGCAGAAGTTGAAGTTGAACACTATCTATATAGACAGATTGGTTTTGATTTTAATAACGATAAAAGTATCGTTTATTTGGCAGGTAAAAGGATGGATAGTAGTGATTATAGTGGAGTTTGGTTTAGAGTGGCTGGGACAGAGAGTGGAAAGTATATATCGGCTCGAAATAGTTTGATAAGGATATTGGAAAAAGATGGAGTGTTTTGCGTTAATGCCAGATCTTATTTAGGCTGGGAAAGGATGGATAAAATAAAACAGCATGGAGTATATGTGACAAATAATATACCGGTGGTGGCAACCAGAGTGTTTTATACAAAAGAGCAATTGTTATCTTCGAAATTTAGATATCCTTTGATTTGTAAACATGCCGGGGGATTTCAAGGCAAGAGTGTGATTAAAATTGACAACAGGGAAGAGTTGGAAAGACTTGTAGAAAAAAAAGATGAGAAAAACCTGGGGATGTATTTGTGGCAGAGTTATTTGCCAACCAGGTGGGATCTAAGAGTGATAGTGGTTGGCGGAAAGGCAATTGGAGCAATGAAGAGAAGTGCGGTAGGAGCTGAGTTTAGAAGTAACTTTTCTTTGGGTGGAAAGGTGGAAAGTTGGCAATTGAGTCAAGAAGAAAAAGATTTGGCTGAGAAAACGGCCAAGGTGTGCGGTTTGGATTATGGCGGAGTGGATATTATGAAGGATGAAGATGGCAATAATTATATGTTGGAAGTAAATAGGGCTTGTCAATATAAGGGCTTTGAAAAGGCAACAGGAATCAATGTGGCTGGAGAAGTTTTGAAAATGCTTGAAAGGTAAATGATTGAAATGATGGTTGGTTTTAGTTTAGAATGAAGTAATGATAAAGAAAGCTTTGTGTTTGATTTTGATAATGGTGTTGGGAGTGGGCGTGTTTGTGGGAGTAAAGCTAATAGAGCAAAACCAAGACACAAGAAGAAGGGCAGCCACAGATGTGTTAGTTGATAGGCATTTTTATTTTAATCCTAGTGGATCGGCGGTAATGTCGGTGGGAAATACATTGACTGTCAGAATAATGGGTAATAGTTTAGGAACAACATTACCTGGTTTTGTTGACTCGGGAATTGGAGTGGTCAACCTGAGGTTTCGATATGATAACTCAAACTTAGAATTAGTTAATGGTGCTGATGATGTTAAGTTGTTTAGTAGATTGAATGATATAGGAACATTAGTTGATAATGGAACCGGAACAGTGACAGTCTTGGCTTATGTGCCGACTGGAAAGAGTCAAATAACGGAAGAAATTAATAATGTAAATGATCCGTTTATTTCTTTTACTTTTAGAATAAAGGCGGTGGGTCAACCCTTTGTTAGGTATGAAAGCACATACTCTGAGAATAGATTAGTGGGAATAGTGGGAGGTGTAACGATTGAATTTGCGGTGGTGGGATCTGGTGGAAGTGTACTAGAAACTATTTATGCAAATCCAACCCAAACGCCGATACCGACAGCAACTAATACACCTATACCAACTGCGACATTGATACCAACGAGTACTCCGATACCAACTAATACACCACTGTTGATTTCTACTCCAACAGATGTTCCTTCTTTAACGCCAACAAATACACAAATTCCTGTGAATACAAATACTCCGGTGCCAACCGGTAGTCAATGTGTAGCAACAGAAGGTGATTATGACGGAAATGGAAAAATTGAGTTAGTTGATCTTCTGGGTTGGTATGGTGATTATAAAAATAATAGATATGATATAAAATCTGATTTTGATTGCAGTGGTGAAGTTGATATAAGTGATTTATTGGTTTGGTATAGAGAGTACCGATTGGAAAATTTGTAGTTTTAATTAAAATTAATAATTGGTAAACTGAATGAGATGATGAAAAGGGTTTTTCTAATATTGATGGTAATTGCCTTAGGAGGAGGATTGTATTGGGGTTTGCGATTGATGAATCAGAATCAGGATTTGAGGAGGAAGGCGGCTGATGAAATTATTGAAGCTGATTTTTATACTAATCCTAGTGATTTTTCCTCTGTTTTGGTTGGTGATACATTGAAAGTAGATGTGATTGCGACTATACCGGGTGATGTAGGTGTGGGAGTAATGTCTATTAAATTTAATTATGATGAGACAAAACTAAGCTTGACGAATGGTGTGGGAGACATTGGACTTAATAGTAATTTTTCTGATATTGGAGGTATTGTAGTTGATAGTGAAGGTTGGGCACAAATCTTAGTTTTTGTACCAACTAGTAAAAGTCAGATAACAGGAACGACTCCTCTGAGCGATCCGTTTATTTCTTTTAATTTTGAAGTGTTAGCTTTAGGGGGAGCGAGTCTTGGTTTAGATGAAAGTTTCGTGGATATGAATATAGTTGGAGTTTATTCGGAGGGAGATGTCAGTTTTGAGCTTAAAAAAACAGGTGGTGGAGTATTGACTGAAACTTTTGATTTGGGTGGAGGAGGAGGGCCAACGGCAGAACCAACGGCTGAGCCGACTAGTGGGGGAGAATCTGATGATGGGACACCAAAGCTTAGTTTCGACTTTACTTTTGCAGGAGTTAGAGCTGGAAGTAAGTGTGTTAATAATAAAGTAGTTGACGTGACAGTTATGAAAGGGAGTCAGAAAGAGTTATATGAGGATGTAGCGGTAGTGGCAAGTGGAGAGGAAAATAGTAGAAAGGAAACTATATTTAGAGTCTCAAACTTAGATATTTCTGGTGATTTTAGTGATATGACTGGTTTGGCCGTGTTTGTTAAAGGTCCAAAACACCTGCAAATGAAATTTGGAGTGGATAGCCAGGATAAATATTATAATGTAGCCGGAGGAGAGATTGATTTGGAAGCCGGCAAGGTATTTGATTTTAGTGAATATTCACTAATGGCTGGAGATGTTGATGAAAATGGAACAGTAGATGCGATTGACTTTGTGGAGATTAAGAAAAGAGCAGCTATTCATGAGGCTACTGAGGAAGGAGAAGAGAGTCAGTATGATTTGGATGGAAGTTGCCAGGTAAATACGATTGATATGGCAATTTTAGTGCAATCCTTAAACGAAAAATACGATCAGGTGTATTAAAGCGGGAAAATTTTGGTAAAATATTCCATTTACGGGGCAATTAGCTCAGTTGGTTAGAGCACAGTCCTGATAAGACTGGGGTCGGAGGTTCGAGTCCTCCATTGCCCACAAAAGAAAAAATAAAACAGGTTGGGTAAAAATTTAGTAAAGTTGTTGTTGACCTTAGGTTGATTGTCGGTTAAAATATAACACTTGTGAATTGATGTTCACAATTTTTTTTAACATATGTGGGTTTGAGACGGGCTTGTAGCTCAGTTGGTTAGAGCGCCTCGTTTGCAACGAGGAGGTCAGGAGTTCGAGTCTCCTCAGGTCCACAGCTCTTTAAAAATTAGGAAGCTTGGTAATTAAGTTTAGTTACCAATTTCACAGAAATATTTAATAAAGCAAATAGTGGATGCCTTGGTTGCTAGAGCCGAAGAAGGACGTGGAAGACGACGAAACTCGTCGGGGAGCTGTCAACAGGCTTTGATCCGGCGGTATCCGAATGGGGAAACCCCCTACTGTGTAAACAGTGGGAACCACTGTTTCATAGTGAATTTTCAATTTTCAATTTTCAATGATCAATGAATGGTTTAGTTTTTTAATTTCAAAATTAATTAATTTAAAAATTTATTGTAAATTGGATTTTGAGAATTAATGAATTTACTGTGAAGCAGTGGTTGGTAAGCTGGGGAACTGAAACATCTTAGTACCCAGAGGAAAATAAATCATAGAGATTCCGTTAGTAGCGGTGAGCGAAAACGGAAAAGCCCAAACCTATCGGTGCTTCGCACCTAAATTTTCAAATACTAATTTTCAAATACCAATGAATGATTTAATGTTTTAGTTTTTCAAAATTAAGGCATTGAAAATTGATTGTAAATTGAGAATTGTAAATTGGAATTTTAAGTGCGGAGCACTTGGTGGGGGTTGTAGGGCTCTGTATAAAAAAACGAAAGAATAGAAGAATAATTTGGAATATTTAACCATAGAGAGTGAAAGTCTCGTATTTTAAATTTGAGTAGTTTTTGACAGAGTTCCTGAGTACTACGGGACACGCGAAATGCCGTAGGAATCCGGGGTGACCAAACTCCAAGGCTAAATACTCTAGCAGACCGATAGTGAACTAGTACCGTGAGGGAAAGGTGAAAAATACCCTGAGTAAGGGAGTGAAATAGATCTGAAACTATTTGCTAACAAACAGACAGAGCCTCAATTTATTGGGGTGATGTCGTGCCTATTGAAGAATGAGCCTGCGAGTACTTGTATACCGCGCTAGTTTAACCATGTTTTACATGGGGAGGCGTAGGGAAACCGAATCCTTGGCGAAAGTTAAGGTGCGTCTGAACAAGGCGTTAGCGGTATGCAGATGGCCCGAAACCGGTTGAGCTAACCATGAGCAGGGTGAACCCCGACGAAACTCGGGGGAAAGCCCGAACCAATTAGAGCTGCAAATCTATTGGATGACTTGTGGTTAGAGGTAATATGCTTATCGAAACCGGATATAGCTGGCTCTCTCCGAAATATATTTAGGTATAGCGTCAGATGTTGGTTTGTGGGGGTAGAGCTACTGGATGAATGTTTAGAGATTTATCTCTGGCATTTAACCAAACTCCGAATACCGCAAACTTAATCTGGCAGTCAGTCCGACCGGGCTAAGCTGGCCGGGCGAGAGGGAAAGACCCCAGACTTCCGTATAAGGTCTCTAAATCTATGTTAAGTGGGAAAGGAAGTGATTCACCTTTGACAGTCAGGAGGTTGGCTTAGAAGCAGCCATCCTTTAAAGAAAGCGTAATAGCTCACTGATCGATTCAGGTGGATCGCGCCTAAAATGTAAGGAGGCTCAAACATAGTACCGAAGACGAAGATTCCCGATTTATCGGGAATGGTAGGAGAGCGTTCTGATGACAGTGAAGCCTGGGTGTAAACCTTGGTGGAGTTGTCAGAAGTGAGAATGCAGGCATGAGTAACGTAATTCCGGTGAGAATCCGGAACACCGAAAGCCCGAGGTTTCCTCAGCTACGTTGTTCGACTGAGGGTTAGGCGATCCTAACATGAACCCCGTTTAAGCGGGGTTAGTGGATGGATAACCGGTTAATATTCCGGTCCTTTTTATAAATCGTTTTAAGTTGGGGCGGGACAACATATGGTAGGTCCAGAGTCGATGTGATTCGACTTCTAAGTATCAAGTTAGAAAGTGTAGGCAAATCCGCACTTTCGTTTAAGGCGAGATACGAATGAAAGTCCGACGCAAGTCGGGCAATTGGATTGATCTATGTGTTTCAAAAAAGCGTCGCAAATAGATTTATAAAAATTCGTACCGAAAACCGACACTGGTGGGCAGGTCGAGTAGACTAAGGTGATTGGGAGAAAGATGGTTAAGGAACTCAGCAAATTATCTGGGCGTAAGCTATGCAATATGCCCTGCCCGGTATAATAACCGGGCTACAACAAAAGAATTCACGGCGACTGTTTATCAAAAACACAGGTCTCTGCAAACCCGCAAGGGGAAGTATAGGGGCTGAAGCCTGACCGGTGCCAGAAAGTTAAATGAACGGGTTTTTTCCGATTTATCGGAATCTGCCTGCGATTGAAGCTCTGGTGAACGTCAGCAGTAACTCTAACTGTCAACTTTTGGGCAGTTATAAAATCTAGCCATATGCTGGAATA
>CAZBXB010000008.1:0-19298 GCA_964496075.1 uncultured Gammaproteobacteria bacterium
GCACCTTCCAGTACGGATACCTTGTTACGACTTAACCCTCATCGCTGAATTTACCTTAGCCCCTGGACAAGCCAGAGTCTTTGGGTACCCTCAACTTTGCTGATTTGACGGGCAGTGTGTGCAAGAGGCGAGAACGTATTCACCGCGGTCTGCTGATCCACGATTACTACCAATTCCAAGTTCGTGCAGTCGAGTTTCAGACTGCAGTCCCCACTGAGACAAGTTTTAGAGGATTAGCTCCACCTCGCGGTTTGGCAACCCGTTGTACTTGTCATTGTAGGATGCGTGTAGCCCTGGACATAAGCATCATGCTGACTTGACGTCGTCCCCTCCTTCCTCCCAACAAAAATAATGCTGAGCAGTCTCCTGTGAAAAAATAACACAGGACAGGGGTTGCGCTCGTTACCTCACTTAAGAGAACAACTCACGTCACGAGCTGACGACAGCCATGCAACAGCTGTGTACCACCCTCGAAGGCTCCCAGCATTACTGCCGGGATGCAGGTACATGTCAATTCCAGGTGAGATTCATCGCTTCATATCGAATTAAACCGCATGCTCCACTGGTTGTGCGCCTCCCCGCCAATTCGTTTGAGTTTCGGCCTTGCGGCTATACTCCCCAGGTGGTCTGCTTAACGCGTTAGCTTGCGTCCCAGAGTAAACCCCGGGACTAGCAGACATCGTTTACAGCTAGGACTACTCAGGTCTCTAATCTGATTTGCTACCCTAGCTTTCGTCTCTCAGCGTCAGTTTGTACCTAGTTACCAGCCTTCGCCCTTGGTGTTCTTTATAGTATCCACGGATTTTACCCCTACACTATAAATTCCAGTAACCTCGATACAACTCTAGTCTTTCAGTATCCCAGCCCTTCTTCCGGTTAAGCCGGAATATTTGAAATGGGACTTGAAAAACCGCCTACAGACCCTTTACACCCAGTAAAACCGGGTAACGCTTGCAACCTACGTATTACCGCGACTGCTGGCACGTAGTTAGTAGTTGCTTATTCAAAATGTCCTGAAGACAAAATAAAAGTGGTTTACAACCCGAAGGCATTCATCCCACACGCGGTGTCGCTGCGTCAGACTTTCGTCCATTGCGAATGATTCGTAACTGCTGCCACCCGTAGGTGTATGGGCCGTGTCTCAGTCCCATCGTGCCGGACTCCCCGCTAAGGGCCGGTAGCCGTCATAGTCTTGGTAGGCCATTACCCTACCAACTAACTGATAGCAGATACGCCGCTTCCAAAGCGACTTGCGTCTTTACCCCGGAGGGACTATAGGAAATTATCCTCTCTTTCGAGAGGCTATGTCCTTCTTTGGAGTACGTTCGTATCTATTACTCACTCGTTCGCCACTAGGACACTGTCTCTGCAAGCAGTGACAGGCCTCGTTCGACTTGCATGTGTTAGGCACACCGCCAGCGTTCATCCTGAGCCACGATCAAACTCTTAGTGACAAAGGATGATTTTTTATTCAAAAACCATCTTGGTTTTTAAAAACCAGAAATTTTTCTCCGAAAATCGGAGACTTCCTTCTGGCACTGACAATATTGATTTCTTTTCTTTTGGCGGAAAAGTATGTATTTTTAACGTGCTTAACTTTTAGTGCGATTATTATATTACAGATTGAAAATTTTTGCACTAGGCAAAAGCTGTCTATCCCCAGCCTGAGATGTTGTTATAAAGGACTGGTAAGTATAGCATAGCTTTGAAATAGCCTGTTGATTATCTGGATCAAGCTCGGAGAAAATATCGTCCAGAAGTAAGAGTGGTTTTTGAGAGTACTTTTGTTCGATGTAGTGGATTTGAGCTAGCTTGATAGCTAAGATGGCAATCCTATGTTGGCCTCGACTACCCCAACTGGATAAGTCATTGTGTGAGTTTAGAGACTGATTTTGGACAGAATAATCATCTCGATGAGGACCAAGACTAGTTTGGTTTTTGGCTATATCTTGATTTTGGCAGTGTTTCAGTCTGTCAGCGGTCAGAAGTATTGGAGTATAGGAAATTTGGAGTTGGTTGATGTCAGAATTTTGGTGGGAAGCAAAAAAACGATTGGTGAAAATAAAAAAGTCTGATCGATATTTATGGATTAAAGCGGCATGTTTAATTAAGGCATTGTTCCAATAATAGAGCTGTTCGAGTTTGGCTTTAGATTGAGAAATTAATAAAAGAAGCTGGTTTCTTTGTTTTAAGGCTTTTTGATATTGGTAAAGATTGACTCGGTACTGCCAGTCCAGAGAAGACAAAAAGGAGTTGATAAAATCACGACGACGTGAAGGTGAGCCGGCAATAAGTCTAATATCTTCGGGATGAAAGATAACGGCTTTAAGATTGCCTAAAAAAACTTTTCTGGTTTTGTTGACACCATCGACAAGAAAATTACGACTAATTTGAGGACTATTTGGATTTACTTTATATTGAAGCTCTAAACTTAGATTATCTAGTTTGCCAGTAATGATTGAGAAGTCTGAGTTCCAATTGATAAGATGAACGATTCTTTTGGCTCGAAAACTTGATGAACCAGTTAAAAGAAAAATAGCTTCTAAGATATTGGTTTTACCAGAGCCGTTGGGACCAATAATAAGGTTGGCAGATGGGTCAAAATCAAATGTTTTTTGAGTATAGGATCTAAAGTTTTGTAAGGTTAGGGATTTTAGTATCACAGCTTTATTTTATCAGGTTTGGTAAATAGCTATGTTTTGTATCCTATAATCTTGATTATTGGACACATTTGTTGTATACTTTCGGCCAGAGTATTAAAAAGAATCCAACCCAAGCGTTGGTCTTTTTTTTAAATACTTGCTCTTTAAAAATACGATCGCATTTGTAAAGTGTAAGTATGATTGCAAGGATCCTTTGAGTGGGTATCCTCTACCCTTTGAAAGGATTCTTGCAGTATGAGATCCGTGTATTTCTGAACCCTTTGAGGGATGGAGGTTGTAATGACTACGCGAAATCGATTGATGTTGGTTGGTGTTTCCCTCGCCTGCGGGCTTGGGATGGTGTTGGTATTCGGATTCACGAACAAGGTTTTGGCTGATGATAGCCACATTAGAGATGTTTATATTATCTCCCCGGTGGGCGAGATATTTACGAACATCGTATGTGCCTCAGATTATCCTACTGATCCTGTTTACTTTGTCGTAACATCAACAACAGGATCGATTTTTTCAGGCACTATCGGCTACCAAGGCACAGTGGTTTTTGAAACGACATTGTATTCATCGTTTTCGATTACCAGCACGGGCCAATTAAGTGTGTCTGTTCAAACTGTTGAATGGTGGGAAACTCAACCTGGTCAGTTTATAAAACGACCACGACCGGTTATTACGAACATCACTCCAAAAGGTGCCTTTTTGGGTGAGTCAATCACTATTCATGGTAAAAACTTTCTTTGGGATGATGTTGTAGCTGGCTCTGACCTCCAGATATGGTTTGAAGACCCAGAATTCGGAGGGGTCTATTGGATTGATCCTGATTCGGAAGGAACAATATGGGGTCAGAACTCAATTCAATTGCTGGTACCATCGAGCCTGAAAATGGGGAATGATTATAATGTCCGCATAATCAGGAGCGATGTACATAGTGAACCGTATTTATATTCAATTGGTTCAAGACAGATTGAAGGGTTAACTGTCACTTATAAGGTAATGCAATACATGTGGCAACCTCCAAGTATAACTGTTCTTGGAAACATGATTGCATATCCATTTGACAAGATATGGGTGACAGTTAAGGTTGGCAATGAAATTGAATCTGTCCCTGTTATATCAATTCCTGTTCAATTTCCGATAACACCAATTCTATTTAGTATAGATGGATGGATATCGGAATTATTCCTAGATCCATATAATCCACGCCCCCAGCAAGTTAAGTTGGATTGGAACCAGGATAACTGTCTTTCTTTTTACCCTGGTACCAACGATGAACCGTTGAGTACCATTCCTCCCTTTGGCCAAGTTTGTGTAAGGCCATTGGGAAACTGGATCTATATGCCGATAGTTCGGCGATAGACTTCCGTAAGGTCAGGTGGCCTGGTGTCGGCGAGCTTTTTGCTGACACTCAGGCCACCCTCCGGGGTGGCAAAGCACAAACAAGAGAAAAAACAAATGCGATCGTATAAAACAATATGGGTTTAATAATGATTGAGGCTATATTGTTTTTGTTATAATATTAGCTACCAGCGGTAGCAAAGCGGTTATGCGTCGGTCTGTAAAACCGATCTAGGCAGGTTCAACTCCTGCCCGCTGGACAAAGTATAATTAGTAATGAATATAAAAATTGTTTCTTGGAACGTAAATGGGATTAGGGCGTCGATTAAGAAAGGATTGTGGGATTTTGTTAAAAAAGAAAAGGCGGATATTTACTGTTTTCAGGAGATAAAGGCGAAAATTGACCAGATACCAAATAGCATAGATAGACCTACCGGTTATTTTGAATATTGGAATCCTGCTGAAAAGGCGGGTTACTCGGGAGTAGGTGTGATGACCAAACTGGAGCCAAAAACTATCATCAATGGGGATAGAGATAGTGACTGGGATGACGAGGGAAGAGTGATAATTACTAAGTTTGACGAGTTTACTCTACTTAATGTCTATTTTCCTAATGGTAAAAGGGACTTGGGAAGGTTGGATTTTAAGATGAAGTTTTATGAACATTTTTTGAAGTATATAAATAAGCTGCGGGAAAATGGTGAAAAGATAATATTTTGTGGGGATGTAAATACGGCCCACACTGAAATTGATCTAGCCAGACCGGATGCAAACAGACAAATATCCGGATTTTTGGATATTGAAAGAAAATGGCTAGATAAAGTAGTTAAGGCGGGCTATGTAGATACTTTTAGAGTGTTTAATAAATCCAGAGAAAAGTATAGTTGGTGGAGTCAGCGAGGAGGGGCAAGAAGTAGAAACGTGGGCTGGCGGATTGACTATGTGTTTGTGGATAAATCTTTGAAAAACAAGGTAAAAGATGCTTTTATTCTTGACGAGGTGGTGGGTTCGGATCATTGTCCGGTGGGGATTGAGTTGGTGATGTAAGGTCGACATGGATGCTTTTGGGAGGAGAGGAATCAGTTGAAGTAGGTGTTTCGATGGATGAATTGGGTGACAACATGGGTTGATTTGGAGCCGGAGTAGGAGTAGTGGAAACAGCTTCTGAAACTGAAGGTAATGGAGGAGTTGTTGACAGGTATTTAAAATAAATGAGTGTGCCAATAGATATTATGATGGTTTTGGAAAAGGGAAAGGAAAGTGTGTAGTCGCGATGTGAGGCTTTGTTTATTAGCCAGTCAAATAGGACTAAGTTGATAAATTGAATAATATTAAATATAAAAAGAGAAGTGCCATAGATCATACCCTTGATGTGGGTTGGATTAATTTTAAATAGTCTTAAAACGAGCTTGCTAACAAATGTGTACCAGAAGTTGGTTAATAGGGTAAAACAAAAAAAGGCAATAAATATAAATAGGGGAACAAGATAATAGCCGATGTTACCGACTTGGACGATAATAGGCAAAATATTATCGACGAAGGTAACAATGGTTGACTTTTTAATTTCATAAGTTATGTCAGTAGGAATTTTATTAATCCTGATTTGACCGGAATCTTTATCCGGGTACATAACAAATGTTTGACCGACAAGAGCATAAGGCAAACATAGATCTTGGTAGGGTCCATCCTGATCAAGAGCGTTTAGAGTAATTGAAGTGGCTGATGAGTCGTAGACGATACCGGCTTTGGTTTTGTCGTCTAATATTATACAAAAGGGAGACGGTTGGTTGGTAGTAATGACACCTTTATTTATGGAGACTACCAGATCTTCCGGATATTTACCAACAAGGGAGGTGTTTATTAGCTGAGGTAAGGTGTCGATGGCATTTCTGAAATCCTTGAAGGGAATAGTAATAAAAAACCAAAGGACGGCTGAGAAAATGAATGAAAAAATAGCGCAGATAAGAATTGCTTTGCCATTTTTCATAGGTAAGTATAGCTAATAAATGAATAAATAGGCAATGTTAGGGCTTTATAAGGAAGTGCTTTTTGGCGTCGGTTTTGAGCCAACGGTTGTTAACTTTCCAATTGGGATCGAGCTTGGATAGGACCAAATAATAATTTTTTTGGTGGTTTTTAACTTTGAGATGAACCAATTCATGACAAATAATGTGTCTAAATTTGTCTTTTGGGAAAAAAATTATTTGCCAGTTGAATGACAAGTGTCCCCTACTAGAACAGGATCCAAATCTGGTTTTTTGATTTCTAAGGGAGATTTTTTTAATGGTAGAAAAATTACCGATTTTGTTTATTTGTTTTTTTATTAAATTTAGAGAAAGTTTTTTAAAATCTTTAGAAATTATTTTTTGTAAATATTTTTGAGTAATATTTTTTGTAAATATTTTGATAGTTTTGGTGGTGTGATTAAAAATTATTTTATTTTTATTGGCTAAAATAATTCTGACTAAGTATTTTTGTCCTAATATATTTAGATCAGTCAGATTCTTTAGTTTGGGATAGATGACGAGTTTGGCCGAGTTTTTGTAAATCCAATTGAGATGTTGATTCAAAAATCTGTTTATGGTTATTTTTGGGGTCAAACTAGGACAGGAAATTGTAAAAGCACTAGTAGAGACCAGACGAAGATTTATAGACCTAATTGGCTTCCTCTTGATGGTGTAGCTAAATTGTTTATGTTTGATAGTTATTTTGGCCATATTTTCTGTTTAACTATTTTAGTGTATATTTATTTAAGATGCTGTATTTAGGGTCGGACCATAGAGGATTTAGATTAAAAGAAAAGATAGGTCAATTTCTGAGGGAAAAAGAAGTATTGATAAGTGATGTGGGGGCAGAAAAGTACGAGGCAGAGGATGATTATGTTGATTATGCTATTAAATTGGCAGAAAAGGTGGCTAGAGAGGCGGCTAGTGGAATTTTGATGTGTGGGGCTGGATCTGGTATGGCAATTGCAGCCAATAAGGTAGAGGGAGTACGGGCGGCTTTTTGTTTTTGTACAAAACAGGCCAGACTTGCGGTTGAGGATAATAATATAAACGTGCTGTGTTTGAGCGCGGACCTGGTAAGTGAGGAAGATAATATGGAAATTGTGAAAACTTTTGTAAACTCGATATTTGTAGCTGAAGAAAGGCATGTTAGAAGAATTAATAAAATAAAAAAATATGAGTCAGATAGATAATCTACCAACAGCTGATCAAGTTGATGACAATCAAAAAGTGATACTTAGACTGGATCTGGATTTGCCCTTTTTGGATGAGCAGATATTGGATAATTCGAGGCTAATTAAATCGATGCCGACCATAAGAGTGCTACTGGAAAAAGGGTGCCGATTGGTAATTATCGGACACAGAGGAAGGCCAATAATCGACAGTGATGAGAGTAAGGCTGAATTATCGCTTAGGCCTGTCTATGTTGAATTAATGTCCCTTTTGGAAGAAGGCGAAGACAGTCTGTCTAGTGTATTTGTAGAAGAGGTTAGTAATAGGGATATTATTTTTCAAGCTTTAGAAGATAATCAGATTGTGTTTTTAGAAAACTTAAGATTTTGGAGAGAAGAAAGTGAGGGGAAGGTGGACTTTTTGGGTCATTTGGTTGAAATTGGATCGGTATTTGTTAACGATGCCTTGGCAGTGGCTCACAGGGAAAATGCTTCGATACTACTAGCAAAAATGATGCCGACTTTTTATGGAATGGCATTTGCCAGAGAAGTGGAAAAAATGAGTCAAATCCTGCTGGAGCCGAAGAAACCATTGCTAATAATTTTAGGTGGGGTCAAGAAAGACAAATTAGACCAATTAACAGAACTGGCGAGTAAAGCTGATAGAGTTTTGGTGGGAGGAAAGTTGCCAACTTTCAAGGAAAAATATGCGAATTTTACCAATGTAGTCTGGGGACAACTGGATGAGTCCGGAATGGATATTAATAAATTAACAATTGACAGATTCGTGTCAGAAATTGAAATGGCTGGGACAGTTTTGTTAGCGGGAGCAATGGGAAAATTTGAGGATTCTCTTCACAAAGAAGGAAGTCAGCTTGTAACTGAGGCAGTGGCCAGATGTGAAGCAGTTAAAATGGCAGCCGGAGGAGATACTAAAGCCAGCATTTTGGAGATGGGCTTAGTAGATAGATTTGACTATATTTGTAGTGGGGGTGGGGTGGCTTTGGAATTTTTAGCAAGAGACGGAAAATTACCAGCCTGGGATTGATTTGTAGTATGATGAAAGTATGAAAGATAAAAAAAGATTAAGGGTGGCAATCAATGGCTTTGGAAGAATTGGCATGACAACTTTAAGGGTAATTTTGGCGGAGAAATACGATATTGATGTAGTGGCTATCAATACAAGCGGATCGATGGATGTAGCTTCTTATGCTCATCTGTTTAAGTATGATTCAGTCTACGGCAGGATACCTTTATCAATTAGCCATACTGAGCCAATTAAGGCCGGAGAGATTGGTAGATTGGTAGTAGGAGAGCTTGAGATTCCATTCTTGGCTGAAAGAGAGCCCAAGAGGATTGGCTGGAAACATTATGATGTTGACGTAGTCTTGGAATGTACGGGTGTGTTTGAAAATATGAAGGCCATGGATCATATCAAGGCTGGGGCAGGTAAGGTGATAATATCGGCGCCAGCAAAAGATAAAAGCATTCCCCTATTTGTGTTAGGAGTAAATGATGACAAGTATAATGGAGAGAGGCTGGTGTCAAACGGATCGTGTACAACTAATTGTGCGGCACCAATAGTCAAAATCATGGATGAAAAGATTGGTTTTCAAGAAGCGACTTTGACAACTATACATGCTTATACGGCTACTCAAAACATTGTAGATGGATCTCATAAAGATTTAAGAAGAGCCAGAGCGGCGGCGACCAACATTGTACCGACAACGACAGGAGCAGCTGAATCGGTGATTGCGGCTTATCCGGAAGCTAAGGGTAGATTTTCGGGAACAGCAATTAGAGTGCCGGTAATTTGTGGGTCTTATTCTGATTTAACTTTTAAGACAGTCAGAAATACAACAGTAGAAGAAGTTAACAAAATATTTGAAGAAGCGGCTTCTAGCAAGGAGTTGGTAGGAAAATTGAAAGTCAGCTATGAAGCTCTGGTGTCGTCTGATATTTTGGGTAATAATGCCAGCTGTATAATCGACTCGATGATGACAAGGGTGACATCGGATGACTTGGTATCGATTGGAGCTTGGTATGACAATGAATATGGCTATTGCTGTAGACTGGCCGAAATGGCCTTGTTGGTAGGAATGAAGTAAAATTAAGGATGAGAATAGTACCGACGATATTAGAAAAAGAGTTTTTAAAGGCAGAAGAGAAAATAAACTTGGTTAAAGATTTAGTTGATTGGATACAAATTGATGTAATTGATGGTAAATTTATCAGCGGAAAAACTTTTGAACTGGAGCAACTGTCAAGAATTAAGGAAACAGAAGCGTGCTTGTTTGATATTCACTTGATGGTAGAAAAACCCCAAAAATGGATAAATAAGTGTTTGTTTGTAGGAGCATCAAGAATAATAGGACATATAGAGGCAATAGAAGATAGAGATGACTTTATCAGGTCTGTAAAAAATGAGGGGGTGGAAGCAGGCTTGGCAATTGAGATTGATAGTAGTATAGATGAAAATATACCTGATGAGACTGATGTAGTACTTTTGATGGCAAGAAAGGCCGGATTTGGTGATTATCAATTTAATGAACAAGTATTTGAAAAAATAAAAAAGGCTGTTTTGGTAAGAAGTAAACTAGGGTTGAATTATACTATTGGGGTGGATGGTGGCATAAGACTTGAGAATATTAAAAGATTGGCAGAGGCAGGAGTGGATATTGCCTATTGCGGCTCTAGCGTGTTTAATGGAGATATAGTAAACAATTTGGAGAACTTAAAAAAATGAAAACTACAAAGATAATAAAAAGAGTGGCTTTTTTCGGTGACGGGGTGGTTGACGAGAATGATACAACCTTTAAATTGGCTTACAGTTGCGCTAAATTGTTGGCCCAAAATGGCCACATAACAGTCAATGGAGGTGGACCTGGAGTAATGCTGGCGTCAAGCCTGGGAGCCAAAGAGGTGGAAGGAAAGGTTGAATTGGTGGTGGTAGCTGAAAAGCACGAACCGAGTAAGAATTATGAAGGACAGAGTAAAAAAAATGTAGCTTTGGCAGATAAACTTTATGAAGAAAAGAATTATGACGATAGGATAAATAAATTATCTGAACTAGCTGATGCATTTCTGATATTTAGGGGGGGAACTGGAACAATTGCTGAGATGGGTTATGTATGGAGTGTAGCTAAATTTAACTATGGTAAGCACGAACCGGTTATTTTTGTAGGCCGAGGTTGGAAATGTGTGATCAATAAACTGGCCAGGTTTTTAAAATTGGAAGATAAAGAAGTGAATGTAATAGGATTTGCTAAAAATCCTAAGGAGGTTTTAAAGCTTTTAAAATCGGCTAATTGACAAGGTTTGGCTGGCTATTATGTTTGATTTGAATAGGATATTTTTGGATATGTTTGATAGTATCTTTATCTAATGTTAGGCGAATAATGTTGGACTCGGAAGTCGGTACTGACCAGTTTTGATCAAAGATAAAATTACCTAGAGAGTAGAAAATTGCTTTGTCTTTGTACAGCTCATATTCTTGGTAAACATGAGGGTGGTGACCGTGAATAATGTCAGCACCGGCATCAACCAAATGGTGAGCAAAGTCAACTCGCCAGGCTTCGGGCTTATCAAGATATTCAGCTCCCCAATGAAGAGAGACGACTAGCCAATCGACTTGGCTATTATATTTACTTACAAGATTGGTAATTGATTGAAGATCGTAAGTATGACCGCCCGATAAGTCAAAACCAACAAAACCAAAATTAATGCCATTTTGAGAGTATTTCAAAAATTCGGTTGAAGGGATGTGAGAATAAAAATATTTTATGGAAGAGTCATCTAAATATTTTTTGGTTTGATCCAGACCTAACTGGCCATAGTTTAGAATGTGGTTGTTGGCTATATTTAGGATAAATTTGTTTTGAAGAAGTGAAGGGATAAATTTTGGATCGCCACAAAATTTAAAAGTATTGCCGGAAACAGATGGACAATTATCGACAATAGGACTTTCGAGGTTGGCAAGATTAAAATCGTTTTGAGTGAGCCAAGGTGAAATGACAGAAAAAGAATAAGAGAAGTCATTCTTTTGACGGGCGGTATATGTGATAAAACGACCTAAGCCTAAATCCCCGACTAAGCCGATGGTGACTTGGGGAGGCGTGGGAGGGTTGGATGATTTTGGTAAAATGATGTGGCTGATTGAGGGAGAGAATAATCTTAATACAATTAAAACAACAAATAATATGACAAAAAGACGGGTGATAATTTTAAGATACACTAAATTTAGTGTATCACTGACTAGGTTTAGAAAAATTTGGGGTAAACTAGACATATGAAAATGCGCTTAGTCTTAATTTTAAGTTTGCTTTTAGGAGGCTGTAGTTTAAGGCCAATTAAAACTGAAATTGAGATTGTAACTAGCCCAGTGGCTAAGATAATAATTGATGATAAAGAAATGGGAACAACGGCCAGCACTTATAAAAACGATGGTTTAAAACCTGGAGAAATTAGTTTAAAACTAGTACCAGAAGATGAAAATCTAATGACTTGGAGCGGGAAGGTTAAATTAAACAATTTAGTGGCAACGGTGGTAAGTAAAAATTTTGGAGTAGAGGAAAAGTATTCGTCTGGCTACGTGATGTATATGGAGGAAATTGGTAAAAAAGAAGAACCGGCTTTAATAGTTAACAGTAAACCGGCTGATGCGGCTGTAGCAATTGATGGCCAGATAAAAGGACTAACGCCGAACAAAATTGAACAAGTAGTGGAGGGGGATAGAGGGGTGGTAGTATCTTTTCCCGGTTATGAGAGCCAAACTATTTTTGTGAAAATGAGAAAAGGTTATCAAGTAGTCATGGATGTACAGTTGGCTTTGAAGAAATATGACGAAGCTGAAGAAGTGAGTCAGGAAGATTTGCCCCTAATTGAAGTAGAAAAAGTAGAGATTAAAGAGACCGGGACTGGCTGGTTGAGAGCCAGGAGTGAAGCTAGTTTGTCTGGTGTGGAGGTAGCTAAGCTGGATGTGGGTAGTACCTATGAACTATTGAATAAGAGCCAGACTGACTGGTATGAAGTTAAAATTGATGGGGATATTAATGGTTGGATTTCAGCCGAGTATGCTTCGATAATTGGAGTAGAAGGGCCAAAAATAGAAGAAATAGGCCAATAAAAAAGTAAAATTTTTGACGACTATTTAGAAAAAGTGAAATGATACCCAAGACAAGGGAAAAAAGCCAATATAGAATGGATATTTGAGGCCGACTAAGACCTATTTTTAGAAGACGATGGTGGAGATGTTGACCGTCACCTAGATAGATAGGTTTTTTGTTTTTAAGGCGACGGAGAATGACAAAAAGGGCATCAAGCATGGGCAGACCAAGAAGAAATATAAGGGTGGCTAGCTTGGCACCGGATAAAATTGAAAGGATGGCCAAAAAGAAACCAGCTAAACTTTTGCCACTGTAGCCAGGCATGATTTTTTGAGGGAAAAAGTTGAAAGGTAAGAAACCTAAATAGGCACCGGCGACTGATGAAGCTAAAATAATAACTGGCCATTGGGTGATATCCTGACTAAACTTAAGAGCTAAAATACCGATAAATATAGCTGAAATAGAAACGAAGCCAGGAAGCTGACCTTCTACACCGGCTGACCAACCGACAACGTTGGTACACCAAACAATCCAGAAGATGGTGAGTAAGTCGGGTATGATAGATATTGATCTGGGACCCAATAAATTAAAATAAAGAGTTGGCTGACTTAAATCGAAAACCGAACCGGCAATAGATGATAAAGGATTACTGATAAAACTAATACCAATACCGGCTGAAATGACAATTAGGGCAGTAACTATATTGATAAAGAGCCTGAAAGTAGGACTGATGTCTTTTATATCGTCAAGCAATCCGACTATAAGGGCAAGGAGGCCAGCTAAAAGAATGGGGGAAAGATGTGAGTCAAGGGGTAGAAAAATTAAAGAAGAGATAGAAATGGCCAAAAAGATGGGTAATCCACCACCTCGAGGAACCGGATAAAGGGCAGTGGCATTACCGGTCTTTTTTTGTTTAATTTGAGGGTCTTCAAGCCAACCGAAATGCTGAAAGATTTTAATAGTTGGTGGTGTTAGTAAATAAACTATAAGAAGTGAGACGAGAAAAGGTAAAAAGAAGAGAGAAAACATTTATAAAACTAGGTTGAGAATATTAATTAAGGAATAAGTGACTAAAAAGATATAAAAAAGTGATGAAATAAGTAGAATGGTTGATAAAAGTTTTTGCTTGGCTAAAAAAAGAATAAAAAAAACGTCAATAAAGAGGATAATGAGTGAGCTTAAGGGCAAGAGGTATAGATATTGGGGCGATGCTAACTGGCTTTGGCCCCATGGCAGACTGTAAAAAAGGGGTAATTGGGGAGGTAAGCTATCAAAATAAAAAATTATTAACAAGGACTGGAAAATAGTTAAACAAAGAGCTAAGAGAAAAAGACGGCGATTAGTAGCTTTTTGCCAAAAATTACCCAGTTCGGATAATTGTAGAAAGATTTGTTTAAAAATGGCCATTATCTTTTTTGATAAATAAGAACTGTATCGATTTGATTGTCTAAAAAGTAATATTTTGAAACTAAATCATCAAGTTGATCAAAGTTTTCTCCAGGCGTATTGGCATAGATAATGAATTTAGGAAGAGCCATTTTTAGTTTGGTAATGGTATCGAGGTAACCATCGAAGTCGGCAATATGATAAGAAACGGTGTACCTACCAACAGGCAGGCGATTTGAAATGGCATAAATGGCAGGCTGGGTTCCCCAAACAAAAACAGGCTGATCCGGTTCGGTACGATCTTGGACGTATTTGGCAACTTGATAATTGGTGATAACGGAATCACCCCAAAAGCGGTAAAAGGTTTGTTTGTCAATTTTACTTAGAGAATATTGGATGAAATTTTTGTAATATGGAAGACTTTTATAGTACCAAAAATTGTAATAAAAAAGACTAAAAATCGTAAGGAAAATTAAGAGTGAAGAAAAAATGGAAGTTAAATGATTTTTTTTGATGAGTCGATAGGTAACAAGAAAAGCCGCTGGTGGCAGAATTTCAATAAAATAATGAGGATAGGGACGGCCGGATAGAAGAGCTCCGAAGAGTGCGCCAACAAACCAGCAGGAAATAAGTCCAAATTTATTGTCAAAACGATGACGATTAAAATATATCAAGAAAATAAGAATGAGAGTGATGACAGCTCTAACAAATAGTCCGGATTGATAAAAAGGTTGAGAGCTAGCCTGCCAAGAGGATAGATAGCCAACGTTTTGAAGGAGGGCAGCTTGAACATATGGTTGACCGGCAGAGATGGAGTAATAATAAGCTATGGAAGCAGCAATAGGAATAATAAAACCAACAATAAATGAAATATGTGGAAGGGAAAATATATTTTGAAAACCTTTTATTAATTTTTTATGCTGGTAAAAAGTTAACCAAAAAACTATGGTAGCAAATTCAAAAACTACCGGTACCTTAAAAAGAAAAGCAGTAGCAAAAAGTAAACCAGACAGAAAATAATGTGATTTTGATAGTAAAAGAAATACTGCCACTGTAGTGGGCATAATCATAAAAATTTCACCATTGGCAATATTACCTTCTGTTAAGGGAATAGAGGAAAAAAGAGCAAAGAGGAAAGTTGAAATAAAACGATAAGAAGATTTTTTAAAAAGTTTTTGGGAAATTAGCCAAATAAAATAAACGTTGATAAGGTTCCAAAAAAGAAGTATAAGCCTAAAAGCAGGAACATTACCAGCAATAGCAGCCGTTATATAAAGGAGGGGGGGTTTGTTATCATGAATGTCCCGATAAAAAACCAATCCCTTTTTAAAAGCTTGACCTAAAGTAAGATATATATCTTCATCGGCATAGTGGTTAGGTTCAAAAAGAGAAGGTAGCCGAAAGACGATTGTCAGAGCCAGAATGATCAAAATTAGCTTATTTTTTTTGAAAAAGTTTTTAATCATAAATCTTTTTGCCACCAAGAAAATGATAATTGACCAAATTGTTGCTGATCAAGAGGAGTATAACCCGGTAATTCAACCTGATCAAAGGACTGGCTGGTGATAACACCGAGACGGGAGCTGGAGGGAAGAGTGAAAATCTGGTCGTTTTCGTCCATCAAGGCTGTGCCGGTATAAAAAGGCAGGGGTCCGTCAGGAGTATAGATAGGTGCGTAGACATCATAATATTTTGATTCAAAAAGATGGTGGGCTGATCCAGACCAATTGACAAGAGAGTCGCCAGGGCGACGGGTGGATTTGACATAGGCGGCTAGATCTCGAAAAGGTCGTTTAGTAGGTGTGGTAAAAAACCACCAATCAAGACTAAAGAGGGAAATAATAAGAGCTATAAGACAAACTTTACTTAAAATGCGACGGTGATTACTGGCTAAAATTAGGATTAGGGCCGGAATAAGATTGATAAGATAACGATCGTAAAAAATTGGCTGAACTACTTGGCTTAGGAGAAAAACAATAAGTGTAGGAACGGTCAGCCAGCCAATCAGAAAGTTAGTCTTGGCATCTTTTAGGCGCCATTTACGACATATTAGAGTGACGATAAAAATATATTTAATATAGGTTTGATAAGGATGATGATTGAGTCCAGTAATAAACTTTAGAAGAAGATGGGGTAAATCGTTTAAGACAGGTCTAGCTAACCAGAAACCATTATTTACAACCATAGTGGTTTGGAGATACATAAAAGGTAGCCAGGGTAAATATAGTAAACCAATCAAAAGATAGGGTTTAAAATAAGTCCAGAAGTTGTTTTTTTGTTTTAAATAATCCTTTAGTGTCCATAAAAAATGCCAGAAAATGACAAAAATCGAAAAATGATGACAATAAAGTGAAGCTATGGCTGAAAATATATAAGCAGTATGATTTTTTTTAAGATAATAGAAGGTGGCAATGGTAGAAGTCATGGCCAAAATAGCGTACATCCTAGCTTCAAAAGCGTATTGAAATAAGAAGGGGTTTAAAAGAGTAAGAATGAAGGCAATTAAAGTTATTTTTTTATCTTTCCAAAAGTAGTCGGCAATTTTGGCCGCAAATATGGCTGTGATAAACCAGAAAAGCGTACTAAGGGAACGGAGGGCTATTTCACTTAAACCGAAAAGTTGTGTCCAGAGGTGAGCAACAACGTAATAAAGAGGAGGAGAGGTATCTTTTGAAACAAACTTAAGGACATCAATCAAGTTTTTTTTAATTAAAGTAGCTGCCCAGGCTTCGTCACCCCAAAGACTAACCGTTAGTTGATTCATTTATTAATGATATCAAAATGTTCACTTCTTTTTGGTAGTTTTATAGGTAAGATTTTTACCAAACATGAGACGGGTATGTGAATCAAGACCGGGAATGACTGACAAAACTAAGGTGGCTATGGGCATTAAGGGCCAATAGAGAAGGCTTTTAAGAAAGTTTTTGAAATTTTTGTGAGGTGAATCCGGTCTTAATTTCCAGTCGAGGACGATTAAGACAAAGAGAGGAATGAGGCAAAGAGACAAAATAATTTGACTGACTTTGGGTAGATTGTAGCCAATTGAAGTTTGGAAAAATCTGGGATTAAAAATAACAGGTAGGCTGGTTCCCAAAGTTAGGATAAACCAATTACTAGACCAAATGAAATGAGTCTTAAAAAGCTTAAAAATTCTTAAAAGTCTGCTCAAGAGAGGAATTTCTGTGTGTATCCTGGATTGTTCGATAGCGTAAGGAATATCGGTGGCACCCCAAGCATGACGAAGACACTGTTGATAGCGATTTTTAAGAGCATCGAAGAAATTTTTTCCTTGTGGGGCGTCAACAATAGTTGGTAAAAATATGGGAGTAATACTAACTTGTCCTTTGGTTGCAAAAAATGATTGTAAAAATATGTGCCAGTCTTCGGGGATGAAGTCAGGATCCCAGAAACCAACTTGTTTTATTAACTTAAAAGAAGATGAGTAACATGAGTAGTTGAAAAAAAGACCATCCGGTTCTTGAATATCAGCAATATGATTGACATTGCCTAAGGTACCGATAATCTTAATTGGACTAGGAACTTTGTCAATATTATGATGCCAAAAAATAGGTGATTGCCAAAAACTTTGATATCTTTTTGGATTTTTGGAAAAATAATAGGAAAGGGCTGAAAAATAGTGGGGGTTAAAGATAGTATCAACGTCGCAACTTGTAAGAGTTAAATAGTTTATATCTAACTTGCCTGTGTCTATATAAGTTTTTTGAAAAAATTTAGCTGCCCAGGCTTCGTTAGTGTGCTTGCCGGCAATTTCGCCAGGTATATCCTTAGGGTGGATAGGAAAATTTAGACTGGCAAAAATATTTTTATACTTTTTTTGAAAATAGGTGATAGTATTTTTGTTATTATCTGGACCAGCCCTTTCCTCTTGGCCAATACAAACATGGATATTCTTAGGATCAACCTGGACTTGAGCAGCTAGGGAGGATATGGCCATATCAATGATATCAACAGGTTCTTTGTAGGAAGAAACAAAAATAACGTGATTGACCTTATCAAAAGACAGCCATTGATCAGTTTTATTTTGCTTATATAATTTTTGCCAATTAATCTTTTTACTGGCTTTGATTTTAAAATAACCAATGGTGGCAAAGGTGGCTGATTTAAAAGACTGGTAAAGCCAATAAAGTAAAAAAGCTATAACAAAATAAGCAACTAGTTTAGGGACAACAAAAGAACCCCAAATAGGAAAAAGAATGGTGGCCCAGGAAAAAAGCCCCGGTAATATTTCCCAGAAACGATAAATTTTAGAATTTTTGTCCATCGATTTAGGAAATTATACCAAAATTACTGATAAACTTGTTTGTGGAAAAAGTAAAGGAAATATTTTGGAAAGACAGAATTCAACCATTTTTGAAGATAGAGACGGGGCGATATTTTAGTATCAAAAAAAGGCTCGAGGGATTGTTTGAATCAGACAGAAAAGAAAAGTATACAAAGCCTAAAATGAAGATAGCAAAAAAGGCAACGGAAGTTTTAGCAAAAATTCCACTAATATCGTTTGTGGGAGTGACTGGTTCGGTGGCAAGTGGTTGGCCAAAAAAAAACGATGATATTGATTTTCTGATAATTTGTAAAAAGGATAGTTTGTGGATATGCCGAATTTGGGCAACGGTATTGCTTAAAATAAATGGATTTAAAATGAGGGATGCAAGTGTGGAAATTAGCGACAGCTTGTGTTTAAATTTATGGCTGGACGAGACTAGCCTGATAATAGACAAAGATAGACAAAACTTGTTGACCGGCCTTGACTTGGTTTGGTTAAAACCTATCCTAAACAGACAAAATTGTTGGCAAAGATTAGTGAGGGCCAATAAATGGGCTGAAAAGTATGTGGTTTTGGATAGGGTTAAAAAAGTAAAAGTTGATACAGAAAAAGTTGGTGGTTTAGTGACAATTGTTAATTGGCTGGCATTTCGGATTCAATATTGGTATATGAAGAGAAAAATGAAAGGAGAAATAGTAAGTATTAGCAAAGCTTATTTTCATCCTAAGGGAAAGATATGTTTTGATAGAATATAGTTATGCCTTTTGAATACAAACGACTAAAAAATAAGTGGTATTTGATACTACCGGCTATATTTTTGAGTATAATCATTTTGACGGTATCAGTAATACAAGCTTCGTGGGCGAAACTAGCCGATGATGGAAATTATGATAGATTTAGAATCAATCCGATTGAATTTGAGATTGAAAACAGTCAAGGAGAGAAGAAAAAAATAGTATATAATTTGCCTCAAATTAGCCAAGTGCCGGGTGATTTTTTTTACCCTTTAAAAAGAGCTCGAGATGGTTTGTGGTTAAAGTTGTCTGAGAAGAATAGTCAAATTGAGGAAGGCAGAATGTACTTACTTTTGGCAGATAAAAAGATAGCAGAACTACTGATCTTAAGCCAGAGAGTAAGTAACTTTAATAAAATGTTGGCCTGCACACAAGAGAGCGTGGCATATTTGGAAAAGGCCGGTAAACTAAGTTTGGAAATGAGTAATATTGTTGAAGGGAGAAAAATTGGTGAAAAAGTAAAAATGGCTAAATATTTTTATAGCCAAGTACTGGAATCAATTGGGCAAGTATCAGGACAAGATTCTGTCTATTTAGATATGATTGACAGAATTATGG
>CAZBXB010000008.1:19398-25332 GCA_964496075.1 uncultured Gammaproteobacteria bacterium
TGAATAAGGCGAAAAAACGAAATGTTAGGGTAAAAAAGCTAAAAAAGAAGAGATTGCCTAAAGCAGTAATTGTTGGGATTGGATTAGCTTTGCTTGGATTAGTTTTACTTATATGGTTAATGGCTGATGTACCCAGTCCAAGAAAATTGTCGAATCGAGATAACTATTCGGAAGCCAGCCAGGTGTTTGATAGAAATGGAAAATTACTTTATAAGTTTTATGCAGATAAAAATAGAGTTTTTGCCGACTTGTCTGAAGTACCGGACAACTTAAGACAGGCAACTTTGGCAATTGAAGACGCAAATTTTTATAAACATATTGGCTTTGATGTTAAAGGATTGTTGCGTGGTCTGTACAGAACAATATTAAAGAATAGACTGCAAGGCGGATCAACAATTACCCAACAGTTGGTAAAAAATGCATTGTTGTCTCCCGAGCGAACAATTGAGAGAAAGATAAAAGAGGCCATATTGACCGTAATAGTAGAAATAATGTATAGCAAAGACGATATATTGCAGATGTATTTTAACCAAACGCCTTACGGAGGAACAATGTGGGGGGTACAAGCAGCAGCCAAGGGTATCTTTAACAAAGAAGTAAGTGAACTAGACTTGGCCGAATCGGCATTGATTGCCGGACTACCGGGATCACCGACAAAGTACTCCCCTTTTTCAAACCCTGAAGCCGCCAAACAAAGACAAGAGTTGGTGTTGGGAAGAATGAAGGATTTGGGCATGATTTCTGAAGAAGATAGGCAAAGCGCAAGTGAGGAGGAACTAAAATACTATGTTGAGAGAGGTGAAATAAAAGCACCACATTTTGTATTTGAAGTCAAAGATAGATTGGTGGAAGACTACGGACTTTCTAAAGTACTTGAGGGTGGTTTGAGGGTAATAACCAGCCTTGATCTTGACATACAGGAATATAGTCAGGAAATTGTGGCTGAAGAGATTGCCGAAATTGAAAAATATAATGTAACTAACGGAGCAGTGGTAATTACTGAGGCAAAAACAGGTCAGGTATTGGCTATGGTGGGGTCAAAATATTATTGGGCAGAGGATGTTGATGGGAAGTATAATGTGGCAACGGCCTTAAGGCAACCGGGGTCATCAATCAAGCCAATAAACTATGCCACAGGTCTAGAGCTGGGAACAATAACACTGGCTAGTGTTTATGATGATAATCCGGTCTGTTTTAAGGTACCCAATCAAAGAAATTATTGCCCGACTAACTATGGATATAGCTACCACGGTATCCAATCGATGCGAAATAGTTTGGGAAACTCGTTAAATGTCCCATCTGTAAAAACAATTAAAGTGACTGGGGTAGAAGCAATGGTGGCAACTGCTTCGGCCATGGGAATATCCACTTATACTGATCCGCAAAACTATGGATTATCCTTATCTCTGGGTGGTGGTGAGGTAAAAATGATTGACATGAATGTGGCTTTTGGCGTGTTTGCTAATGAGGGAGTCAGGCAAGATTTAAACTATATATTAAAGGTAGAAGACAGAAATGGAGAAAAATTGTATGAATATGAATGGATACCGGGAGAAAGAGCAATTTCTAGGGAAACGGCTTGGTTGATACAAAATGTACTGACTGACGACGGAGCCCGATCAATGGTGTTTGGTAGAGGGTCTATGCTAAATATAAAAGGTCATCCGGAAGTAGCAGCCAAAACAGGCACAACCAATGATCTTCGAGATAATTGGACAATGGGCTTTAGTCCTGATTATGTAGTATCAGTCTGGGTGGGCAACAACAATAATACAAAAATGCGTGGAGTGGCGTCAGGCACAACGGGGGCAACGCCAATTTGGAACCGAGTCATGACTAAACTTATGGAAGATAAAAAAGTAAAACAGCCGGTTAAACCGGTTGATATTGTGGGTATGAATGTGTGCAATCTGACGGGGGGATTAGTACCCGAAGAGGGTTGTGATGCCAGGTATGAATATTTTAATAGTAAATTTAAACCGACAGGAGTAAAAGCCTTAAGAAGACCGGTTTTAGTTGACAGAGACAATGGGTGGTTGACCACAGAGGAAAATCCAAAAAGTGAATGGAGAGAACAAACGATTGTTGAAGATGTGACAGGAGTGTTGATTTGTTTAGATTGTACTCCAGAAGTGAGTGAAGACGGTAAGGTTAAGCTAAAAATAGTTGAGTGAGATGGGATTTTTAAAAAATATTTTAATTGGAATTGGTAAACCATTTTATTGGGTAGTGGTTAGTTTATTTAAAAGTAAATATTTATTGATATTGATGTTGGTCATCATAATTGGCGGATTATCCTTTTCGGCTGGTTATATTTATCGGGAGATAATAGGAAGCTTACCTGATGTTGACAGAATAGAAATATTGCCACCAATGTCGAGTAAAATCGTTGACAGACAAGGTCAGCTTTTGTATAAATTCTACAGAGACGAGAACAGAAGTTGGATACCATTGGATAGGATTCCCCAATCATTGATATGGGCAACGATTGCAATTGAGGATAAGGAGTTTTATAAACATAATGGTTTTTCGGTCAAAGGAATTGCCAGGGCGGCTATATATAACTTGAAAAATAAGGGGGAGATGAGGGGTGGGTCAACCATTACCCAACAACTGGTAAAAAACGTATTTCTAAGTAATGAAAAGACCTGGAAAAGAAAGATTGTAGAAGCAATATTGGCAGTTATGCTGGAGTGGAAACTTGATAAAAATCAAATATTGGAGCGCTATTTTAATCAAGTGGCTTATGGAGGTGAAGCCTATGGAGTACAGGAGGCCAGTTTTAGATATTTTGGAAAAAATATATGGGAAATAAATATGTCTGAAGCGACCTTTTTGGCAGGTTTGCCAGCGGCACCAAGTTTATACTCACCATATAAAGATATTGAGTTGAGTTGGGCCAGACAAAAACAAGTGGTGGCCGAGATGGTTGAAGCTGGCTATATAAACGAAGAAGTGGCAATGGAAATATTGGCTACTAGGCTAGAAATAACTAATAGGCAAACGGAAATCAAGTATCCGCATTTTGTATTTTATGTTAAAGACTACCTAGAAAAAGAGTTGGGTTTTACAAATGTAGAAAGACAAGGGTTGACAATAGTCACCAGTATTGATGCTGACATACAAGATATGGTTGAGAGAGTGGTGGCGGAAGAAGTGGCTAAGGTAGCCAATTTGCATATAAGTAATGGAGCGGCTGTAGTAATAGATATGGAAAACGGTGATGTGTTGGCTATGGTAGGGTCAAAAGATTACTGGGCTGGTGATATTGATGGAAAATTTAACGTAACTTTGGCTCCAAGACAACCAGGATCATCAATTAAACCAATCAACTACAGCTTGGCTTTTGGTCGAGGAATGAGTCTACTAAGTAGTATCGATGATAGTCCGGTGACTTATAAAATTGCCGGACAAAAAGACTATAGTCCAAGAAACTATAACAATAAGTTTGCAGGCCAAATCACTCTAAAACAAGCCTTAGCGTCATCTCTAAATGTACCTTCAGTAAAACTACTAAACGAAAACGGAGTAGAAAATATGATTGAATTGGGTAAAAAAATGGGGATTACAAGCTGGGAGGATAAAAATAGATTTGGATTGTCGCTGGCTTTGGGGGCCGGTGAAGTGAAAATGATTGAACTGGCCGGAGCCTATTCGACTTTTGCCAGATTGGGCAACAGAGTAGTGATAAATCCAATATTGGAGATAAAAAACTATAAAAATGAAACAATTTTAGCAAAAGAGACAAGGTCTGTAGAAGTAATGGATGAAAAGACCGCTTTTTTGATAAATCAAGCATTGTCTGACGATAAGGCTAGACAATTGGTATTTGGACCAGGGTCAAAACTAAATATTGCCGGCAAGACAGTGGCAGTCAAGACGGGTACTACCAATAATCTTCGGGATAATTGGTGTATTGGCTGGACTCCATCAGTAATCGTGGCCGCTTGGGTAGGTAATAATGATAATAGACCAATGAGCTGGGTGGCATCGGGGATTTCAGGCGCAACACCGATTTGGAATCGAGTTATGGGTCAACTGTTAGCAAACAAACAAAACGAAAATTGGTCGGCTCCAGTAGGTGTCTATATGAAAAACGTGTGCGGAAAAGACGAATACTTTGTTGATGGAACTGAAAAAAGTGTAAGTTGCGTACGGGTAAGTCCAACCCCAACGGCTACTAATTAATCCAGCTGAACAAGATACCAATAAATTTGAGATATACTGGTCTTAAGTTGGTTTTGTGATTGAGATTGGTCAGCTGGATTTGAGTTTTTGGAAAAGATATAGATTTGTTTAAGTGAAGGCAGGTTTATAAATATTTCTGATTGAAAAGAGGTGGGGCCTTGGGTGAAATTTTCGATAGTAGTCAAACCTTGAGGTAGGCTCGATGTCAGAAAATCAGTAGAAGATTGACCCGATTCTTGTAAGTTGGTGATGATGTCTATAGGATCAAGATTGAGCTCGTCTGAATTTTTTTCGTATAAAAATAGCTGATTTGACGATTGGTCTAGAAGAATTATATAAAAAGCCCAAATCCCATCCTGATCAATGTTTTTGGTAATAATGTCTTCAATTGATGTGGTTGGTTTTGACGAAGTAGATGAATTTAAGGCGGGTAGATTAAATTTGGGAAAATTTACAGAAAATTTTTTACCTTGTTTAAGATTCGTTTTTATTTCGGTAAAAGCCCAAAAAAGACAGCTTAGAACTAAAGTAGCTAAAAGACTATATCTAACAAATTTTTGGCTTTTAATGCGCTTTGACTTCTTGTCTAGACTACTAAGCAGGTCGAGTTGATCGCTACCATCTTTGGTTTTTTGAGCTTTGATATCTTCTTTGGTCTTAAGCATGGGTTTATATTAAATCTTTGATTTCTTAAGCAATCCGGGTTTGGCACCAAGATGTGAGACGACTGAGGCAGAGTTTTTGAGAGCCATATTTAGACATTGATTTAGATTTTTATCCTGAATCAGGCCGGCAACAAAGGTGGAGCCAAAAGCGTCACCGGCACCGGTTTCGTCAATTACATTGGTTAAAATAATGGGTGAAAACAAAGTCTGAGTTGAAGTAGAAATGTGAGCTCCCTGCCTGCCTTTAGTAACCGCAATAATTTTACTTTTAAAAGATTTAAGTTTAGGCCAAAAGGATGAGTCCTCCGAGCTAAAGCCTGTTAAAGTTTCAGCCTCTTGTTGATTTAAGAGTAGAAAATCAAGGTGAGGCAAGAGATTTTTAATGGAAGGATTAGATAATTCCCGACTACCGGGATTGAGGGCTATTTGGATTTGATTTTCACGAGCATAACCAATGAGAAGTTCGAGTAAGTCAAGATTGCCCTCAAGAGAGGAGATATAGAACCAGGATGATTTAAGTTTAGGCCAAGAGATGTGGTGTTTTTCCAGACGACTTAGGCCTCTTTGAGTCAGGATAGTACGAGCGCCGTCGCCACTAACTAAAATGACAGAAAAATCGGTGGCTTGTTTGGGAGATTGGATTAGATACTTGGTGCTAATTTTGTCAGCTTTGAGGTCTTTTAGAATAAAAGCAGACAGTTCGTCTTGACCAAAAAGGGCAGTACAAGCTGATTTTAATCCGAGGCGGGAAAAAGAAACTGAAGAGTTGGTAGCTCCGCCACCTGAAGTGATGAGAGATTGGTTGATCTCATTTTTGCTACCTTTAGTAAGATATATGATGTCCTGGGGTAGGTTTTTTTCGATGGATATGGCATCTGACTTAACAAAAATATCAACGACAGCTGAGCCAAAAGTAATAATATCGTAGGTCATGTGGTGAGTTTTTTAATAGCTAATTTAAGTTGGTCTGGGCCTATGCCATAGAAATTATAAAGTTTTTGATAATCTTTGGCTGATTGACCAAATTGGTTATCAACTGCCAGGTGGATAAATTTGGAAGAAATGTTGTTTTGTAGCAGAA
>CAZBXB010000009.1:0-17958 GCA_964496075.1 uncultured Gammaproteobacteria bacterium
TTTATCGGTGGCGCTATCTTCGCCCTCATGGTGGTCGTTCTCTTTATCGACGGATTAGTTACCCTCAAGCATGGCACCAATCGTCTATCGGGCTCTGCTGCCGGTCAGGTTAGCTTTCTTCTCATCATTTTAGTTCTCTTATTTTTTACCAAGCAGGGGGCTGTTTTCTAAATGATTCCCAACGAAATTAAACAAAAACCATTCGAGTATATTCTTTTAGCCCTTATTCTGATTGTATCGGCTATTGGTTTTATCCTTTTATCTTATTCACCCCAGGCCCAAAGAAGACTAATCTATCTTATGGGTGGAGCTTATATGTTTTGGAGTCTCCTGCACCATTACCGAAGAGGGGATTTAACCCTGCCCATCGTACTTGAATACTTGATAGTCGCCTTGTTTGCTTCAATCCTAATTTCCACCACCCTTATCTTCTAACTGTTCCTTTTGCCATTTTTCAATTGTTTTTGGATTGCCGGATATTAGTTCTTCGGGCACTCTCCATCCCCCATACTCTTGTGGCCTGGTAAATCTGCCATATTGAATCTTTCTGTCTATACTTTTCGAAAAGCTGTCGTTAGCACTTGACTCGTCTTTACCCAATACCCCCGGCAGTAATCTTACTACCGAATCAATTAATGCCATTGCTCCTATCTCTCCTCCTGTCATTACAAAATCACCAATAGAAATTACATCATCCACCAAATGATCCAGTATCCTTTGATCAAAACCTTCATAATGGCCACACACCAAAATCAGTCCATCAAGCTTACTAAAGTTTTCAGCCGTTTCTTGTTTATAGCTTTTGCCTTTGGCCGATAATGCTATTACTCTGCCGTTTCTGATCTTTTTCCAATATTTCTTCTTTATATCCTCAACTGCCCTATCTATCGGTTCAATCCGAAGCACCATGCCTGCTCCACCACCAAAAGCTTTATCGTCAACCGTGCCATACGAATCCAGCGCCCAATCCCGCAAGTTATGAAATCTAAGTTTAACTTTTTTGTTTTTCACTGCCCGACCGATAATACTTTTCCCGAAAGGGGATTTAAACATATCGGGAAATAGTGTCAGCACATCAATTTGCATAAACTATTATACCTTTCTCACTTTCATCTTTTATTTACCATGGCTTTATGGCAAACTAAAACATGTCTAAAAAACTTTCACCCCAAATCGCCGTGGTTGTTATCCCCACTTACAATGAAGTCGACAATATTGGCCGTATGATCAAACACCTGTCCACCAAGACCTTTCCGGATATTTTGGCAAAAAAGGGTGGACTGACCTTTGATTGGGACATGCATATTTTAGTAGTTGACGGCAATTCACCCGACGGCACCGGCGACGTTGTTAAAAAATATGCCAAAAAATACAAAAATGTCCATCTTCTTACCGAAACCAGTAAAGACGGTATTGGCGCCGCCTATCTTAAGGGGTTCAAATATGCCATGGATAAACTCAAGGCCGATTTTGTTTTTGAGTTTGATAGTGATTACCAACATCCTCCAAATACTATCCCGGTTATGCTCAGGAAAATGGAACAAGGCTATGACCATGTTATTGGTAGCCGCAAAGTTAAGGGCGGTAGTAATCCCAAAGGTTGGGGATTTAAAAGGCTTTTCTTCTCCGAAGTCGGTGGTATTACTGCCAGGTTTATCTTGTTTTTCCCTTTCAAAAACTTTTTCAAAGTTACCGACCCCACTACCGGTCTAAAAGTCACTCGTGTCAAGGGTTTTGTTGATAAATTAGACATGGATTATACCCATCTGCTTACTAAAAGTTTTGGTTATAAGCTTCAGCTTCTTTTTGAAACTCTCAAAATGGGTGCCAAATTTGCCGAAATACCGCTCAGGTTTCAGGTCAGAAATGCAGGCGAGTCAAAAATAGAAGCACAAACAGCCAAAGACATTCTTAAGGTTGCCGTTTTACTTCGTTGGCAAGATGAATTTACTCAAAAATTCTTAAAATTTGGTACGGTTGGCTTCATTGGTTATCTAGTTAATGCCATCACTCTGGCAATATTCTCCAATCTCCTTGGTGTTGAATGGTTATCATGGCTTCTGTCTACAGAAATGGCTATTATTAGTAATTTCACTTTAAATAATCTTTGGACATTTAAAAAAGACACAATAAAAGGTCAAAGGCTTATTGGAAAATTTTTACAATTTAATTTCACCTCTGCTGGTGCCATGATAATTCAAACAATCGCAGGCAGTATCGGTGTTGGTATCCTTGGTGCTCAGTATCGTCAGCTACTCTTACCTTTTATAATCGTTTTCTTGGTATTGCCTTACAACTGGTTTATGTACAACAAAATCATCTGGAAGAAAAAGCCAAGTGTTAAAATCTAAGCATGAACACAGATTTATTTACTCTCCTCAAAACCAGCCTATCTAGTTTTGGCAAAGACATTATTCTAACTCATCCCCCCGATGCCAAGTTTGGCCATTTGTCTACTAATATCGCCATGATACTGGCCAAAGATAAAAAGAAAAATCCATTTGATATAGCCACCAACATCAAAAAAAAGCTTGATAAAGACATTACTCTAAAAGACATAGTTGAAAAAATTGAAATTGTTAAACCGGGTTTTATTAACTTCTACCTCAAGTCCGACTATCTGATTAGCCAAGCTCAATCTCTAAATTACCGGCTGGATTTTTCTAAAAGATTATCTAATCACGCTTCAGACAAAACCATGGTCATCGATTATTCTGCTCCCAATATAGCCAAACCTTTTGGTATCGGCCATCTTCGCTCCACCAATATTGGTCAAGCTATTTATAACACTTACAAAATATTAGGCTGGAAATGTATTGGTGACAATCATTTGGGTGACTGGGGTACTCAGTTTGGCAAGTTAATAGTAGCTGTTGATACATGGTCAAAAAAGCCAATTGACAAGCTTACTATTGCTGACCTGGAAAAACTTTATATCAAGTTTTATCACCAAGCCAAGAAAGACCCCAAACTACTAAAACTTGCCCAAGCTACCTTTAAGAAACTAGAACAGGGCGATCCGGCAATTACCAAAAAGTGGCAAAGTTGTATCGATCTATCTTTAGTTGAATTTGATAAAGTTTACGATATTCTGGATGTCAAGATTGACGTAGCTTTGGGAGAATCTTTTTATCAGGACAAAATGGCCCCAATTATTTCTTACTTTGTCAAAAAGAAATTAGCCAAAAAAAGCCAAGGTGCCTTGATTATCGAGCTTGATCCTTTACCTCCGGCCATGCTTGTCAAATCAAATGGTACTACCACCTATTTCACCCGTGACCTGGCCACTGTCAAATATAGACTTGACACCTGGCAAGCCGACAAAATCATCTATGAGGTCGGCGCTGATCAAACTCTTCACTTCCAGCAAGTTTTTGCTGCTTGTCAAAAAATTGGCTGGCTTCCTAAAGATGGTTTTTTCCATGTCGCTCATGGCCTGATCCGTTGGAAAGGTGGCAAGTTTTCCACCAGAAAAGGGGATACTATTCATTTGTCAGATGTGGTCGACAAAGCTATTTTAGAAGCCAAGAAAATTGTTAACTCCACCCGTGTCAGCAAAGATTTAACGCCGGAAGAAAAAGAAAACATGATTTCTGCCGTTGCCATCGGTGCCATCAAATTTAGCGATCTTTCCCAACACCCCAAGCGGGATATTATTTTCGACTGGCACAAAATTATGGGCTTATCAGGCGACTCCGGCCCCTATCTTCAATATGCTTACGCCAGATGCATTAGTGTTTTGGCCAAAACCACCATAAAAGAACAGAAAAATATTTCACCATCATCTATTGTGGGCGATATTAATGCACAAGAAGCCAATCTATTAAATCTTTTTTATCAATTTGAAGAAAAAATTATCGAATCGGCTAACGCTATCAATCCGTCAGTTATCTGTCAGTATCTTCTAAAAGTTGCCCAAGCTTATAACGAATTTTACGCCAGCTGTCAGATTATTGATGACCCTCAAGAGATATTTAGAATCTTTCTAACCAAATCCACCGCTTCAACCTTACAGATGGGGTTAAATTTACTTGGCATCAAAACTGTCGACAAAATGTAAAAAACTTATATTTTTAACGATGATTTCGTCTCACTAGGTCAATCACAAATAAGCCTGTTCGTTTTTGACTTGATTTTTCTTCTACATATTTCACCAAATTTTCTCTTCTACTCATACCGACTATAACAGGATTTTCCGTATCGGCAAATAAATAATTACAACTACTATTTCGTGCCCTTCTTCTCGTTTCCCTCGGTAGATCATCAATAAATCTTATTGCTACAAAATGAGCATTTTCGGCACCACCAGTATCACGTCTTAATTGCATTAGCAGTAATCTTGCTCTTCCGTTTAATAGTTCCTCAAAATATTCTGTTTTTGGATTACACTCAATCCTCACAACTCTTAGTCCAATATCGTGAATGGTTTTCATAATATTCGGATAAACAACTTGTTCTGGAATAAGACTACCTACCTCTGTCGATGCGTTTATGTCGGTAAATTGCGTATTTACTTGAGCGTGTAACCAACATAATTCACCAAGACCTTTCTCGTCAGTCAAAAGTCCCAAAGCAGCAACTTCACACTCAAAACGAGTATAACCCAACTCTCTATTTCTGTTTGTAGTTTTAATTATTTCTCTAGCCTGTTCGACAATTCCATGCATGAAGTATCCTATAAGAAAATCTTTTATAAATCAAGACCGTCGACAAGAGCTAACTAAGAAAACACTTGTCTGTACACCTGATCATAGTGAGACACAGGTATAAATTCGATTTCTGACTTAACTTCTTTTGGTACTTTAATTAAATCTTTTTTATTTTCTTGGGGAATCAAGATAGTTTTTAGTCCGGCCCTGTGTCCCGCAATAGCCTTTTCTTTTAATCCGCCAATTTCTAGCACATCACCCCTAATAGTAATTTCCCCTGTCATGCCTATCTCCCTTGATACTTTCTTTTTAGTCAAAGCCGATACCAGTGCAGTTGTAATTGCGCTACCTGCTGATGGCCCATCTTTTGGTGTAGCTCCCTCAGGAACGTGTATGTGGATATCAATTTTATAAAAATCTCTTTTAATACCAAAACTAGCCGCCCTGCTTCTGACATAAGATAAAGCCGCCTGGCAAGACTCTTTCATGACATCACCCAAAGTGCCGGTTAATATCAATTTGCCTTTCCCGGGCATGACGTTCACTTCCACAAACAATATCGATCCGCCTACAGATGTTACCGCCAGTCCGGTTGATGCCCCTATCATATCCTTTTCACCTTTTAAGTGAGACGAGAACTTTTCCGGCCCCAAATAAGACCGGATTTTTTTATTAGTTAAAATTGCTGTTTTTTTCTTGTTTTTACTTACCAATTCTCTGGCAATTTTCCTCATTACTTGGGCAATAGTCCTCTCCAAACTTCTTACCCCGGCTTCTCGGGTATATTTTTCGACAATATAGCGCAACATATCCTTGTTAGGCAAGCCATCAATTTCACTTTTCCTAAGGCCATTTACTTTAAGTTGTTTATCTACCAAATACTTCTGGGCGATGTTTATCTTTTCAGACACAGTGTAGCCGGAAAAATCAATTATTTCTACTCTATCCCTTAGTGGCCCGGGGATGCCTGATAAACTATTGGCCGTCAATACAAAAAATACATTTGACAAGTCAATTGCAAAATCTAAGTAATGATCTTCAAATTCTTTATTTTGCTCCGGATCTAGTACTTCCAAAAGTGCCGCCGCCGGATCGCCTCTATAATCAGCTCCGATCTTATCGACCTCGTCCAGCATAAACACTGGATTCATACTACCGGCATCCTTAAGTGCCCGTACTATTCTACCTGTCATGGCGCCTACATAAGTTCTTCTATGTCCTCGAATCTCAGACTCATCTCTAATGCCTCCCAGAGATGCTCTGACAAATTTTCTTCCTAAAGCGTCAGCAATTGATCTACCTATTGATGTTTTTCCCACTCCGGGAGGTCCCACAAAACACAGTATATTGGCTCCCATTCCTTCTGGTTTTTTATATCTTTTCTTTAGGTTTATTACCGACAAATATTCTAATACTCTGTCCTTAACGTCTTTCAGGCCATAGTGATCCTTGTCTAAAATCTTAGCCGCCCCTTTAATATCAACATTGTCATTGGTCAAAACTCCCCAAGGAAGTTCTAATACCGTTTGTAAATAAGTTCTAATATAGCTGGATTCCGGTGCCATCATGCCCATATCTTTCAGCCTGCCAAACTCTCTTTCAAGTTTCTTTTTTATTTTTAGCGATATTTTACATTTCTTAATATCCTCTTCAAGTTCCTCCATCTCACCCATTTCCTTTTTATCTATTTTTCCCAATTCCTGTTCAATTTGCCTTTTTCTTTCTCTTAAAATATTTTTCTTAATACCTACATTAAACTTTTCCTGTGTCTTGGTTTCAATTTCCCGTTCCAATTCAGCTATTTTAGTTTCCTTGATTAGTAGTTCGGTTGCCTTGGCTAATCGACTGGTAACACATAAATTTTCTAGAAGCTTCTGTTTGTCAGCAATACTAGCCTGTACCGAAAAAGCCACCTGATCGGCCAAATCTGAAGATGAAATTCCGGTTGACAGTCTCATCATGGCCGGCAAATCAAATTGTCTACCCATCTTAAAGGCTTTTTTGAGTTGACTTAGCAACAGTTCTGATGCTTTTTGTATGTCATCACCACTTTCTTTATTGTTTTCCAATACTCCGAATTCAGACCACATAAAACCAATATTTTTAATCCTGTTGATTTTGACTCTATAAAGACCTTTAACGACTGCATGAACATGTCCGTCACTTTGCAATATATGTTCAATTCTTGATACAACTCCAATATTATATAGATCAACAGTTTTAGGCTTTTCAGTTTTGGCCCGCTTTTGACTGGTAATTACTACCAAACTTTCGGCTTTATCATAAGCGTAAATCAAAGCTTTTTTCGATATTTGTCTGCCGACATACAAAGTTGTTTCCACTGACGGAAACATGACCACATTTCGAACAGCGATCAATGGCAATTTGTTTATTTTTTCTTCTTTTTTAAGTACTTTTCTCATGGTTATTTAGCAGTCTAGCATCGTATATGCTAATAGTCAATTAATATGACTTGCATTCGGGTTATAATAGACAATATGTCAAAAGACAATCATATCAAAATTAATCACTTAGTTGTACTAGGTCGACCAAACTCAGGTAAATCAACTTTGATAAACACACTTCTAAATCAAAAAGTAGCCATTACTTCGCCCCGACCTCAAACTACCAGGATTAACAGAACCTTTCTTTATCAATCCGACTTAGGTCAGTTTACTATCTCAGACACCCCCGGTATTATGGGCAAAGTTAGAGATACTTTAGGTAAGGCTGTAAACAAACAACCCAAAAAACAGCTAGATATTGCCGATCTTATTGTTTACTTGGTTGATATCAGTCGCCCCAAAGGTGATGAAGAAAATAAGGCTTTGGCTCTGGCTAGATTGACCACTTGTCCCAAGTTGCTTGTTTACAACAAAATAGACAAAGCAGTTGGCGCCAAAAATTATTTAGCACAGTTTAATTTTTTAGAAGAGGAGTTTGACGATTGTATCTCCATCTCGGCTCTAAAAACTACCCATACCAAGGCCTTACTTACTAAAATATTTCAGCTTTTACCCCCATCAGCTCAAAAAGTCACCCCCGCATCAACATCAAATTCTCCTCTTTTGGATATTAATTCCGAGGATTATCTGGCCGATTTGATCAGAGAAAAAGCTTTTCTTAAGTTAAGAAAGGAAGTTCCCTATACTGTCAATGTCAGAATCGACTCGATTGAGTCGATAGATAATTTAATAAAAATTTATGCCACCATTGAAACTACTGCCGACAAATACAAAAAAATGATTATCGGTAAGGGTGGCTCAATGATCAAAAACATTGGCACCATGGCTCGAAAGGAGTTAGAATTAATCAGCCAGAAAAAAGTCTTCTTAGGCTTAAATGTTGTTACTCATAAACACTGGCAGGAGGCTTATATATGAAACAAGCTAAAAAGGAATTTATAGAATTTCTCCAAAAACAAAATATTATTTCCCTGGCTATTGCTGTTGTCATCGGTAATGCCGCCAAGGAATTGGTCACTTCTATTGTTAACAATCTGATAATGCCTATTATTGGTATCTTTACACCCAGTGGATCCTGGCGACAAATCACCATTACCATTCTTAATTCCGATTTTCGTATCGGTTCTTTTCTTGGATCTTGTCTGGACTTTTTTATTATCGCTCTGGTAGTTTTTGTAATTGCAAAAAAGATCTTGAAAATTGATAAAAATTCTTCTAAAGTAAACAAATAGACTATGCTACAAGTTTCTAATTTAACCAAAAAATTTAGCGGTCAGGCCGTCGTTGATCACGTTAGTTTTAAAGTTAACAAAAAAGACATTGTTGCTCTTTTAGGTCCAAATGGTGCCGGCAAAACCACCCTCATGCGACTTTTAACTGGCTTTTACAAAAGCAATGGCGGCAAGATAACTTGGCAAAAGGCCAGCAATCACGTTGGCTATTTACCCGAGTCAAATCCACTTTACCCATTTTTAACTCCACTTGAGTATCTCCATTTTATAGGCCAGCTAAAAGGCATGACCGGTAGACAACTTACCGCTTCAATATCTCAAGTCATCAAAAGTTGCCAACTTAAGTCAGTTTACAAGCAGTCAATTGGCACTCTTTCAAAAGGTTTCCGTCAGCGGGTTGGCTTATCAGCCGCTCTTTTAGGCGATCCCGATTTTCTTATTCTAGACGAGCCTACTTCCGGTCTTGACCCCAAACAAATCATCGACTTTCGCGCTCTTATCAAAAAACACACCAAAGACAGATCAATCATCATCTCCACTCATATCTTATCTGAGGCCAAAACCATTTGCGACCGCATTATGATCATTAACAAGGGCAAAATTGTTTTAGACGATAAAACCTCAAAGATTAAAAACTTAGAAACTAAATTTTTACAACTAACTAATGACTAAAATACTTGCTATCGCCAAAAAAGAATTGCTTTACTTTTTCAATAGTCCCTTTGGTTATATTTTTCTACTACTCCTAACTACCATCAGTTCTTGGCTATATTTTTCTGATTTGTTTCTAAAAAACACTTCTTCTCTTGACAGTCTCTTTTCAAATTTCTTTTTTATCCTCATCTTTTTTATTCCGGCCGTTACCATGAATTCTATTTCCGAAGAAAAAAAGCAATCCAATTGGGAAGTTATTTTAAGTTTACCGGTGTCTGATCTTCAGGTAATTATAGGTAAGTTTGTCGGTGTTTTTATCTATTCCCTTTTTTCACTCATATTATTATTAACCCCCGTCCTTACGATCCATTTTATTGGTCAACTCGATCTTGGAGTTATTAGTGGTCAGTTTTTGGCTGGCTTGCTTCTAATGTCTGCTTATATTTCGATTGGTATCTTTTTTTCTAGCCTATCTAGTCAACCCCTCATTTCTTTCATTTCCACCTTTTCCTTTCTATTATTTAGTAATTTAATATCAACAGGTCTTATCTTTTCCAAGCTACCTATATTTCTTCAAAAATTTGTCCAATATATCAATCTAAATTCAAGGACTACCAACTTTACTTCCGGTTTAATTGACACCAAAGACCTTGTCTTTTTTGTCTCTTGGAACCTTATCTTTATTATTGCTTCAACCCTAACACTCAAAAAAAGAAACCAATGAAATTTAAATTACCAAAAAACGCCAAAAAACTAATCATCTCGGCCAACTTTATTGGCATTATTGTCGTCATCAATTTGTTTTTAAATATATTGCCCCTACCAAGGCTAGATTTAACTGCCAACAAAATTCACACTCTTAGTCTTTCCAGTCGGCAAACATTAAAAGATTTAGACGATATCATCAATATTACTGTCTATATGACCGACAATCTTCCTCCACAAGCTCAAGTTAGCATCGACAGTCTTAAAAATATTTTAACCGAAATTTCCCACACTAATCCTTCCCGCCTGATTGTCACTTACAAGAACCCAAATACAGACCAACAAGCCAAACAAGAAGCCGTTAATTTGGGTATCCAGCCAATTCAGTTTTCCACTGTCGAGCAAGACAGCTTCCAGGTCAACAATGCCTTTTTGGGATTAATCGTCTCTTATGGCCAAAAAGACGAAGTTATGCCGGTCGTCTCAGATATAGGCAATCTCGAATATTTTTTAATGTCCAGTATCAAAAAACTTACCAACCATCTTTTGCCAACTGTCGCCATTGCCACCGGTCACGGTCAAGTTGATCTATCCCTAATTAAAAACATGGGTCAATACCTTAGCCAAACTTATAGTCCCACTATTGTCGGCACTGATTCAGACGATTGGCAGATACCACCAGCCAGTCTTTTGATTCTTCTATCTCCCCAGCAGGATTTTACCAGTCAAGATATAGACAAATTTAAGGCACATCTTTCAAATCAGGGTTCAATTCTTGTCCTTTTCGACCAATTTCAAGTTGATCAAAGCCTGACTGCCACCAAAATCGACACCCCTATTTTTTCTTCCTTTTTAAAAGACTATGGCTTTGATATTAAACCCACCATTATCGCCGATGAATCCAGCAATATCACTAATTTTTCAACCCAGACCAGTCAATTTATAGTCCAGTATCCTTATTGGTTATCAATCCGACCCGAAAACATGAACTCAAGCCTACCTGTCCTCACCAACATTTCATCACTTGACCTCAACTGGGCCTCTCCTATCAATCTATCGGGATCTGCTCAGTATCTACTTAAATCAAGCCCAACTTCATTTACCAGCCAGGACACCAATCTGTCTCCCTTACAAAAAGTCGATTTCAAAACTCAAACCCTATCTCAGTCTGTCGTTTCGGCTATTAATACCGATGGAGTTAAAATTGCCCTAATTTCAGATGTTGATTTTATTAAAGATGAATTTTTAAATAATCAAGGCAATCTTCTTTTTTTGCTTAATTTAGTTGATTACCTCAATTCCGACGAAAGCCTGCTTTCTATTAGAAACAAAAGCCTACTTAACTATCCGCTTATCAATCTGACCCCGTCAAATAAACTAGCAATAAGGTGGGCCAACATATTGCTTATCCCCTTAAGTCTGTTGGCAATCTTTATCATTTCAAAAAAACTTCAGACCCGTTTTCACGACAAGTTCTATGATTAAAAAAATATTTCTTAATCCGGTTATTTTAAGCTTTTTAGCTCTTACACTTTTTATTGGAACGTATCTTTTTTTGAACCGACCTAAAACAATCAACCCCGTTGCTCTTATTGACTCGTCAATTTCACCTAGCTCTATATGTTTTAACCAAACTTGTCTGCAATTAAAAGATGATCTTTGGTGGTACCAAGATCAATTTCCGGCCGATCAAGCCAAAGTCGACAGTCTCCTTTCCTCTCTTTACGAAGCCAATCTGGATACTATTGTTTCAAATAATCCTGACAAATTTGAACAACTAGGATTTTCAAGCAATCAACCCTTTCTTATTAGAGTAGGGGAGACTGTCTTTGAACTTTCGTCCTCTCTTCAAAATGTGTCAGATAGTCTAGTTAAGTTTAATGATCAAAACCAAGTTTATGAAACAAATTATTTAGGGTCAGTTATAAATTTTTCCGATCCGGCTTTTTGGCAACCTACATTTATAACCAACCTGGCCTCTTATCAGATCAAAAAAATATCTGCTAGCAATCAAATCAAAACACTGGAAGTTACTAATCAAGATAGCACTTGGCCGGATCAAGAATATCTTGATTTAATCTCTCACCTGACACCCATAGACTATTTTGGCCAAACTCAACCGGAATCAAACATAATCTATGATTTTAATATTAGTCTTGACGATAATACTAGCCAAACTCTTACCATTGGTCAGTCAGTTGATAAGCTTTATTGGGCTTCAGTTGATCACCAATTTTACTACTCGATTGATTTTACTGAATTTAAAACATTGACTTCAATTTTAATCTAATCTAAACTGAAACAATTAGTATTTAATTGTATTTTTATGACAAACAAAAAAGGTAAATTTTTCTTAGCTGGTATTATTGGTGCCATAGTTGGTGGCATTAGTGGTCTTTTATTTGCTCCTCAGTCAGGTAAAAAGACTAGAGAAGACATGGCCCTTTTGGCCAAAAATATAGCCGATCAAATTAAAGGTTCTGCTGCCGATACTCAAAAAAGAGTTAAAGAGGTGTTTGGCCAAGTTACTGATTCAGCCAACCAAACTTACAGGAAAATCCAATCATCTTTAAGCTCAAAAATTGCTTCCCTCAAAACTGCCGGCAAGCTTATTGACAAAGATAAATATGGCCAAATAGTTGACGACGTTGTTGCCGAGTTCAAAACTGATCTACAGGCCACCAAAGACGGTGCCAAGAAGATGGCTGACCAACTTAAAAAGGATTGGGTCAAAGTTAAAAAAGCCTTAGTTTAATTGCTTGTGAATAAAATCTGATAGTTTTTTGATGCTTGTTTCATCAATTATTGATACTGCCATTTTGGCACCTACCAATTTTACTAATCTACGAATTTCTTCGTTTGAATCGATTAAATCAGACTTTGTTAATAAGATATATTCTTTTCTTTTAACTAGCTGGCTACTATATTTTTCTATTTCATCTCTAACTATCTGGTAATCTTTTTTTAGATCCGGGTTTTGACAGCTTATGCAATGTAGTAGTAACCTTGTTTTCTCTACGTGTTTTAAAAATTTGATTCCCAAGCCTTTACCGTCACTAGCTCCTTCAATTAATCCGGGAATATCTGCAATTACTTTTTTGCCAACTGTTACACCTAAATTCGGTTCCAAAGTTGTAAATTCATAGTTGGCCACTTTGGCCTTTGCACTAGTTAGTTCGTTAAGAAGACTACTTTTACCGGCGTTTGGTAGACCAATTAGACCCACGTCAGCGATTAGTTTTAATTCTAGTCTTAATTTTTTCCATTCTCTGGCCTCTCCACTTTCAAATTCTTTTGGTTGTTGATTGGTGGAACTTCTAAACATAAAGTTGCCTCTGCCACCCCTGCCTCCTCTGGCAGCTAGTTTTGTCTGGCCAGCCGTTTCAAACTCCAAGCTGGTACCATTATCATAAAAGGCGGTTGTTCCGATTGGAATTTTTAATATTAGATCATGGCCATCTCTGCCAGTTCTTTTATTAGTTCCTCCGCCAACACCGTTTTCAGCCCCAAAAGTCTTTTTGTACCTAAATTGCTCAAGAGCGGTTATGTCAGATACGGTCTCAAAATAAATATCTCCACCGTCTCCTCCATTACCTCCATCGGGTCCGCCTTTGGGCTGATGCCTATCATGGTAAAAGTGACACATGCCCGAGCCACCACTTCCTGCCCTTATTTTTATCTTTGCTTCATCAATCAACATATTTCTATTATCTCAAATATTTTTTTTAAATTAATACTTTTAAATTTTGATAATTGTTTAGAATTTAGAATTTAGTGCTTAGGCTTTGTTATTAATTGTCCACAAGCAGCATCTATTTTAGATCCCAGACTAGCTCGTTGGCTGTAATTAACACTATTCTCATCCAGTACTTTCAAAAACTTTACAACCCTGTCTTTGCTACTTGGCTCCAGTGGACAGTCGTCAATTGGATTTAAGCTAATTATGTTTAAAAAATAAAGTCTGTTTGATCGTATAAACTGAGCTAAATCTGACGCATCTGCCTCCGAATCGTTTATACCTTCCATTAAGGTATATTCAAAAAATACTTGTCGTTTTGTTGTTAGGGTGTAATTCCTGACAGCCTCATATATATCTCTCAACTGATACTTAGATGCGCTAGGCATAATTTTCTGTCTGACATCTTGCTTGGTACTATGCAAAGATATTGCCAAGTTTATCTCCAGTCCGGTTTCAGTCAGTTTATTTATACCATCTACTACTCCCACCGTTGACACGCTCATTTTTCTCCAGCCAATACTGATTCTGTCATGTATTATCTTTATGGCTTCATATACATTTTCCCAGTTTAAAAAAGCTTCTCCCATTCCCATAAAAACTATTCTGTCTATCCTGTCACCTTTTTGTTGCCAATAAATTACCTGATCAACAATTTCTTCACTTGTAAGATCCCTTTTAAATCCCATTTTACCTGTAGCACAAAACAAGCACCCCATAGCGCAACCTACCTGAGTTGACAGACACACAGTTGTCCAGGCCTTATACTCCATCAAAACTGATTCAATCAAAAAGCCATCGTTAAGCTTCAGGCTCACCTTATGGCTATTTTTAGAATCTTCAAGCCTTTCTTCGATCAGACTTAAAAAGCTAAAATTTTCAGACAATTCCTGTCTTAAGCTTTTCGATAAATTACTATATTCCAAAAAATTCTTAAATTTGCCCGAATAATATCCATCTGCAATTTGGTCAGCTCTATACTTTGGTTCTCCTCTATCTTTTAAGTATTGTTTAACATTTTCAAAATCCATATATTCCTAATTATCTCATCTTGCCGGTTTTGTACTAAACTTATCTATGATCAAAATATATAACCCCACTAAAAGACCAATTGATAAGGTTCCATTAAAAATAATCAAAAAGTACAGTCATCAGCTAGATTTAGTTATATCCTACGGTGGTGACGGTAGCCTTTTGGGAGCCGATAGACATTATCCAAATTTACCAAAATTACCCATTAGATCCTCTAAAGTCTGCAATCATTGTTATTCTGCAGATAATCTGGAAAATATCTTAGAGTCAATTAAACTCGGTCAAATCAAGCCAAAATCCCATATCAGGCTAATGGCTCAATTTGGCAAGCACAAACTTCAAGCCTTAAATGAAATCAATATCAAGTGCCTACATCCTAATTTGGCACTCAGGTTTTCATATTCAATCGGTGACTTAAGTTTTCCCGACAATATTGCTGATGGTCTTATTGTTGCTACTCCTTTTGGCTCCACCGGCTACTTTAAAAGTATAGCTAGGACTGTTTTCTCTCAAGGAATAGGTGTGGCCGTTAACAATTCTGTCAATCCCGTGCCGGCCAATATAGTCAGTGACGAAGCCACTATCACCATATCCATAAATAGAGAAAACGCCTATCTATCAGCCGATAATAATCCCAAGATAATTAGACTTAAACCGGGCGACACAGTCACCATCAAAAAATCCCCCCACCCCGCCCAAGTTTACTAACTATTTGTTAACCGCATCTATATAGTCCTGCTTCATCCTAAAGCCAACAATTTTTTCTACCACCTCTCCTTTTTCAAACAAAATCACCGTTGGTATGCCGGTAATGCCATATTGTTGTGATATTTGGGGGTTTTCGTCAACATTAAGTTTGACCACTTTGACTTTATCTTTCATTTCTTGACCAACTTCTTCAATGACCGGAGACAACATTAGGCAAGGCCCACACCATGGTGCCCAGAAATCTACTAATATTTTTCCCTCGGCTTTTAATACCTCTTGCGAAAAACTTTGATCTGTTACTGCTTGTGACATATTTTATTCCTTAACCTATTAATATTTTATTATAACCAATTCTTTTGTTTTAAGCCTACAAAAAATCTTCTTCTAATTTGATTAAATCAGCAATATTACTGACTCTTACCAGCTTATTTCTAATTTGTTTTGCGTTCCGAAACCCTTTTATATAAGCCAAAAACTTCGATCTAAGATGTTCTAAACTTCTTTTTGGAAACACCTCACAAAATATTTGAGCGTGCATTAACATTGTCTGAAATTTTTCCATTTTTGTTACCTCCTTAAATTCACCAAATATCCATGGATTTCCAACTGATGCTCTGGCGATTAAGACTCCATCAACATCGTATTTTTTTATATATTCTTCTGCCTGTTTTTTGTCTGTTACGTCTCCATTACCCCAGAAAACAATCTTAGGATTTATTTTCTTAACAATAATTCTTGCTCTAGATATTTCATCCCAATCAGCCTTACCTGCATATGCCTGTTTAAGGAGCCTGCCATGTAGGCTTAAAAGATCTATTTCTTGTTTTGCCAGGAGTTGTATCCAGTCTTCGATCACACTTTCATCTACTCCCAGTCTGGTTTTTACAGACAAAGTAGGAATTCTCTTTTCACCAACTTTCATACTTTTAACTCTTTTCAAAAATTTATTTGTTAGTCCCAAATCATTAATACTGACCTTATCTTCACTCCAATTATTAATAGCTTTTCTTGCTTGTTTAATAATATCTATGACTAGTTCTTGTTTTTCAATTAAAGCCGCTCCGCTACCGTGTTGAGTCACTCTTTTAGCTGGACAGCCCATATTAATATCAATGCCATCAAAACCAAGATAACAGGCGATAGTAGCTACCTTATAAAAACTAGCAGGATCTTTTCCAAATAATTGAGCAATTATCGGCCTCTCTTCTTTTTTGTACTTCAAAACATCCAAAAGCTTAATGGCACTATGTGCCAGTCCTTCAGCACTAACAAATTCAGTAAACATAACATCTGGCTTAGCAATTTTTGTCTGTAACAGTCTCATTGGCTCATCTGTAAAGCCATCCATCGGTGCCAGCCCTACAATTTTGTTCGTTTGAATGTATTTTTTAAATTTCATAAAGGGCTTTTAATATTTCTTATCTTATTTTTGGCTACTTTAGTATAGATTTGGGTTGTTTTTATACTACTGTGACCAAGTAACTCTTGAATATACCGAATATCTACGCCATTTTCCAGTAGGTGAGTCGCAAAAGAGTGTCTCAGACTATGAAAAGTAGCTAGTTTCTTTATCCCAGCTTGTCTTAAAGCTTTATTAAAAACTTTTTGAGCAGTAGAAGTAGTTAGTTTTCCACCTCTTTCACTTTCAAAAACATATCGATCGATTCCTTTGTCAACTAAGAAAATATTTAATTTTGTTAAAACCTTGTCCGATAAGAGAGTTAGTCTATCTTTACTACCTTTTGCATTTTTTATGTGAATTATTTTTCTGTCAATATCAATGTCAGACACTTTTAAGTCAACTGTCTCACTTACTCTAAGGCCTGATGAATAAGCCAAAAGAACCATTGTTTTGTGTTTGGCGTTTTTTATTTGGCCAACTATGTTTAATATTTCGCTTTTTGACAATACTATGGGTAATCTTTTAGACTTTTTACTAAAAGGAACTCCCTGTACGTGGTTTTGATTAAGTATATTTCTATAAAAAAAGTTAATTGCTTGTAGGTAAACATTGATCGTCTGACCTGATCTGCTACTTGCCTTAAGAAAATACAAAAATTTTTTAATATTTCCAGAATCATATATATTTAGATTTGTCTTTTTGTAAAAAAAATATTTTTCGACACAAAGTAAGTAGGATTTAACGGTTTTATCACTATATCCTCGATAAATCAATTCTGTTTTAAGCTTTTCCAGATAATATTTTCCATTCATCCCAAGTGTTAAAATATTAATAACAAAGTTTATAACATACTCGACACAACATACAAATTTAGAACATTATCAATTAAACACTCAACATATACCGTAGTTAGCTAAAAGTTATAAGTCTTTTTCCCTTAAATTCCGCCTTTTATTCTCTTCGGATAATAGTTTCTAAAAGGTTAAAAACACTTTGTGTTTTTTGTTTATAGTCTAACTATCATTATCCGAAATGCCAATCTCCTTTTCATCCTTTTTTCATTGGCACTACGATCATAAAAGAATTTTAGGTCGACTTATAAACTCTTCGTCACTTCGTTCCTCGCCTCGTTGCACTCTCAGTCGGAGAGTTGAAGACAATTTTACTCTCCTCCTTCGGGTCAGCTAACACAGTATGAGCGGTTCGTTCGGTTGCACCTCCTCTCCCAAATCGCTTCGACTGATGTAAAATAAGCATATCAGTCGGCGACTTCGCCCATACTGAAACGTTATATGAAATACATTTTTAATTTTAAGATTTTTCACTCGGCTTTTTATTAAGAAATAAAAATGGTACTAGGGGAACTAAAACAAAA
>CAZBXB010000010.1:0-17326 GCA_964496075.1 uncultured Gammaproteobacteria bacterium
AAGTCTTTAGGTGTTTAAAACCAAAGTTGTGATTAAAAAGATTTTGATAATAATTTTGAGAATGAAGATAAGTAGAATTATTTTGATTGTTTAAAATTCGCCTGCTAGGAATAATAATATAATCGGCTTGGCTAATAAGCTGGGGTAGTTTGGCTTGTAGAGATGGATCTTGATCGAGATTGTAGAAATCAAAATTGGTGGTTTGATAATCGCCAAATAAAGGGATGTTGATGACATTACCGGCTTCAGAAAGAATGACTGATTGAGCTGGTATGTTTTGATTTATCCAAGTAGAAAAACTAAGTCGGATATCCGGTCTGGTGTAGATTGAAAGCATAACAATTGAAGGTATTACTGATAAGACTATTAAGCTTGTTTTTAGTTTGACTGATAATTTGGTAAGAACAAAAGTGGCTAAAAAAGGAAATAAGAAAAAGAGAGGTGACATGAATCTGATCCACTTGACATATAGTTGACCAAAATAAAGAAAATAAACAAGACAAGGCATGAGAACTATTAAAAATTTTTGGTGATTGTTTGCTTTAATAAACTTAGGTAACTTGGGTAAAAAAAGTAAACCCAAGATAAAGATTGGTAGGCCAACAGCAAAAGGGAAAACTTTAAATAGTTGAAAAAAATATGGAATAGTTTGGTTAAATTGCCTGGTGTAAAAGACTTTGAGGGCACCGGTGGCTACAGAAGTTTCGTAGCTTTGAGCAGATATGAAATCTGACCAGTTAATAAGACTGTGAGGTGAAAGAAGGATAGAGAGTGACAGTAAAGAAATAAAGTAGACTGTTAGTGTTAGCAAAAAGGCTGAAATTTTTTTTGAAGTAAATAAGATTGAGAGTAAAAATGGAGCCATAAGAAAAATGGAACTGGTTTTAGTGGCCAGTCCGATTGAAGAAATAAGGATAGATAATAAATATAATTTCAGTTGCGGGTGACGTAAAAATAAAAGAGCTAAATAAATTTGAAGACAAAAAATAAATATCAAAAGAGACTCGGTAGTACCGAAGTGAGCTAATTGAATTAGACCAGGAGAAAATATAATTAAAAGTGTAAAAATAAGATTTTGTTTTTTGGTAAAGAAAAACTGGCCAATTTTTGTTAATGTAATAATGGAAAGCAAAGAAAAAAGACTTGAGTAAACCCTGAGAAGGTAGATGGCTGTAACCATATTTTGGTCTAAGCGAAAAGCTCTAATGGTAAAGTAAACAAGGTAAAGAGGAAATTGACCATAAGCAAAGAAATGAGGATTTAGGTCTTGGGTCATGTTGGCAATTGATAAGCCCATGTTGTTTTCGTCGGGATGAAAAAAATAGCCATTTCCCCAAAATATGCCAATAAGGCGAGTGGACAGAGCTAGAAATGAGAGTAACAGAAGTAAAGTTTTTTTACCAAACTTAAATGACATAGATGATGGTAATCATGGCCAAACCCCAAAGCAAGATTGAAAAAAGAAGAGGGATGTCTGTGGCCATAATTTTTTCCGGTCTCTCCCCTTCCTGCATTTCAAAAATTATCTGACCATAGCGCATAATGCCAAAAATTACAGGAAAAAGAGTGACCATAAACCACTTCCGATTTAAGGCCCAAATGGCTTTGCCTAAAAGGAATTGATGAATGATACCGTCGAAAGCAATTGGCTCTTCGAAGAAGGTAAACATAGCGTAACTTAAGAGAGTAGAAACGGCAAAGATAGATGAATAAAAAGTTAAAAGACTTCGACTGTAACCTAAAAGAGCTGGTCTGGTGGCAGAGCCTGTCTTGACTATCTCGCTTCTTCTTTTTCCCGAGGCGATAAAGAGAGATAAGAAGATGACTGATAACATTAGCCAAATGGGTAGATGATAACCAGTGGCGATTTCACCGGCATAGGTTCTGATAATAAAAAAGATAGCGATGCCGATAATATCTAGCAAAGCTTTTCTTTTGAGAATAAATGAGTAGGAGTATTGAAGCAAAATAAAAATGATAGACAAATTAAAAAAGGCCGGATTGACTAGGGCAGCTATAAACATACCTAAAATAAATAGAACAAAAGAAGCTAATATGGCATCAGCTTTTGAGATTTGACCGGAGGCAAGAGGCCGATTTTTTTTGGAAGGATGGAGTTTATCTTTTTGGCAATCAATAATATCATTTACTAAATAAGAAGAAGAAGATAATAAACAAAAAGTAATAAAAGCTAGCAAACTTTGGTTAAAAAGAAAGCTATCAAATAGTTTGCCATTGATCATAATTGAGGCAAATATACCTAGATTTTTGGTCCATTGTGCCGGTCGGATGGCATAAAACAAAGCGAGAGCTTTAGATTTGTTTTTTTGTGTCATCTGCCTACAATAATATCAAAAGTCCGAACAAAGCGATAATAGCACCAGATAAAAAGAGTCCTTTGGCTGGGAAATCTACACCTGCCTCAGGTAAGGCAATCCTGGTGGGACTTGGTCCCTGGGCAATGGCAGAGGTTGGTACTGGGGTGGCAGTGTCGCCAGGAGCGGGAGTATTGGTGGGCGTAGGAGTATTGCTGGCAAGTGGTGTGGGAGTGCTGGTTGATCCGGGCGGAGGTGTGTTGGTGACGGTTGGGGTGGGAGTTTTTGTGGGTGTTGGAGTAGGAGTCTTGGTGGGAGTAGGGGTGTTAGTAATAATTTTAGTTGGAGTTGGTGTTGGAGAATTGGTAATAATTTTGGTTGGAGTAGGAGTGGAAGTTGAAATTGTTTTACTACCACAAACTTCTTTATATGTCTTTAGATTACCAGCGGGTGATCCAGGTGTAGAAAATCTGATGTCAATTTGAGCCTTACAATCTGAGCCCCAATCAAAATCTCCAAAACAAATTTGACCGCCATTACCAATAGTTTCACTTTTTTTAATGTTGGCCTCTTGATTGTCACAGTCTTGAGGTGCGTCAGTATAGGCTTCGGCAAGATAGGTACAATGGCTATGCTCTGGTGGCAAGTTCAGAACCAGACACCAAGCGTTACCGTTACAGTTGTGATAACCAGGTTGAAGACTGCCCGATTGAGAGACGTAACCAGTAACATCAGTGGGGCAACCTGACTGGTCCACAACTGGCAAGGTTGGACAATTGCAGTCGGCAATACAATAATGGTCGCTTTGAGGATCACAATTTTCACCATCTGAACAAGTACCGTCGCCACATTTTGGCTGAGGGGCGATATAAGTACAGCCACCCAAGTTTTTAGCAGAGTTATCGTTGGGATTATTGGGATCACCGCAGACTTCCGGATGACCGCAAGGACTACTAGCTCCCCAAGTGCCATTGGTACAAGTTTTACAACTTGGAACCTCCGAACCGCTTGAAGTATCGCAAAAAGCCTCATTGCATCCGTCGGGACTACAAGGACTACCAGCCAAATCGCGAATATCTTGATTGGTTTTAACCAACAAAACCGAAACAACTACAGAAAGAAGCAAAAAGACTACCGTCAAAATTGGATAGATACCGGCTAATCCTTTTTGCTTTTTTAAATACATAGAATCAGTTTAAATAAATATAGCAGAAATAACAATTATTAGGGTAGAAATAATAATAATAACTGCCGTTGGTAAGCTATTGCCGGTGACCGGTATTTGCGGGGTAGGAGTGGAAACAATTTTAGTTGGGGCTAATGTAGTCTTTGCGGTTAGAGATGGACTGGGTGAAGTGGTGGTAGGTGCGGGTGCGGGTGTGGGAGTAGCAGCTTGGGCAGACTCTGAAGCTGTAAACGCAGGTGAATCATCTGAACCTTGGGCCAAAACTGTAAAACTTCTGGTAATTGTTTTTAAGATGTCTGTTTGAGGATCGGTATAATTTAGTTTAATAGTATGTTGACCGGGCTCAATATTTTGTGGTGGAGTCCAGCTCCAAGAGCCATCTTGAGAAACAGTAACAGAACCACTTTGTTGACTTGAAGAATTAAGCTCAATTTCAAACTGAAGACCAGATGGGCCTTGACCAAAAAACTGAGGTTGGCTATTAGTAATCGACTCGCCTTCTTGAGGATTGGAGAGATTTAGATCGCTTGTAATCAAATCAGAGTTTTGGTTTTGACTCATACCAGAATATTCAACCGGAACAGAAGTGGGCTGAAAATGATCTTGACCTAAAACAATATCGGGGACAGGATTATTTGAAGAGGTATTGCCGGTCAACATGGTAATCTGACCGTCAACTGACATGGCGGCTATTTCTTCGGATGTAGAAAGTGGGGGCGTAAACCAACCCTGACCTTCAATATCGTAGCAATAAACTAGAGGTATATTCCAATTGCCCTGACTGGTAACGTAAGCTGAAAGCGGATAAGCATTGGGGATGTTTAAATAGATGACACTACCGGCTGCAGCTTCCATTTGAGGGGTATAAACTCTACCCCAAGATAAGGGAGTATTTGGTTGAGTTTGGTTTGGTTTGGTAAAAGTTGTAACATTAAAATTTTGATTTTCATACTGATTGCCCTCAGATAAAAACTTGTATTGATAATTTGTTTTGGGAGATAAATTATCGATCTGGAAATAATGAGTTTTGGATTTAGAAAGGCCTCGAACATCATTAAAAACCATAGAATTTATTTCGGCGATTACCTCACAATCTTTACTAGTGATAAAAGAAATGTCAAGAGATTTGTAAGTTAAGTTGGTGATTTGAATATTTATTGGAGCACAGCTTGAACTGGCTTTTGATGTGAAAATAGTGGTGTTTTTAGTCAGATAAACACCAATAGCCAAAGTGATTACTAAAAACAAAAGGCCTAAAACAGTTGGGATTCTTTTGGTTTGGGGGATAGTTTTTGTTTTACCGGCTGGAAGAGGACGTGGCTGTGGAAGCTTCATCTGGAATGATAGTGGGGATAATTACTAAGTCGGAACTAGTATATTCTTGAGTTTTTTGGATCTGGTCAATCACCTCAAGACTAAGCTTGGTATCAAGAGGAAGAGTGTCTATGGGTGAGTCTTTGATAACTTCGGGGTCCGGTTTCATTAGTTTGTTGTAACCGGCTTGAACGATAAAGGCAAAGATGGCTATGGTAGTAAAAGCTGAAATAAAGAAAAAATATTTAGATAACTGTAGTTTGTTTTTCATTTGGTCCAATAATAAATTTGTGTACCTAAAGAAACTGAGGTTTGGTTAGTGGTGATAGGTAGCTCTTGGTCTTGGCCAGCTTTGGCTACTTGAGGAGAAGATACTGTAAAGGAGGTCATTTGAAAACAACGACGATTGTTGGTGAGGCTATTTATTAAGTTGCTGATCTTGTCAAAATCAATGTTTTGAGAAAAACTATAAGCATAATAAGGAGCTTTGTAGACTTGGTCTATTTCATCGCTAAGACTAAAGTCGATTTTGTCGGCAGATAAGCCAGAGGATTGGGCAATGCCCCTAATCTGGGTAGCGGCTTGAGAAAATCGATAATTATCCGGTAAGCTAGCATTGATCAATTCATAATTTGATTGGGCCTGGCTGTAGACAGTTTGAGCTTGGATAACCGAGTTGATCTTTTTTTTGTATTTTTCGGCTAACTCTTTTTTAGTATCAATTTCTGAAATTAGTGAGGTAATGGTTAAAACTGTTGGTCTAATGGCAAAAATTAGAAAAAAGGAGATAAAAATTAAAGTGACTGAAATTTCAAATGTTTGTCTAAATTGCTTTTGTTGTCTTTTTTCCATAATAAAAGACATTAGTGAGCTAGGAGTGGATGTTAGGGGGTTTTCATATTTCATGTTGGGAGGCAAAATCACTTTTAAAATTAACAGAAATGTTTATAGTAAAGAAACTGGTTTTGGGGGCTTTTTCTATGCTGGTAACAGCTACATTTTGAATGTTATTGTTTAGAATTAGATTGGTAACAAAGTCAATGACCGACTGGCTACTAAAGGCAGTAGCAGATAGTCTGGTTGATAACTGATCACTTTGAGGGTCGATAGACAAAGTCTGATAATAAATAGTAGGAGGTGTACTTTGCAGAAGTGAGTTAAGAGCATTGATGGTATTTCGATGTTGACCAAGAGTCTTGATAAGATTTAATCTTTGTTGAAAGACGTTAAATTCTTTTTCAAATTCGGCAGTACTGGTTAGAATGGCCTGTTGCTGTCTAATCTTTTCTGATAAATCGGAGTTTTGTCTGTCTAACCAGAACCTGGAAAAAAAGGCGGTTACTACAATAAATTCGGTGGCTATAATAACAACTCGACCAACAGTGGTCAGCCAATCAACAACTTTGGCCATTAAGCTGTCTGGCCGGCTAGATTGTGGCAATAAAGTTATTTGTTTCTTGGCAGGCATACTTAATTCAGTTTAATGTAAAAAGACTAAAGATAAAAGTGTTGAAATTAAGACTTTGTTTTTTTACCTACTTTGATTAACTTTGATATATCTCTTATCTCCTTAACTTTGAGAAGTGAGCAAAAAGAAACAAAAACAAGAGTGCCAACAGTAGAGCTGCCGACAACTAAATAGAAAAGGTTAATGGTTCGACTGGTATCAAAAACAGTATGGTCAAGAAGACGGACGGAACCCCAAACCGAGACGGCCATAAACAAGGAAGCTATAAATAGTTTGAAAAGTCTTTTGATAAGTTTAGTAAAGTTTAATTTATAGATCTTTTGAGAAAATCTAACTAGCAAACTGACTGATTGAATTAGATTAGAAACAGTCACGCCTATGGCTAAACCGACAATAGCCAGAGGCGTAAATTTAACCAATATAAAGGTGACCGTTAAGCTGATGACAAGAGAATATAGAGATATTTTTAAAGGAGTTTTGGTATCGTGGGCGGCATAGAAGGCCCGATTTAAAACCTGAATGATTGATTGAAGAAAAATTGACGGGGAAAGATAGGTAATGGTTTTGGCGATAATAAGTGTAGCTGACCAGGGAAAATTTCTTGAACCAAAAACCAGTCTGACAACCGGTAATCTATGAACCAAAATCAGAACGGTAACCGGTAGAGATAAAAACAAGCCTTGAAAAAGAGATTTAATGACAATATTTTTAAATTTATTAATTTTATTTTCAGCTAGCCTTCTCGACAAAATTGGCATAGAAGCCTGGCTGATAGTAGTACTAAAAATACGACTGGGTAGAAATATAATTTGAAGAGCTAAATTGTAGAGAGCAAAGGTACCAACAGGTAACAAACTGGCCCATCTTAGGGAAAATAAGCTTTCAATTTCAGATAGGCCAATACTAATACTTCTAGGAATCATTAGCCTGACAATCTTTCTGAAACCTTCAATTTTGGTATTAAAAAGAAGACTGTATTTAAATTTAAGTCTAAACATCAGCGGTAACTGAATAAGGAAATGCAAAAATGAGCCGATAACAGCACCAAAACAAACTCCATATATACCCCATTTGGGTGATAGTAAAAAAGTAGCAAAAATAATAGATAAATTGTAGAGAATGGGAGACAGTGAAGGAACTAAAAATATTTGATTGGCCTGGATGATACTAGTAAAAAAATTACTGACAAGAAAAAAGATTTGAGCAATAAGTAAGATCCTGGTAAGACGAACCATAAGCAGAAGTTGCATTTGACTAAAACCGGGAGCCAGAAGTCTGGAAAAGGGCCAAGCGAAAATATAGATTACAATCAGAGAAATACAAAGTGCCAAACAAAGAACGTTGATAACAGTGGAAGCTAGGGCATAGGCTTGTTTTTTGTCTTTTTGAAGATGGGACAAAAATATTGGCATAAAAGAAGCTGACAGAGCACCGGTGACTAAAAGCTTGAAAACCATGTCCGGCAGTTTGAAGGCGGCTTTGTAAACATCAAGTTGTTCGGGACAACAAGACAGGAAACGAGGGTAAATAACTCTTTCTCTAATAAGGCCTAAAGCGGCTGAGACGGCGAAAGATATTGATAAAACTATGGAGGCTGACCATAGATTTTTTTGTTTTCTTAGACCTATGTTTTTTAATTTTTGTCGGAGACGCATGTTTGGATTATAGAATAGACTAGTGCTTACTAAAAGATAACAGATAAAAATGTATCCTTTCTACAGGCTGTTGAATCTTGCTTTACCTTTGTGTAAAATACAGCCATGCCAATCACCAAATCAGTAAAAAAAGCATTGAGACAATCTGAGACTAGAAGAAAGAGAAATAGTGGATTTAAAACAAATTTGAAAAAGACAGTTAAAGCTTTTTTAGCCAAACCTGATCAGAAAGGACTTAAGACTGTTTACTCCATGCTTGATAAGGCCGAAAAGAAGTATATTTATCACAAAAATAAGGTAAATAGATTAAAGTCTAATTTTTCTAAAAAAGTTGAAAAAAAGAGCGTCAAGAAAGCTGTAAAAAAGACTACAGAGAAAAAATCTGGTAAAAGAATGTCTACCTCTAAATAGATTTTTGACAGCTTTTTGGCTGTGCATAGTTTATTATTTAGATAGATACTTATGAAAAACAAATTTTACGTTACTACTCCGATATATTATATTAACGATGTTCCTCACATTGGCCACACTTGTTCAACGGTGGTGGCTGATGTTTTGGCTAGACTACACAGACTTAGAGGTGACGATGTCTTTTTTTTAACAGGTACGGATGAACACGGTCAAAAGGTGGCCGAATCGGCACTCAAGGCCGGTTTTGATAATGTAGCCGAATATTGTGATGATATTGCTCCCCGGTTTGAAAAAGCTTGGAGAGATTTGGATATCAGTTTTGATCACTTTATTCGAACAACAGACCCCAGACACGAAAAAATAGTTGATGAATTGTTGCAAAAAATATTTGACAAAGGCGATATATACAAGGATAAATATGAAGGAAAGTATTGTATTGGTTGTGAAAAGTTTTTGACAGAATCTGATTTGGTAGATGGGTGTTGTAATCTACACCCGCCGGAAAGTACTGTGCAACAGTCGGAAGAAAATTGGTTTTTTAAACTATCAAAATACGTACCAAAATTAATTGAATTGATTGAAAATGACGAAAATAACTATATATATCCCCTAGGTAAAAGAAGTGAGGTATTGGCCAAACTTAAAGCCGGAGTCAGAGATATTTCAATATCTAGAGCTAATGTGACATGGGGAATTCCCCTACCTTGGGACAAAAGTCAGACGTGCTATGTCTGGGTTGATGCACTTATAAACTACTATAGTGCCACCCGCTTTGTCGAAGGAAAAGGGGATTTCTGGCCAGCAAATCTTCACATATTGGGTAAAGAAATTTTATGGTTTCATACTGTTATTTGGCAAGCCATGTTATTGTCGGCCGGAATAGATATACCCAAGAAAACATTTACTCATAGTTTTTATATGATTGACGGACAAAAGATGAGTAAGTCACTTGGTAATGTCATCTCGCCCGGTCAATTAATAGAAAGTTTTGGCGTTGATGGGGCTAGATTTTTGGTGGCAACTTCTTTCCCTCGGGACAATGATGGTGATGTAGGTATGGCTAGATTTAGGGAAAAATATAATGCTGAACTTGCGAATAATCTGGGTAATCTAGTATCAAGGGTGGCCAAGATGGGACAAGGGTTGAAGATTGAAACTAGCCAAGTCGAATATGACGAACAAGTGGCTGGTTTAATTGATGAACTAAAGTTTGGTGAAGCAATTGACTTAATTTTTGATAAGTGGATTAATACTGTCAACACTAAACTTAATCAAGAAGAACCGTGGAAGAAAGATGAGAGTGATGAAGATAGACAGAAACTTTTAATATGGAGCGGAGAGCAAATAAAAATAGCTGCTTATCACCTTTTGCCTTTTATGCCTAAAACCGGGCAAGTTATATTGGATTTGTTTGAAGGGGAAATAAAAGTACCAAAAAAAGGATTATTTGGGAGAGTTTCTTAGGCTTGTTACAGCCTCGATAACAGATCGTTGTTCTTTTTGCTTTCCAGAAACAATTTTGCCCGATACCCTTGAGGTTTCTATTCTGGCTCGAATGTCACTTGATGTAATAACTTGACCTAGTTGGACGACTTGTCCAAGACTGTTAATCGTATAACCAGGTGGTAATTTTTGTTCTGAAGTTGTCATATGTGCCTATTTTACGATTGAATGGTAAAATTTTCAATGATTGATACGCATTCACATGTTGGTGGCAAAATTAATATGATATTGGCGGCCAGTAATGTAGAGGAGTCTGAGGAAAATATTGAGTTGGCCAAAAACAATAGTAATATGTGGGCAAGTGTTGGCATTCACCCCCAACAGACTGATCCAAAAAACGAAGACAACATTAATGAACAAATAAAAAAATTAGATAAGTTAATTGGTGACAATAAAAAATGGGTGGTAGCTGTGGGAGAATGTGGTTTGGATTACTCCCCTGCTCCGCCGGGGGAAAAAGACAGAAGTAAGACTGATCAGGAAAAATTATTTAGAGGCCAAATTGATTTGTCGATAAAGTACAGTCTGCCTTTGATAATTCATGCCAGAAAAGCGGTTGATGAAGTAATTGAAATACTGAGTCAATACCCAAAGACATTTGGCGTTTTTCATTGCTTTGCCGGGGGTAAAAAAAGAGTGCCAAAAGTGCTAAGTCTAGGCGAAAACTGGTATTTTGGAATTGATGGCAATCTAACTTACGAAGTTGGACTTGAAGAAGTGGTTAAAATGATTCCGAGAGATAGGCTTATTTTGGAAACGGACTCCCCTTTTTTGGCGCCTGTACCCCACAGAGGAGAGGCAAACAAGCCGGAATATGTTGAATTTGTTTATAAAAAGACGGCTGAAATCTGGCAAGTTGATTTGGCGAAAACAGAAAAGATGATTGATACTAACGCTACCAAGCTTTTTGGTCTTGATGTTCAGTTAAGATAGCTTCGAGCTCTGACTGACTAGGAAATTTGTCAATAAATACAGGTTGATTATCTATCATTAAAACGGATTTGGCCTGGATGCCTTGGTTAATAACCCGATACATGTCGGTAATATACTCTGGCCTATCTTCTATTTGAAGTCGGGTGCAAGCTTCTTCCAATGACGCAAAAAAGGTTTTGCCGGCTGGTGTACCCCGATCATAAAACTGAATGTACATGCTAGTAAATAGTAATTAGTAACCAGTAATTTTGATTAAGTTTTGAAAAAGGCAAGCTATAGTCATAGGGCCGATACCGCCAAAGTTGGGAGTAAGTAAAGAAGCTTTTTTAGATAAAGCTTTGAAATCCAGATCGCCGGCCATTTTGGCCTGCTTATCAATGGAAACACCTAGTCCGACTACTATGGCAGTTTTTTTGATCAAATCGGGCGTAATAAAGTTTTTAATACCAACGGCGGAGACTAAAATATCGGCGGTTTGAGTAATATTTTTTAGATTTTGGGTATATTTGTGGCAAAGTGTAACAGTAGCGTACCTGTTATTAAAAAGAGCGGTTAGAGGCAAACCAATTAAGGGGGTATTATTGATAATTACCACATGCTTGCCTTTAAAGTTAACTTTAAATTTTTCCAAAAGCGTGATGACAGCCAGAGCTGAGGCGGAAACTGAAACGGTTTCGTCGCCTTGGAATAAGGTACCAAGATTATTCCCGGTAAGACCATCGACATCTTTTTTGGGGTCAATGGTGTTGATGATAGTATTTGTATCAAAGCCTGGAGGTAGAGGTAATTGGACTAAAATACCATTTATGCTTCGATCTTTGTTTAGGCTTTTGATTAGATTTACAACCATTTCCTGGCTAGTGTTAGCAGTGGGGTGATGAAGAATAGTTTTAATTCCAATTTTTTGGGCGGCTCTTTGTTTCATGTCAATATATTTAAGACTGGCTGGATTATTGCCGACCAAAACAACGGCCAAGTGAGGAGCTTTGTTGAAAGTGGCAATTCGCTTTTTCAGATTTAAAAGAATGGTGTCGGCTAGTTTTTGACCATCTAGAATTGTCATTATGGTGTAGTATACAATCAATTATGTATAAAGTTGGTTTTTGGGACATATTGGCAACCGGAGTGATTATTTTTTCCGGGGTAAATATATTTTGGGGAGATAAAATTCCTTTGTTTGATTTTGCGGGCGATCCTCTGGTAAAAATGGCTATGATGGGTGTGTCGATATTTTTAGTGTCAATGATTGCCGGTGGAATGAGAAAACATTAGTCAGTTAATACCTGGTAACCAGTCTTGGTGATAAGAACAGTGTGTTCGAATTGAGCAGACAAAGCACCGTCTTTGGTGCGGACAGTCCAACCATCTTTATCCTGATTTAGGCGCCAGTTTGGCGAAGCGTTGATCATAGGCTCGATGGTAAAAATCATACCGGACTTCAACTGAATATCCGGACCACCCGTATCGAAGTGAAAAACAAAAGGATCTTCATGAAAATTGATGCCGACTCCATGACCGCCAAGCTGTCTGACAACTGAATAGCCAAACTTAGTGACATAGGGCTCGATTATCTTACCAACACAATCGTTAAGTAGCTTGCCTGGCTTAAGGCTTTTTATAGACATATCTAAGGCAGTCAGTGTAACCTCTAATAGTTTTTGAGCTTGCGAGGAAATACTACCGACTGGAAAAGTTTTGCTGGTATCACCGTAAAATCCATCTAATATAGTAGTGATATCAACGTTAATAATGTCGCCGTCTTTGAGGATTTGATTTTTGTTGGGTATGCCATGACAAATAACATCGTTGACAGAGGTACAAACACTTTTAGGGAAGCCCTTATAGTTTAAGGGGGCTGAAATGGCGCCGTGCTGTTTGATATATTTGTCGATTTTGTGGTCGAGATATTGAGTAGAGATACCTGGCTTGATTAAAGTTTGGGCATAATCGAGTGTTTTTTTGGCCAATTGACAAGATTTTTTTATGCCAGCAATTTGCTTGGGAGTTTTTATGATGATCATGTTTTTAATTGTTTACCAAAGGAAACACAGTCTTGGAGGATATCAACTAAAACAAAACCTTTATGTTTAGTAGCCTCGTCAAGGGCTAAAGAAAGTTGGGCTGGTTTGGTACCGTCAACCTGGATAACTTTGACTTTGGGATTGATGGCCTTGAGAAGTTTTTTAGGGTCAATTGCTTCATTTGTGACACCAAAGGGAGTCGATTTGGTGGTAGAACCCTTGGGAGTGGTAGGACTGGCTTGACCGGTAGTAAGACTATAAAGATGATTGTTGCTGACAATGACTTTAAGATTATGATTGGCTCTGGCGGCGGCTACCAAATGATTTAGTCCCTCGCCATAAATTCCCCCGTCCCCTACTATCACGAAAACATTTAGCTTGGGATTGGACAGCTTGACGCCAACAGCGACAGGAAGGGCTCGACCGTGAAGAGTATGAATACCGAAAGTATCTATAAAATCAGCCATATTACCGGCACAGCCAATATCATAACTAATAACAGTATTGTGTTTAGTTAGATGGTTGTCTTTGAGGGCTTTTTGTAAAAGTGCAAAAATTAAAAAGTTATCACAGCCGGGACACCAGGTAGGAGTAATGCTCGTACTGAAATTTTCAATTTACAATTTTCAATTTTCAAAAATTTAATTATTTCTTCAGGGAAAAATGGCCGACCGTCGTATTTTTTGATAAAACGGCTGGTCTTAACTCCTAATGTTTTTAGCAATAGATTAAGGTGACCAAATTGATTATTTTCAATGACGATAATTTTTGAATAGTTTTTAGAAATAGAGGCAATTTTGTCTGACAGGGGCCAGACAGTTTTGATTTGAAGATAATCATAGTTTTTAAGACCCAAGTTAAAGGATTCTAAAATAGCGCCTTTGGTAGAACCCCAAGAAATAATGAGGTTGGTGCCACCAAAATCAAAAAGTTTTGGAGGAGGAGCTAGTCTTTTGGCAGTGGCAATTTTTTTGGCCCTCTTGTCGGCCATCTTAATGGCAGTAGCCGAGTCTTCGGTGGAAAAACCTGCTTGATCGTGCTCGTAACTATTGGCTAAAAACTGGCCAGATTTGATACCGGGAATAGTTCTTAGTGAGATTCCGGTTTGAGTAGCTAAAGAATATCTTTTGAAATCTTTGCTTGGGTTGGTAACTATATTTTCTTGGTACTTATTAAAAGGTAACTTATCAAAATCCGGTAAAGAAGAGTTGGATTCGGCAATGTGTTTGTCTGACAGGAAAATAACCGGGGTTTGAAGTTGTTGGCTTAAGTGAGTGGCGTTTTGAGCTAGATGGAAACTTTCTTGTTGATCGCCCGGAGCAATAACAATCTTTGGGAAATCGCCATGGCCGGAAAAGATAGCATAGAGAAGATCGGCTTGAGATGTCCAAGTGGGCATACCAGTGGCCGGACCGGGACGGGAAACGAGATAGTAAAGGACGCCTAGCTCGGCTATGCCATTAAAGCTAATAGTCTCATTCATGAGGGCAAAACCACCGCCGGATGTACCAACAGCAGAAACGGCGCCGGCATAAGAGGCACCAGACGCCAGAGAGGCGACGGCAATTTCGTCTTCAGGGTGAATGACCGTCATGTGCCAATCTTTAGCTTTTTGAGCTAAAAGATGGAGAGCGCCGGTTGAGGGAGTCATGGGATAAGCGGCGTAAAAATTACCACCGGCTTTATAAAAGCCATAAGCAAAGGCTTGATTGCCATCGTAAGATGTTTGGTTGTCAACTTTTTGTTTGACCGGTTTAGGTAATTTGTTCTTTAGTCTTTTTTTGATAGCTTGGTAGTTTTTGGAGGCATAGTCGATGGCCACATCAAAAGCCTTGATGTTTAGGTTGGCCTTGTTTTGGTAAGTTTGTTTGATTAACTTTTTTGCCAAAGCAATATCTGTATCGAATAAGAACACTAATACTCCAAAACAAACAATATTGCCAATTAAGGGCGAGTTAAGCTGGGTTTGAAATTGATTTAAAGGTAATTTTTGGCTTTTAAACTTGGTGGTCTTGATATCTTGATCGGAAAAAACCAGGCTGTCTTTAGAGAATTCATCTTGATGGGGTAAAAAGTGGTCAGGTTTTAGAGAAAAAAAGATATCGACTTTTTGATGAACTGAAAAAATTGGTTTTTGAGACAGGCTAGTTTGGTAGGTATTGTGACCACCTCTGACTAAAGATGGATATTCGGAGTAATCGGTGAAATAAAGACCCAGTTTTTGGAAATAGGAAGAGATAAGGCTACCACCTGATTTAATACCCATGCCAGCCGGACCGGCAATTTTTATAGTAAACCATGTTTTACCCATTGACTATTTTAACAGTAAGATAAAGATTGGACCAGATTAAGGGTGTAATTTTAAGAAAAATTTGCGTATAATCAGTTAATTTATGATGAAAACTCTAAAGACTTTCCACGTCTTTTTACTAAAATATAAAAAATTGTTTGTTATCTTCTTGATGACAACTGTGGTAGGGGCGGTATTGGAAAACCTGGGTCCTTATTTTTATAAACTGTTAATAGACGGTGTATCCGGTGGGGACTTTAAAAACCTAACTACTATTTTGTTGATATATGGAGGGACCAGACTAATAGCTAACGGATTGACTTCCCTATCTGGTTTTTTAGGAGATAAATGTGCTAGTAAATCAGCTCGGGATGTTAGGATTAGCGCCTTTAGGAGAATACAAGAGCTGGACTTTGCTTACCATGTCAATAAGAACACAGGCTCACTAATTAGCGCCTTTAAAAGAGGTGATGGAGCTTACTTTAATCTGTACTTTAATATGTATAGGGAGATATTACCGACTCTGGTCAGTATTTCAGTTATCTTCTTCTTTTTTGGTCGTCTGGATTGGAAATTTGTATTGATTATGGCCGGCTTACTTTTGCTAAACAGTCTATTGGCCTATGTGTTTATCAAAAGAAATTTAAAAAACAGGCGAGAATTTAACGATGAGGAAGATAAAATATCGGCTATTATTACTGATAATTTAATTAACTATGAGACAGTTAAGTTTTTTGCTCAAGAAGAGAAAGAAGAAAAGAGATTAGCTAAAGGTTTTATTGGTTGGTTGAATAAATTTTATGGCTATGCCAGTACTTTTAGAGTAATTGATATGGTAATTGGTAGTATTTCCTTTGTGACGATGACATTAATGTTGGGATTGATGATTGGCGATTTGTCAAAAGGCAGACTTACAGTGGGTGACTTTACCATGGTGAGTAGTTTTATGATGGGTTTCTATTATCAATTTTTTGGTCTGATTTGGCAGATCAGAGGGATTGCTAAAAACTTTACCGATATTGAAAAATACTTTGCTATATTGGATGAAGAAATATTGGTTAAAGACCCTCAAGTGGCTAAAAAGATTAACCATATTGAAGGTAATATTGAATTTGATAAAGTTGATTTTAATTATCCGGGTATAGCCAAGAAGGCCATAAAAGAGGTAAGTTTAAAAATTGGAGCCGGTAGATCGGTGGCTTTGGTAGGAAAAAGTGGAGCCGGAAAAACTACCTTAGTAAAACTATTGTTGCGATTCTACGATCTGAATTCTGGGTCAATTAAAATCGATGGAATTGATATTTCCCAAATGACCAAGTCAAACCTAAGATCTTTTATGGGAGTAGTGCCTCAGGAGCCGGTACTATTTAACAACACAATTGCCTTTAATATTGGCTATGGAGTAGACAGGGCCAGTAAAAAACTAATTAGAAAAGCAGCCCGAATGGCTAATTTGGCTGATTTTATAGAGAGCTTGCCAAAGGCGTATGAAACTGAAGTTGGTGAGCGGGGAGTTAAACTATCAGGAGGACAAAAACAAAGGTTGGCAATTGCCAGAGCACTACTAATCAAACCGAAGATATTAATTTTTGATGAAGCGACATCAAATCTTGACTCTGAATCGGAAGAAAAGGTACAAAAGGCTTTGTGGAAAACAGCCAAAGACAGGACTACTTTAATAGTGGCTCATAGATTTTCAACCATCAGACGAGCCGATGTGATTGTGGTGCTAGATAAGGGTAAAATTGTTGAAGTTGGCAGTCACCAGGAACTAATAAAAATGGCCGGTTTGTATTTTAAACTATGGAGTTTGCAGTTTATGAAAGCGGAAAAAGACGGTATAGAAATTGGCGGGGGTGGATTGTTTAAAGAAGACTGATAGATTTACTTTAAAGTTTTGTATATCTATACTTAGGCAATGTCTAATGGTTTCAATGGCGATCAAGTAAATAAGTTAAATAGTTTGGGGATTGAGATTGGTATGGGCACAGTTGGTCAAAGACAAAGTATAAACTTTTCAAAAAGTAATCCAGCTTGGTATTTGATACCAATGGTGGGACTTGGTTTGGCTGGAATTGGAATTGGCCTAAGTTTGACAAAAAAAGACGATAAAACCAGCCAATATGTAGAAATTAAACAGACTGATGGGAGTGTGGTGGCCAGAATTACTCCGGCTAATACCAGTAGCAGTAGTATTCAACAACATTTATTATCCTCCCAGCAATTCTTT
>CAZBXB010000011.1:0-16711 GCA_964496075.1 uncultured Gammaproteobacteria bacterium
GAGATTATGGAGATGAAGTCTATTTACTTATAAATTCAGACAGACACTTTCTTGACATTTCAGAATTAAATAAAATGGAAGTAATCAGCTCTTACATCAGACCGGATAAAACAGAATTAGTTTTGTATAAGTTACTTTAATCTCAACTTTTTATGGATAATCCCCATAAGAAAAATTTCATAGTTACAATAATTGTTTTCTCTTTTGTATATCTAATACTCAGGTTATCAGGTATAAGTCACAAAATGACGTATGGTTTAGATCAAGGTCTTCATTTAACGGAAACTTATCGTATGATGCAGACCAAAAAAATTAGTTTGATTGGACCTATGGTTAGCTCTAAAGTATACAATGGTCGTGGTTTTTTTATAGGTGGACAATACTATTATGTCTTAGGTATATTAGGAGTAGTCTTAAACTGGAATCCGCTTGCAATTACTGTTTTTTTGATTTTCCTAGATTATTTAATAATTCTTTATTTTATAAACTGGATCAGAAAAAGAACAAATGCCAATATTGCAATCGTTACATTTTTGTTTTTCGCAACCAATAACTTCTTAATAGTCCATAGTCGCTTCTTTTGGAATCCACATTTTTTATTACCACTATCCATAATTGCTACTGTTGCCATAGACAAATATATTTCAAGTCATAGAAATATCTACTTAGCTTTATCCATTTTTGTTTGGGGAATAGCTATTAGTTTCCACTATTCAGCTATTCTTTGGCTAATTCCACTCTTTATTATATTTTTTAAGCACAAATTAATAAATATTAAAAATATATTTATTACCTTAATTTTTCTAATTTTAGGAAATTTACCTCTGCTTATTTTTGAACTTAGACATGATTTTTATAATTCAAAAACTTTAATATATGCAATTAGCAACTCATCTCATTCTTTGGCCATCCAACCTCATTATTTGGTTTATCCCTTATTTATTTTTTTACTTATATATTTTTTATATAAAATAAAACAACCCAAACATCTTCTACTATTACTGATATTGATAAATTTAATAACAATTAGTATATTTTCTCCCAAACTGCCATACCTTAGTCCTGATAATTGGAATTATCTTGATATAAAAAAGACATTTAATTTTATTGTTCATGATGGTTGCCCAGATAATTTTAATCTTGCCTCAACAATTGGTGGCGATACTTTAGCATACGATCTTCGGTTCTTACTAATACATCGTAAATGCCAACCAGCCAATATTGATCAATATTCACAGATAAATACACTATATCTTGTTGCTCCTAAAGATAGAACACCCCATCTGGAAACAGTATGGGAAGTATCATCATTCAAACCATTTGTTATAAATGAAGTAATACCAATTAACAATTATACTTATTTATACAGATTGGATAAGAGCTAAATCTATATAACCGATATCGGGGCCGTCATTAACTGGCTATAAATATATAAGACTGTACAAAATATCAGTATAACAATAACTAATCCTTTAATATTTTTATTTATTTTTTTAAATAAAAGTTTAAGAAAAATAGTCAAACATATCTGTACTACCGGCATAATTAGTAAATATAAATACCAACTAGAATAAATTTGTTCCAGATTAATTCTAAGTACAGATTTTGCCAACATATCCAAATCTCGGTAAAATAATCCTGCCTTATCACTTAATCCAATCAAATAAAATTTTTTCCACACAAATCCAATCACGTTTAAATCATCTATCTGGCTGTATCTTAATACTGACACTAGATATAGTAACCCAAAACTTAAAATATATAGGCTAAGATCAATGTATTTTGAAATAAACCAAAATAAACTAAATAGAGACACTACAAGTAAGACTTGACTTAACTGAATATTTGAAAACGTTGGACCAAAAAATATACACCGACTCGCATCACAGTATGATCTAAAAACCAATAGGCCTGTCATAAGAGATGACAGTGTTACTAAAATAGTCTTAAATGGCTTATTAGACCTCTTAAAAGTAGTTATCACCAAGCCAGTGAACATCACTATAAAATAAGGGAAATAACTAACTTCAGTCTTATTAGAAAGTTTAGATAAATCTCTATTTAAAAATTTTTCTTTATCAGCTTTAAAGTAATCTGAAAAAGCAATTTTTGAATAATTCAATTTTTCGCCCAAACCATCATTTTGACGATAGTCACTGGTGAGTTTCCATTCTTCATCAGCCTCTCCGAATACAATATCAGGATTGCCATTGGGATATGTATCTTTAAATACCTTTGAATATTGACTCATGGTTAGGCTTTGCAAACCGATACCGTCTATATGCTTAACTTGAGACTCATATTCATCCATATATTTATATCCCTCCATACCAGTTTCCATTCCAATGGTAATTTGACCGATTTTATTTCTACAATCCAGATAATAAGATAAAGTATTATCAAAATAGTTAAGATCTAGTCCTAAAGACATATAATCATTGGCCTGAAGTGAATAATTTGAACTTGACGATCCTTGACCAAAATAGGCTAAACTCGGATGTCTTTGGGCCCATTGAATAACCACGGTACCTTGTTTAGTTTTAGCCGGTATCAAAATATTTTTTTCCCAAGGATAATAAGACCAACCCCACCACTGACCCCAAACTCCATAATTATCGGTAGTTTTCTGGTTAGCCACAATTAAGACAGTTTCGATATCATATTTAGACTCCATATATTGACTGGAATATGAATCAATCCACCAAGCGCCGACTGATTTAGGCCAATAACCAAATTTATTTTTAAATTTATAAAATAAAGTATCAATCAACTTTTTTCTATCATTTCTTTCGTAACCCGATAAAAATACAACATTGGGAAAATACCACTCTTGTCCTTGTTTATAATAAACACCGGCATCTCTGGCCAGATTTTCTGATATTTCCAAAAATAGTCCTATTTCATCGTCTTTGCTATTTCTTAAAAAAGACACCAATTCCTTATCATCCAAAACTTCATATTGAATCAGCCAGGTGGCACTATAACCATATTCAGACAAAACTCTCTTTTGAGACAGTATTGGTTCCAGGCTTTGGTCATCCCAAAGTAGTCTATCTCTAACTGGATTGACAAAAGTAACAATTCTATTGTCACAATCGTAGGCTAGGACTTTAACCGGAAAACAAATGTATACTACTACAAACAGTAATAATAATTTCCCAAAAAAACGCATAATTGATATTATAATTATAATCGCCAATGAAACCAAATATATCTTCTAAATTTAGATTAGTCCTTTTACTTCTGCTTATCATTCCAACTTTTGCCACGCTTCTTAAGCCTGGTTACTACAACATGCATGATGATATGCAAATGGTTCGTCAATTAGAGCTAGAAAAATGTATTGAGGATGGCCAAATACCCTGTCGTTGGTCACCCGATTTGGGCTATGAATATGGATATCCATTATTTAACTTTTATCCACCATTGCCTTATATTGTTGGTCAAACCTTTAGAACCTTAGGTTTTTCCTTTATGTGGTCTGTCAAACTTACTGCAGTCGTACAAACCATAGCTACCTCAATTTCAATGTATTTGCTAGCTTCTTATCTATTTGGGCCTACTGCTGGCATAATATCCGCCTTATTTTATTCTTACGCTCCATACCACGCCGTCAACATATATGTTCGCGGTGCCATGAATGAAGCCTGGGCTTCAGTTTTTTTCCCACTTATATTTTTGTTTATTAAAAAAATTGTTGATAAAAAATATTCAGATTGGACGGTAATATTCTTATCCTTATCGATCTTTGGTTTAATGCTGTCACATAATCCAATGCTATTTGTTTTTGTACTTTTTTCTGTCCCATGGACAATATTTTGTTTATGGCAAAAACATAAATATTTTAAATTAATTCTTAAGCAAACAAATACATTTATTAATTTAATTAAGTCTGCACTGATAGCTTTAGCCTTAGCTGCTTTTTACACTTTACCTGTTATTTTCGAAAGCTCATTAACAAAGATTGAGACCATGTTTCAGGGTTACTATAATTACGAGGTTCATTTCGTCGGTCTTTATCAGCTGTTCATTAGTAACTTTTGGGGTGATGGCGCTTCGGTTTGGGGTACAGAGGACGGTATGCCTTTTATGACCGGTTATCTCCATTGGGCCATCCCTCTTTTGGCTTTAGTCTTAATTATCTATTCAAAGATCAAAAATACAAAAACGACCAAGTCTGTAGTTAAAAAAATCAACACCAATCTTTTTATAATTTTTCTGGCAATTTTTGCATCATTTCTTTGTCATCCCAGATCAATTTTTATATGGAAATTATTATCACCAATTCAAAAAATCCAATTTCCTTGGAGGTTTTTAAACTTATCTTCCTTCTTTTTTTCTTTATCAGCCGGTTTGTCATTACACTATATCTTAGGCAAGTTAAAGTTTAAAAAATATATTTTTCTTTTTTATGTTTCAATAATTGGCACTCTAATATATATAAATCTGAACTACTTTAAACCAATCACCAGTGGACCATTAACTGATGAACAAAAGTTTTCCGGCTTAGCTTGGTCAAACCAAACTACTTCGGGTATATATGATTACTTACCCAATACCGCCAGAATTGCCCCACTTTCAAAAGCTGATTTTGTTGTTGATAATATTTCACCACCAACTTCAGCTGAAATTTACGGAGCCAAGAAGGGGACCGATTGGCTATTTTTTAATGCTAATGTTTCATCTCCGTCAACTATCATTATAGCCCAACTATATTTCCCAAATTTTAAAATATACGACTTTGGTAAGCCGGTTGACTTTCAAATCGAACCGGAATTCGGTCGTATGGTGCTAGATTTACCGGTCGGAAATCATCAGATTTACATAAAACTTAGAAATACGCCCGTTCGAAACATTTCTAACCTTATATCTCTTCTAAGCTGGACCAGTCTTAGTTTTTATATGATCAAGTCATATGCTCAAAAAAGATCTAACAAACATTAAAAGAAGTTCAACCGTTGGTGTCATTTCGCTGTCTATTAGAAACTTACTTATACAGTCAATTTCTGCCATTGGCTATTTTCTACTGACCTATTTTATGGGTGTGGCCGAAGCTGGCCTATTCGATATTACCAACGAAATAGTTAGTATTTTTGGTTACTTTTCTGATTTGGGTTTTGTGGCCGCTTTAATTCAAAAAAAATCCAAACCAAAAAAATCTCAACTACGAACAGCTTTTACATTTCAGCAAATTGTTGTATTTATTAGTTTATTGCTTGTCTATTTCAACTTTCCTTCCATAAAAAATAATCGTGGATATGGACCAAAAGAAACTTGGCTGTTAGCCGCTCTTTGTTTTTCATTTTTTACTTCTTCCCTTCGAACTATCCCCTCAGTCTTACTGGAAAGAAATTTAAGATTTAAAACAATTTCAATCATCGCCATCATAGAAAATCTTATTTATTATATTATTGCCGTTTCTTTAGCCTACTTTGGTTTTGGCTCTTATTCATATGTTATTGCTATTTTTGTCAGAAGTATTTTTTCACTGATTGCCTATTATTCTGTTTCTCCTTGGCCGGTTGGTATAAGTTTATCGCTAAAATCTGCCAAAAAACTTTTTACTTTTGGTATTCCATACCAGGCCAATTCAATAATTGCCATGGTCAAAGATCGTTTTAGTAACGTTTTTGTGGCCGGTATCATTGGACGCCTTAACTACGGCTTACTCAGTTGGGGTCAAAAAATACCACGATATGCCTTAAGTCTGATGGATGCAGTTATGAAAGTTACTTTTCCGGCTCTATCCAGACTCCAAAACAATAAAGAGCTTGTCAAGAAGTATCTTCAAAAAAGTATCTATTTTATTGCTCTTTTATCTTTTCCCCTTTTGGCCGGATCAGCTTTAGTTTCAGAAAACATTATCAATCTTATTCCAAAATATACCAAGTGGCTCGGTGCCATTCCCTCACTTTACGTCTTTTCGATAACCTTTGCCATATCATCAATCACCACACCGCTTACCAATGCTTTTAACGCTACCGGTAAAATTACACTTACCACCAGACTAATGATTATGTGGACAGCCCTTACCTGGTTACTTTTACCGCCTCTAAGCATATACATGGGCTTGTCTGGTGCTCTTTTAGCTAATTTATTGATAAATACTAGTTCTTTCTATGTCTGGTATTTAGCTAATAAAAACTTTGGACTATCAATTTTCAAAACTATTTTAACTCCACTAATTTCAACTCTGGTCATGATGTCAATTATTCTATTAATAGATTCTGTATATATGCCTACCAAACTTATCAATCTGGTCATTTTAAAGATTGTTTTTGGAGCCGCTATTTATATCGCCAGTCAATTATTAATGTCCAAAAAACAAATCTTTTGGTATGTCGATCAAATCAAAGACCTCAAAAACAAGTAAAAATTTTTTATACACAAGTATAATCACGCTGTTTTGTTTAGTATTTTTATTAGCCACATTCCTAAGTGGTCTTAAATATTCTTTTGGTTATGGCTTTTGGAACGCTCATGGCCACGACGCCATTTGGCACCTGGCAGTTAGCAACCAAACCCTAATCTCATTACCACCAGCCAATCCGGTCTTTTCGGGCCACAAACTAACCGGCTATCATTGGGGATATGATTTTTTACTTCAAGTTGTTCATCTTGTCACCGAAATTCCAACCATTAATCTATATTTTCAAGTAATACCGGTTATTATTACTATCCTTATTGCTTATTTTTCTTTTAAACTCAAAAAGACAAAGCTATCTGGCCTCCTTTTTGTTTTTTTAAACTTTTTTGCAGGATCACTTGGTTATCTTGTTACTCTTTATAAAGAAGGCAATATTGGTGGAGAATCAATCTTTTGGTCAATGCAGTCAATCTCAACTCTCATCAATCCACCCTACGCTTTATCACTTGTAATACTTTTATCAACTCTATATTTTTGGCAAAAAAATAAATACCACCCTTCCACACCAAAGGCAATATTGTTGGGAATATTTCTAGGCTTAACTACAATTATCAAAATATATGCCACCATCGTTATCGGTTTAGGCTTTTCTCTTTTATTTTTATACCAAAAAATCAAACATTCAAAACAAGCCGTTTCAACATTTTGGCTTTGTATTTCAATGGCAATTACATCAGGCCTACTTTTATTGCTAATAGGCATCAATAACACAAGCTTAATATTTAAACCCTTTTGGTTTATTAACTCACTGATTGATTCATACGACAAACTATATTTACCAAAGATTTCAGCCTTAAGATTCAACATCAGTCAAGCTGGTCCAAGTTTAAAGTGGATAGTACTACTGGCGATACAGCTTTTGTCCTTTGTTGTCTTTTTGCTGGGTAATTTGGGTACAAGAATATTTGCCCTTCTGTCGGTCACCAAAAAAGTCAAATCCAAAAAAACCACCCACCTTGACAGTCTGTTTTTATTTGCTTCAATTATCGCCATATTAATCCCCACCCTATTTATTCAATCAGGCACTGCTTGGAATACTATTCAATTCTTCTATTATTTTCTAATTATCGCCAATTACTATTTTGCCGACTACCTGGAATCATTGCTAAATTATAAAAAATACCTTATATTTACGGTCATTATTATCTTAACCGTTCCCACCACCATAGCTACCATCAGATCTTTTATCGGTTTCCCTCCACCATCAGCATTACCCAACAAAGAAATTCAAGCTTTACAGTTTCTTAAAGATCAGCCGGACGGTATAGTTTTAACTTATCCATTTGATCCTTATCAAACTAAACCGGATACCCCCATTCCCTTGTTCATTTATGAAACAACGGCTTATGTGTCCGCTTTTTCAGAAAAAATCAGTTTTCTGGAAGATTACGTTAATCTTAGTATTACCGGTTTCGATTGGCAACAGAGACTTGCCCAAGTAAACCAATTTTTTAAAGACGATAACCAATATCAACAGGTGGGTTTCCTTCTAAACAACAATATTGACTATATTTATTTAAACCAACCGCATCAAACAATTAATCCACAAATCGGCCACCAACTGGAATCAATATACGACCAAGACGGTATGACTATCTATAAAGTCTTAAAATGATAAACTAAACCATGTCCAAAGCTAAAATCTCTGCTGTTATTAATACCAAAAACGAGGCCAAATATCTTAAAAAGTGTCTTAAGTCAATTAGAAACTTTGTTGACGAAATAATTATCGTCGATATGCATTCAAGAGATGATACTGTTGCCATCGCCAAATCTTTTTCTGCCAAAGTCTATCGCCATAAACCCTTATCTTGGGTTGAGCCGGCCAGAAACTACGCCCTATCAAAAGCCAAAGGAGACTGGATACTTCTTCTAGATCCGGATGAATACATAACTAAAACATTGGCTCGTGAACTTACAAAAATCACCCAAAGAAATGATATAAATTTTGTCCGTATACCTCGAAAAAACATAATCTTTGGTAAATGGTTACGTCATTCCAATATGTGGCCCGATTATTTAATTAGATTTTTTAAAAAAGACAAGGTTATATGGAACAAGGAAATTCATTCTCAACCACAAACAAAAGGGGACGGCATTACATTACTTGATTCAGAAAAATTATCAATTAGACACAATAACTATACCGACATAGACGATTTTGTTAAAAGAGCCCTAAGATACTCCGATACTCAAGCAAATGAGCTTAACAAGCAAGCTTATATATTAAAAATTAGTGATTTAATCCTCAAACCGGTCCAGGAATTTAATAGCCGTTTCTTTTCTCTATCAGGCTTCAAAGATGGCCTTCACGGTTTGGCATTTTGTCTTCTTCAGTCATTTGCGGTTTTATTAGTTTATCTAAAGCTATGGCAAAAACAAAATTTTGAAGACAAAACTTTATCAAAAGAATCTTTTGTGTCTGCTAGTTTAGAGAGCACTTACGAATACAATCATTGGTTTTCAAAATACTTTAAGCAACAATATACCAAAAACATCTTCAAAAGAATTTTTATTAGACTAACCTATCTATTAAACCGTATCACTAAAAATTTCTAGCCAATGAAAAAAGTTGCCATAATAATTTTAAACTGGAAACACTCTAAATTATCTTTTAAACTAATTAAGCAATTTAAAAAAATCAATACTAAAGGAGTTTTTTGTCACATTTTTCTTATCGATAATTGTTCGCCCGATGATTCATATCAATTGTTTAATAAAAAATTATCTAGTAATCCTCAAGTATCGCTTTTTCAAACCCAACAAAATATTGGTTACGCCGGTGGTGTTAACTTCGGTTTAAAAAAGGCCATATACAAGAGATTTGATTATGCTTTAGTTATTAACAACGACGTCAAGCTAGAAAAAAACTTTTTAAAAAATCTTCTAAAGCCTTTCCTAAAAAATCCGAAATTAGCCATAACTGGCCCCAAAATATATTTTGCCAAAGGCCACGAATATCACAAAAAAAGATACAAAAAAGGTCATCTTGGTAAGGTAATTTGGTCAGCCGGTGGCACTATAGATTGGCAAAATATATATGGATTTAATAGGGGCATTGATGAAGTTGACAGGGGACAATACAACAAGATTGATACTAATGTCGATTTTATTTCTGGCTGCTGTCAATTACTAGATCTTAAGAAGATTAAAAAAGTCGGACTTTTTGATGAAAGATATTTTATGTATCTGGAAGACGCTGATTTATGCCACCGAGTCAAACAGGCCGGCTTTTCTATTGCCTATATCCCCAGCTCTCTTATATGGCATTATAATGCTACATCCAGTCAAGCCGGCGGAAACTTACAACAATACTTTTTAAGTAGAAACCGTTTGTTGTTTGCCCAAAAATTTGCCGGTTTCAGAACGAAGTTTGCTCTTTTTAGACAATCCATCACAACCATTGTTTTTGGAAAATATGTGTGGCAAAGAAGAGGAGTCATTGATTACTTTCTTAATAAATTTTACAAGGGTAGCTGGCAATGAAACCAACTCTATCGATAATTATAATTGCCGGAAACGAACAAGATAATATAAAGGAGGTAATTAAAACTTGTTTATGGGCAGATCAGATTATTTTAGTTGCCGCCAATTCAACTGACAATACGGTTAAAATTGCTCAAAAACTTGATAAGAATATCAATATTATAGAAACTACTGACGAATATGGTAAAAACTTTGCCAAATGGCGAAATTTAGGTCTCAAACAGGTATCTACAGATTGGCTACTTTATGTCGATGCCGATGAAAGAATTACAAGTAAACTAAAAGCTGACATCCAATCAGTAATTTCCGATAGTAGACTATCTAACACCCACTATGCCATTCCCCGGGCCAACCACTTTTTAGGCAAAAGAGTTAGATATGGCGGTACTTATCCGGATTATGTAGTCAGGCTATATCAAACTAAACATCTCAAAAAGTGGACAGGCAAGCTTCACGAAACAGCCAAAACTAGCGGTAGTTTAGGCTATTTGAATTCAGACTTGCTACATTATACTCACACCGACTTAACTTCCATGCTTCAAAAAACCATAATCTGGACGCAGATTGAAGCCCAAGCCTTGTATCAAGCTAATCATCCTCAAGTTTTTTGGTGGCGATTTCCCAGAATGATCTTAACTAAGTTATTTGAAAGATTGCTTAAACAGAAAATGTATAAAGACGGTATTGTTGGCTGGATATCCGCCATATTTGAAAGTTATAATACTTTTATTATTTACGCTCGCTTATGGGAACTTCAACAAAATCGAAATTAGCCGGTATCTACGACCCCTACATTGATACTTTAGGTGGGGGGGAGAAATACGTCTTTACAGTCGCCCAGACACTTCTTGAAAATGGCTATACAGTTGATGTCTTTACTAATCAAGATAAATCTATTCTCGAAAAATTACAAAAAAGATTTAATCTTGATTTAAGTAAGGTCAATATCAAACCGGATATATTTAAAAATCATGGAGCCTTTTCGGTTATTAACAAATATAATATAACCAGAAAATACGATCTGTTCTTTTATTTAAACGACGGTAGTGTTCCTCTTCTTTTTTCTAAACACAACATTCTCCATATACAAGTACCTTTTAACAAAGCTCCTAATCTTTTTCAAAAAATTATTAACCTAGTCAAATTATCACTTTATAAAGATATTATTGTAAATTCAAAGTTTACTCAGGCCAGAGTTAAACAAATCTACTTAAAAAGTTCCAAGCTTTTATATCCACCCATTGATATCACCAATTTTACTCCAGCCAAAAATAAACAAAACATAATTCTGTCAGTCGGTCGATTCGATAATTTGTTAAACGCCAAAAAGCAAGATATTTTAATTAAGGCCTTTGAAAAATTATATAAACAAGACAGTCATTCAGACTGGCAACTGGTATTAGCCGGTGGTAGTCTTGACAAAGAATCTACCAACTCGTACTTGTCACATTTAAAGTATATTGCCAAAGGCTTGCCAATAAAATTTGTAGTCAATCAACCTTTCGATACTATCAAACAACTTTTCTCAATATCAAAAATTTACTGGCACGCCGCCGGTTATGGTGTTGATGAGAGTAAAGACCCGCAATCTACCGAACATTTTGGTATGACTGTTGTCGAATCCATGGCCGCCGGATTAGTTCCTATAGTTGTCAACAAAGGTGGCCTTAAAGAGATCGTTAGTCAAAATATTGATGGTTTTTTATGGGATGAAACTGATCAGCTTATCAGCAAAACTCAATTTTTAATAGGTCATCCAAAAAAATATCGCCACATGTCACAAAATGCCAGAAACACATCAACCAAATACTCAACTCAAAATTTTAAAAGTCAATTTTTAAAAATAATCTCATGAAAATATCGATCATTATTACTAATTTTAACGGTGTCAATCTCTTAAGAGATAACTTAATTGAAGTTATTAACAACAGTCCCGAGGCCAACGAAATAATCGTTACCGACGATGCTTCAACTGACAATAGCTTAAGATACCTCAATTCTCTTCAAAAGAAATATCTCAAACTAAAAATTATTTCCCACAAAAAAAACATCGGTTTTGCCGCCAATTCAAATTCGGCCGTTAAAGCAAGTCAGGCTGATTTAGTTGTTCTTTTAAACAGTGATATTAAACCCGTCAAGGGATATATCAAAAACAGCCTAAAGCACTTTAAAGATCCCCATGTTTTCGGTGTTGGTTTTGCAGAAATAGGTCATGAAAACTGGGCAAAATTATATTGGGGCGGGGGATATATTCAACATCAACCGGGTCTAGATATTAAAACCAGTCATATTAGTGGATGGTTGTCCGGTGGTAGTAGCATTGTCAGAAAGTCTTTGTTTACCAAACTTGGCGGTTTTGACCAAGTTTATGAGCCCTTCTATTCAGAAGATCTTGATCTGGGTTTTCGAGCCTGGAAATCAGGCTACAAACTTATTTGGGAACCCACAGCCAAAGTTTATCATAAACACGAAAGCACCATGTCAAAATTTCCCAAAAGACACCTGGAATATGTCAAAGAAAGAAACCGACTACTAACGGTATGGAGAAACATACAAGATCCTTGGATGTTGTACCAAAATAAACTTGCCATATTTTCTCGATGTGTCTTCGGTCCTAATTATATAAAAATAATCATAGCCGCCAATAAACAAATTAAAAAATATCCACCTCCAATAGTTTTTCCCAAATTAACCGATAGACAAATTTTTGATAAGTTTAAATGACATGATCGCTTTTATAAAAAAAAACCTTCATATTATTTTTCTCGTATTCGTTTGTTTAATATTTTTTTATCGTTTTTTTTTATTTAATAAATACCCAATTCCTTCAGATATTATTCCTGGAGCTTATTATCCATGGCATCAAATTGATTATCCTAATTATCCCGCCGGAGTACCTATTAAAAATCCTCAACCCTCAGACGTTGTATCCCTAACACTACCGCTTAGAAAGCTAGCTATAGATATTTTAAAAACAGGACATTTACCTCTTTGGAACCACTATGTATTATCGGGTTCTCCTCTTGCTTCAAACTTTCAATCGGCCACATATTATCCTTTAAATATTTTGTACGCAATTTCTTCAAATTTTTATGTTATTTGGTCAATTCAAATAATCTTTCAACATATTTTTTTAGCCGTATTTATGTATCTCTTTTTGAGAGATTACAAATTATCCAAGCTGGTTTCAATCTTCGGTGCCTTAACATGGGCATTTACTGGTTTTAATATTATCTGGTCATCTTACAATACTGTGGTCCAAGCTGTTGCTTTTTTACCCCTGATTCTCCTGTCAATCAAAAACATAAACAAAGGCCCAAAATATAAAATATATTTATCACTATCAATATTTTGTGCCATCTCAGCCGGTAATCCTCCAATCGCATTAATCAACATGGTTTTTGCGGCTATGTACACACTATATTTACATCACAAATCTATCAGGAAAATGTTCTTAAGCCTTATTTTTGCTCTTTTAGCAATTATTGCCAGCTTGCCAATTCTAATGCCATCACTAAAAATAAGCTCTGTTTCGGTACGTCCATTTGATCAAGTCGCTCTTCAAAATAATATTAAATATTTACCGATGATTAAAACTATTACTAGTATCATACCCAATTTTTTTGGTCATCCATCTACCGGAAATTCTTGGCAGAAAGCTGGTATGTATGATAATTTAAATATCTTCATCGGCATTATTCCAATAACTTTACTTATTTTTAAAATTATTAGCAAAAAGAAGTTTAAGCACCAATCTTTCTTCTTAATATCAATTGCTATCAGTTTCCTTCTAATGACCAAGAATCCAATTTCAATATATATAGGTCAGATAAAATTTTTAGGCTTAAATTCAATGGTTATGACCAGATTGACATATATTATTTCGTTTTCCATATCATTTCTGTCATCCATCGGCCTCGATCAGTTACTAAAAACTCCCAAACAATATCAAACAAAAATTAAGATAGCCATATCTTTGATAATTTTTACCATAATTATCTTTTATGTTTTTCTATCATCTGACATTTTCTACTTAGGAAACATTTCACAAAATAATCCATTGACTCAATTTCATTCAGACAACATTTATCAACATGTTAATGAAGCTTTTGTTGCCATAAAAAACAGTCTGCCTAGTCTGGCCATCTTGTTTGGCTTCACTTTTTCACTACTATTTATCAAAAGAAATAAAAAAATATTTATTTTTTTAACTATCTTTCTTACACTGACTGACCTGTATTTTTTCTTTAACAAGTACATCACTTTTAATCCTGCCGATTTCCTTTATCCGAACACCCCAACTACAAATTTTCTCCAAACATCCACTAAAAGATTTGTTAGAGAAAATGCAGAAATAATTCCTTCAAATATGTGGTTGCCTTACCAACTAAAATCAGTCACCGGCTACGACACTACCCAATCGCTTAGATACAATCAATTTTTAAATCATATTAATGGCTATACTCTAGATCAAAACATTAGTAGATATGCCGAAGTTACCAAATATAATCAAAAATATTTAGATTTTCTCTCAGTAGAATATATTGCCGCCTTAACTAGATCACAAAGCAAACTCGATTCTGGTGGTACTCTTTCTTGCAAATTTAATGACATTGATTTTGAGCCTGTTTTTAAAGATGGTCCAACTTCAGTATTAAAAAATCTAAATCCGCTCGATATTGTCAATTCAGTTTCAGACTACCAAATGTCCACAAGTGCCAAACAAACTAAAATCCTTCTTTCTCAAATAGACTTGACACAGACAGTAATATTGGAACAACAACCCAAATACGATCAATACCAAAAAACAAACATTGAAAAATTTATTAGTCAAACCAATGGTTTTATTTTTAATACTTATTCAGACCAACCAACATTAATCTCTACCTCTATTCCTTACTACCCGGGTTGGACCGCCACATCAAACGATCAAAACATTCCTGTCAATATTGGCAATCATGCTTTTATCTCTTTCGAATTACCACCTGGTCAAAATCAAGTTGATTTATCATTTCAAAAAAATATGATTTGGCTACTTTTAATAACACTTATATCGATTCCGATTACCATTGTGGCCGCATACAAATTTAGCCCTAATTATGAAAGTTAAATTAAATAGTTTTATTTTGGGTTTCATATTCATTACTGCACTTCAGTTTACTCCCAAGGCTAAGTTTTTTAGATGGTTCGATTATCATAAAACTCCTGCCACAGTTGACATTGTTGATGAAGTTGACTACGCCTACATAGGCTACACCTTAAGACAAAATGGAATTTCCAATGGCTGGTCGATGATGAATTATTACCAAACTTTAGGTAGTCAATATAAAACTAAATATCAACAAGCCACTATATACAAAAACGCCTTAAAACCCAATTTAAAAAACATCAAAGACTTCAATTATCCCATCTATACCACCATAGAAACAGATATCGGCAAAGGAAAAGAACACTTAACTCTTGTTCAACCATTCGTTGATCATCCACCTCTGGCACCACTTCTATATTCGCTGCCCCTTAAAGACATTAACGACATTGGCCAAGTCAAACCGGATGATTTTAGAAAAATTAGCGTCTATCTATCAATTTTAAATATATTTCTTTTTTATATTTTTACTTTTGTCTACACTCAAAAAATAGTTCCTTCTATCCTTTCCTCAATCCTATATTCAAGCTTAACAGGTTTTGTCTTATCATCACGATTTGCGTTACTTGAAAACACCATCATTCCACTATCTTTAATAAATCTTACTGCTGTCCAACTTTATCAAAAAAATTCTAAAAAATTTTTTCTATATTTAAACTCTCTTGCAATTGCTTTAGCACTATTGACCAAACTAACTGCCGTTTATCTTATTTTTATACAACTATACCTCTTTATTACTAAAAAAATTACCAAAAAAGACTTTATCACTATTGCCGTTATCGTTGGCCTTATCAATTTACCTTACTATATATACCTATATTATATTTCACCTCAACTACTCATATCTATGTTTATTGAACAATCGAGTCGTCCATTTTTTGGTTCTCTTAATTTTCTAATATCTTCAACACAGCTAAACTTTAACAACTTCCCCATTGATGCCGTCTGGTTATTTTCTTTTATATCAATTCTTTTGACCAAAAAGTTTAAAAAACTAAAAACCTTTTTCCTTATTGGTCTTCTATCTACCTTACTTCTAAGTTCGGGCAACTACCCTTGGTACTATCTAATCTTTATCCCATATTTAATATTCTTTTTAGCAAATTTTATATATCAATTAATTGTAAAACCCAAACTGGTTAATTTAATGATTTTCATTATTATGCCCATATCAAGCCTGTTTTACTGGGGTTACATTGTCTATAAAGACAATCATACTCAGCCAATATATAGACTTTTAATCATTCTGCCTATAATAGTTTATCTGATTACTAAGAAATTCAAATTAAAAATGGTTTGGTCGGTTATATTTTTTTTAATCCTAATTCAAGCCTACCAATGGTCATTTCAGGCCTTTCAATATCAAATTGCCAATTTTGGCAAAATAGATCAATCACAATTTATCATTAACCGATAAACCAGGCAGATGATAACATTATTGAGATGGCCAACACATTAAGTATCATTATTGTCACTTGGAACACCTCCTCAATAACCTGTCAAGCCATCAACTCGATTTATAAACACCTCAAAGACTTATCTTTTGAAATTATCGTCGTTGACAACAATTCCAAAGATAATACCATCAATCAAATCAATCAAATCAAAAAAAGTCACTTAAATCTAACCTTAATTAAAAATCCCAAAAATTA
>CAZBXB010000012.1:0-16479 GCA_964496075.1 uncultured Gammaproteobacteria bacterium
CTGATGATTTATTCTTAGATCTAAAAATCTATGATAAAAATAGAAGTCAACTTGTGAATGAGTACTCAGAGAATGAGGGTGCCACAGTAGTTGGTTCTATCCAGGCATTAAGTGCCGATACTTTTTACATTGCTATTTCTCCTAAATATGGCAGTGACCAAAATCAAGCCAGCCAATATTCATTAGATATTTCTAATGCTGATCCAAATACACAAAAAACAGGCGTGGCTAATATTACTGATACTGGCATTCCGCCGTTGCAAAATTCTTTTTTGAAAGGCATCGGCCAAAACATTAAATTTATTCTGCTTGTTGTTGCTACAGTTTTAATTATTATTGTAGTTACCGTTATCTTATTACTGCGAAAAAAAGAAACTCCGGCAAGAAAAGAAAAGGTTGAAAAAGAAGAAGAAGTTAAAAAACCGGCAATAGTTGAAGGTAAAGCTAAATTTATTTATTGTTCCAAATGTGGCTGTCAAAATTCTGTTGGGGCTAAATTTTGTTCCAAATGTGGGGAACAATTAAAATGAAATCTTAAAAAACGGTTGTTAATTGTAGGGGCGGATCCTTGTGTCCGCCTTAAATAAGGATTGGTTAACATGCTTTTTATGATGAAATAATCAGGGATAGGAAAATGTTAAATAATGTTAGGTTTTATATCAAAAATAATCCTTCTATGTGGAATAAAGATAGGAATAATTTTGGATGTTAGAGTTGGAGAGATATGGATTTGAAGTATTAAGTAATCCCCGTAATATGCTAATTACGGGGATTGATAGTCTATGAAATTTGATAATTTGGGGGAAGATGTCTACAATTTAGCTTTGTTTTGGAGTGTGGGTCCGGAGAGATAATAAAAAGTGTGAAATAATGAAATATGAAATATGAAGTAATTGTTCCAGATAGATTTGAAAAAGAGTTTGTTAAATTTGTTTTAAAGTTAGATAAAGCAAGTCGTGCTAAATTATCGAAAGAAACCAATATGCTAGAAGATTTTGGATTTGATTTGGGAATGCCGTATTCGAAACGAGTTGATAGTAAACTTTGGGAGTTAAGAACAGGAGGAAAACAGAAAGTGAGGGTTTTATATTGTGTTAGGAGCTTTAATATCTATTTTTTAAATTGGTTTATTAAGAAAAGTAAGAAGTTACCAAAACGAGAGCTAGATAAGGCACATAATCGTTTGACTTATATATAGCGTGTGTGCTATATTAGTACTATGGGTAATTGGAAAAAAATAAGAAAAATAATTTTAAGTGATCCTGAAGTGAAAAAGATCTATGATGACCTTGATGTGGAATATCAAATTATTGGTGACATTATCAGATTAAGGAATAAGAGAAAAATGACTCAGAAGCAATTGGCTGAAAAAATGGGAACAACACAGTCAGCATTGTCTAGATTTGAGATAGGGTCAATGAGAAATCCAAGTTTGAATTTTTTAAAAAGATTGGCAAGTGCGTTGGAAAGCAAACTGGAAGTAAGGTTGGGACAATATATTAAAAGATTTTGACAGAGGAATTAATCACCACCAATGATTTAGGATAGAAGGCGGGTAAATATCTTTTTTTCTTGGACTTGGTCAGTAGATAGATAAATAATGGGATGGTTAAGATAAGTAAGATTAGCCAGATGGAAAAGCTGAAGGTAGGCAAGTATAAATTGAGAGTGTGGGACTTGGGAGAGGGGCCTAGGCCAGTGTGATTGCTAGTGGCGAAGAATTTGTAGGAGGTTGAATAGGAAGTGGGCAGAGAGAAGCTAAAGGTACCGTTTTTATCGGTAGTGGTTTGTAAAATTGGTAGAGTATAGGCTTGGGCCGGTTTGGGAAAGAGGATGGTTTTTGACTGGGTAAAAAAATGAATGTCTATAGGAGTGTTGGGAATGGATTGACCGGAGCTGGCGACGGTGGAATTGGGAGTGATGCTGTCTGAATTAATAGCAATGGTGGGAGGTAAGATAATGGGACCGATGTTGCTGGTAAAGTCGTTGATAGGAGGAGTGGGGATGCAGGTGGGGGGAGAAGTCAGGTTACTGCTGTCAGTTTGAAAGAAGCAGAGTTCTTGGGAAATTGGAGGTAGATAGATGCGTAAAAATTGCCAGTAGCCGTAAGAATTACTGGTGGTGATGGCATAGGCATTGGCTGATTTTAGTTCAACTTTGGTGCCAGGGGAGGTATAACCATAGATGTTGGCTTTGATGCCGACTAAGGCAGAGATATCGACAGATTTAGATTTGGTTAATATTGGCACTAATATATTCTATACACTTTTTAGTTTTGAATCTAATTTTGCAGTGCTCACGCCTTCCCCATGCTGTCGCAAGTGGTCAGATGATTGCGCGCTTAAAATTAATTCAAAACCAAATTAGTATGTTTATTGCTTATCCTGATATTTTGTCTTTAGCTCTTCGGAAGGAGAGCTATCGAGAGATTCTTTTTTCTTCTTTTTATCTTTAAGAAGCTTGGTGATAGTGATGATAAGGACGGTGACAATAAGTAGGGCTAGGAGTAGTTTCCAGGGAATGACCCAAAGATAGGCGGTAGCGATAAGAGCTTGACCGGTGGTGCCATAGCTAGCGTTTAATTGAGCTTGATAGCGACCAAAAAGCCATTTTTTATTAAAGACATTTTCAAAATCGCGGCTGGTATAGGGGAAGATGTTAGTATTTTTTAGAGGCAGGCTGGCAATTTTTTTACCAAGCCAGTTTTTGATTGAAATGTTACCGAGGGGCTTGATATGAATATCTGAAAGGTTAGTAATAGAAGTCAGAATATTGACCGGTCCGTATTCAAGGAAGGAAGGCAAGCTAAATTTAGTAACTCGGGCGTCCTCTTTAATATCACCGGGGACGGTAATGGAGATAAGGGTACCGGCTCGGGGATCGACGGAAGAACCGGAACCGTTTTGGAGACTGGTAGATTTGTCGGGAGAGTAGAGAACAGTAGCGTAGTGACCACCGGGAAGGGCAGTGGAAGGAGCAAGAACGATGAGTCGAACGGCTTTGGTTTCACCCGGCTCTAGTTTGATTTGAGTGGGAGAAATCTGAATCCAGGAGCTGGCTGACCAGCGATTATCCGGTTGATAGTCTTCTAAAATGACGGGAGTACCCTCATCGTTATTAACGATAAAATCTAGGACTTTGGCGTTTAAAACTTGAGTTTCTTGACTGTCGTTTCTGACTTTTAGATCAGCAGTGGCAGATTTACCAGGAGCTACTTCAATTTCAACTTGAGGGGGAATGACGGTCATGGTCAAAGCTTTGACTGCTTTGACAAATCCTAAACTCGAAATACTAAATACTAAACAAATCCAAAATATGAATTTCAAATTTTTTAATGTTTTAAAATTTTTTATCATTTGTATTTTTTAATTTATTTAGAGTTTAGATATTAGGATTTAGAATTTGTATTAGAAGGTGGCCGTAGCCGTATAAGTAATGCCGTTTTCATACTCTCCGGCTCGCTGGACGGTACTAATGGCGATGCGATAGCAAATATAGATATCTTCAGTGGTGGTGGGAGTAGAGGAGTTGCTGAATAATTCTACGGCAGTGGCGGAAGTTGTGGGGAAGGGTTTGGCTGACCAGGCGGTGTCATTATAGTTGAAGGCGATGGTGTCGGCGTCAACATCTTCAAGTGAGTAGCCGAAACCAGATTCGTCTGTTTCTGTATTCCAAGCGGTGGCGGAACTGACAGTACAATCTTCAGCATCACAGTCGGTATCTGGAATGGTTGAGGGTGAAGTACTACCGATTTCCGTTAGTGGACCGTCGCTGTAAACTGTGACTACGTAACCTGATTTGGCATTGGTGACACAAGACAGGCTTTGGGCCAGATCGTTAAAACCGGTTAAACTTAGAGAGCCAAAGTTAACGGCCGTGGCGGTAGTATTGCCGGCAGCAGCGCCGAGAGCAACACCGCATCTAGTATCGCCGACACCAGAATTGTCGGTATCAATTCGGAAAGTGAGAGATGGATCGACGGTGGCGGTAACACGAACTGATTCAATAACGGCGATTTTACCCTGAGTGGAGTTGATAAGGGTGTCACCACTATTTAGGTGTCTGACGTAGAAAGTATAAACATCAGGAGTACCGGATTGAATACCGGCTTCGCCTTCAACGTGGCCTGTAGCGGCGGAGGGATTGATAAGTTGACTACCGGCATCCAGAGCACGGCCAATAGTAATGGCATATTCGGTAGTAGCATTACTAACACCGGCACCAAGAGTACAAGTAAATAAGTGATAATTATCTGAGCCGACTGTAGTGGCGCTGACAGCGCCGGTAGCACCAACACCAAAACCAACACCTGAGCAACCAATATCAGCAGTTTTAACTTGGGTACCAAGACCAATAGTGGCACCAACATCCATACCTAGATCAAAACCATCTTGATCGGGAATACCGTCGTCAATTTCAGTAGTACCAAGATCAGTTGCCTTGATTAAGACTTGGAATTTACCGGCAGTTAGAATAGAGACGGGAGTAAAAGTAACAGTATGAACAGCTGACCTGGTAGCAATGAAAGCGGCATCTTCAACGGCATTATCGACAGATAGGCCTGTAGTAAGCTGGATAGTGGCTGTGTCGCCAATGTCTAAAATTACGTACTCGGTTAGACTAGTGTCGGCACCAGTGGTACCAATAGCTATAGTATCGCCAACAAAAAGATTGTTACTGGTTTGACTGGGGGCATTACCGGCAACATTGATAGTTAAGATGCTTTGGCCGGCTGAGTTATCGGCAGATGTACGGGCAAAATAGGAGAGTTGGGAAGAACTTAAAGTATCTTTGACATTATTTAAATTGGCGGAATTAGTTTTTTTGGGAAAAAGAAAGAGAGATAGGCAAAAGCAGGCGAGGGTGACAAATAAGGGAAGGAGTAGAAACTTTCTAAGTTTAGCGATCATAATTATAATATAGTCCAGTTTGGAGAATTTATCGGTAAAAGTCAAGAGATAAAACAAACCCCCGACGGGTGGTCGGGGGTTGGAATTAAGATTTAAGAAAGATTATTCGGTTCTGCCGTCTACTGTTTTGACCGTTCCCATTGCTAAGCACACTCTGCCATTAGCCTCAATGATTTCGACTACTTTTGTATTGTCGAAAAGAGTGGCTTGTCTACCCGTGATAGTTATTTGATCGCCAGGATTAACGTCACATGTTTTGTAGGCAAATGTATCCCAGTTGCTTCTACCCGTGATTTCGGGACCGTTATACGTACCGGAACGGGGATATGTAACCTTGTTTTTGCCACAACCAGATAACATTCCTGTGGTAACGGCAGTGACAATGAGACCTGCTCTTGAAGCGATTTGTTTTGGTGTTGGCTTGTTTCTTTCATTCATATTATGTGTAGTTAATATGTAATTTGGTTAACTGAAAAGGATTATAACTCTATATTATAGGATTGTCAAGTCAAAAATATATCTATCTTAAATCTCTTAGAGAATTAAGTATTTTAGGTCGATCTTTGGATTTTTTAATAAACAGAACAAAAGCTGAAATAACGATAATTAGGGCAAAGATTGAGTATGGTAAGACTAGAAAGGTGGAGGGGAAACTGGTGTAGTTGATTTCTGATTCTAGCTTTAATGTGGCGGTATAAGGACCGGGCCAAAAAGGGGGAGAGATTGAACAGGGAATGACTTGGTCATTTTCAAGGCAAGTAAGATAGTGGCTGGAGTTGGCCAGGATGTTTTGAGGATTAATGGCAAGCTCTTTGATAATTTTGCCACCCTTTTGAATAATTAGCTTGCCTTCAGCCTTAAAGAAGTTGTCAGACTGGTTTTGAAGGTCAACAGATAAGGAAATGGGCCTAAAAAAGATATCTTTGAGCTTGGGGGTGGTTTTGATACTATTAATAGTGGCTTTAGGTTGGGTGGTGAGGTTAGTAGAGGAAGACATAAGGATATGGGCACCGATTTGACCCAGAGAAGAGCTGGTAGATCCGCCCTGATCGATTTGGCTGATAAAAAAGGTAAAGTAGTAATCCTGATCAGGAGTAGCTTTGGAAGAAACCAGCTTGAGGACGATTTGCTTGTCTTGACCCGGTTTTAAGATAAAGTTTTGACCAAGATTGAGGTCAGCATTGGCTAGACTAAAGCTAATTTGATCGGTTGAAGTGTCAAAATAGTTGATGGTACCGGTGCTGTCGGCAGGTAGCCATTGTTTGATGGAAGTAGACAAATAGAGGGTTTGGTTACCATTATTTTTGACTTGGTAGGCTTGAGTGAAGTGACCGGAAGGTTTGATAACAAGCTCGGTTTGGGGTGGTGAAATGGAGATATTAAACATGTTTATTAATTTTCAATTTTCAAAATCCAATTTTCAATAAATTTATTAATGTTCATTTTTGTGTTTACAACTGTAAATGATTTTGGAAAAAATGAGAAGTAATTCCTGTGCTTCTTTCCATATTGGTCTTATATTTTCTTTTTGGTTATTTTCTGCTCTGACTAATAATCTTAACCAATGTTTAGTTTCTTTTATTTCTTTTTTAGCAATTGCCATCTTGTGTACAAAATCTTTTTTACTTTCTGCTTCGTTGGCTTCACAGTAATTAGCCCCGACAGATCCTGATGGTGCTACTATTTGAGGAATGATTCTTTTATTAACGGGATTAATTTTTATATTTTTTACCAAATTGATAACAGATTCTGCAAACTTTGCAATTCTTTCCTCAAGGTCGTAATTTGTTAATTTTGACATTTATTGTAAATTGAAAATTGTGAATTGGTTATTTTTTAATAATTGGGTATGGCAGTAAAAGTAATGGCGGCTTGGTAGTTACCGGTGGATTGAAAAGTGTCGATGTTGGCTTTGTAGGTAACCTGAATGGATCGATCTTTGACTGAATTGGCTTCGGAGGCGATGATTTGCTGGGTTTCACTAAGGGCATAATTGGCAAATTGGCGATAATCATCTGTGGTGGGGAAATACTGTGAAGTACCAACGCCGGTAGGATTGGTATCGTCCAGACCGATGGCAGTCATGCCAAAGCCATAAGTGTCAGCTTGGGTCCAGGTATCTTCCTGGGACTCGGTAGCTAGACCATTGTCGCCGGTGACATCAGGAATGGTCTGACCTACTTCGTTTGCCAGCGAATGATTTTGGTGAGTCAGGATTTGATAACCTCGACCTGAAGGAGTAGAAATAGTTAAAGTATTGGTGTCGGTGGCGGGGATTTGGGGAACAAGGGTACCAAAATCGATAGTAAGGTCATCAATACTAAAACTGAAATTGTAAATCATATCATAAATATATTGAAAACCTGATTTGATGATAACGGAGCCATCGTATTGGCCGGGGGCGTTTTGGCCAACGGTATCAGTCAGATTGTAGCTATCAGATGATTTCCGGCCTGAAGTGATATTAAAGTTGCCCCAGTCGATGATATAGGAGTCGGATTCGAAGTGTTGAGCCCAAGCAGAGCTTGGGAAATTCAAAACTCTAAACACTAAATTCGAAATAAATACAAATGACAGAAATAATAAAAGTTTTAAAAAATTTAATCTATTATATTTCATCGGTTTTAGTGTCAATATCAGAGGCTAGTTTGGTGGCAGTTTTAAGTAAAGTTTTGGAGTTGTGACGGATATCTTTTAGTTGTTGCTTTTGATTGTAGTCCAGCTTGGGGTTACTTAAAAGCTGGGAAGTAGTGTCTATAATAGTATTGATTTTGTTTTTGAAGGTGAGAGAGAACCAGAGGAAAAAGCCGGATTCGTGATAGCTGATTTGATCCTGATCGACTTCGATTTGAGCTTCTTTTTTAAGATTATCCTGGTTAAGATGAGCTATATAGTAGGCAAGGGGAGTAATGAGGGGCAGGGAAATAAGAGTTAAGACTGATTGGGGGGAATCAAGGGAATTGATAAGAAAAAGGGTAATGATAAGAGAGTAGCTAAGGGTAACAGTGGGGGGATAAAAGGAAGCCAGAGTGAAGATAAAAAAGTGGGTCAAGTAAAAGACAGGTGAGTTTAGGCCACCAGTGGTGAATATTATAGTATTAATAAGATAAGACAGAGTTAGTAAGGATAAGCGTTTTTGTTTAAGAGATATAGCTAAGGTAATGATAGACAAAAGAGCAATGGCTTGGGGGGCATAGATTTTAGTTTGAGGGAAGAATAAAAAGATAGAAGAAATAAAAGGTCCCAGAGCAAGTTTTAATATCGGCAGGATTTGAGTCATTTATTTATTGTAAACTGTTTTATGCAAGGGAGGAAGTTGAGCTGGACAGATGTTTTTTTGGCGGTAGGCTTATCTTTGTTTATAGGAGGTTTGGCGCTTTTGATAAAACAATCTAATTTTGGTGAAAGCCAAGCCGTGCCTGCCGGCAGGCAGGTGGAGTTAGTAAAGAATGGGGCAATTGGTGATACAGAAGTTAGTACAAAGTTAATTATCGATATATCTGGGGGGGTGGTTGATCCGGGGGTGTATGAATTGATAAATGGAGATAGAGTTATAGATGTGTTGAGATTATGTGGAGGACTGTCTGCCGAGGCTGATAGAGATTGGGTAGAGGCAAATATAAATAAAGCCAGGCTGGTCAGAGATGGAGAGAAGATTTATATTCCCAAGACTGATGAGAATTTTCAATTTTCAAATTCCAATTTACAAAATGAAGAATCGCTGAAAACAAGTGTTTTGGGGAGCCAGACGGGTTTAATAAATTTAAATACAGCCACGGTGGAAGAATTGGATAAGCTACCCGGGATTGGGCCGGCTTTGGCGGGAAGAATTATTGATTATAGAACTGAAAATAATAGATTTGTCAGCATTGAAGAGATTAAGTTGGTGTCGGGGATTGGAGATAAAGTGTATGAGAATATTAAAGATTTAATAATGGTGAATTGATAAAGATTTGGCATAGGAAATTAAATAGGTTGGTGACAGGTGATTATTCGAGGCCGGGTTGGTATTTTGTGACGGTGTGTACCCAGAAGAGATGGCAGATTTTAGGTGAGATTAATAAAGAAAAAATGATATTAAACAAGGTTGGTTGTATGGTGAATGAAATAATTAGACAATTTAATAAATTTGGAAATGTCGTTGTCGATGTTTATTGTGTGATGCCAAACCATATACATATGGTTTTGATTGTAGGGGCAGACCCCTGTGTCTGCCCTAAAAATGGATTGATTAACATGCCAGGGTCGATGATACGGAACATGCCAGGGTCGACACCCTCCAGAGGCGGGCAGGCGGGGTCGACCCCTACAGGAATAACAACAACATTGGGACAATATATTAAAAGATTTAAGACATTAACAACCAGGATTTATATAAAGAATGTCAGAAAAAACGGTTGGGAACCATTTAAAAAAAGGATTTGGCAAAGGAATTATTATGATCGGATTGTTAGGAATGAAGAGGAATTAAATAAAATTAGAAAATATATAAAAGATAATCCCAAAATGTGGGATAGAGATAGAAATAATTTGAATATATGAAAAAAGAGTGGCAGAGAAATGTTTTATTTGGGGTGGGGATTATAGTGGTTTTGTTGATGTATAAGTTTGTAGAGAGGGATAGTTTGATAGTCTTTATGAAATCAGTATTGCCGGGAGACGTAGGTGGGCTTTTGGTAGGAATTGTGTTTGGAAGTAAGGACGCTATTAGCAAATATTGGTATGACATTTTTGTATCGGCAGGGGTGATACATGTGGTGGTGGCCTCCGGAAGCAATTTGTCGATAATTTCTAGCATCTTGATTAATGAAATAGCAAAAATTATGGGCAGAAGGAGGGCGATTGTGTTGGGGCTTGTGGCAGTCAGTTATTATATTAGCCTGGTTGGTTTTGAAGCACCGGTGGCTAGGGCATCAATAATACTACTTATATATTACTGGAGTCAGTTTTTGGGCAGGAAATTTAGTATGGTGTCAGCTTTAGTATTGATGTTGTTTGTGATGGTATTAGTAGATTTGGATATGGTTTTGTCAGTGTCATTTTGGATGAGCCTGGTGGCGTTTGTGGCGGTGGTTAGTTGGGGGGAAATGTATAGAAAAAAGGGAGGTATATTGAATTTGTTTGGTTTAAATTTGTGGGTTAATTTATGGATATGGCCGATGACTAGTTTGGTGTTTGGTAAGGTAAATTGGCTTGGTTTAGTAGTTGGCCCTTTGGTATTGTTTGGGGTGGAGTATGTTTATGTGTTGGGATTGGTAGCAAGTGTGATGTATATAGTATCAAGAGGTCTGGCAAGCGGGGTGTTGATGTTGACGATGCCGTTTTTGAGTTATTTTTTGAAAGTGTGTCAGTGGTTTTCCAAATTAGGAGTGGGAGCGTGGAAATTAGAGTTTAATTGGTTTATGGTGGTAGGTTGGTATATGGTATTAATTTCTGTGTTATTAAAAAGAAAGCATAGTAATGGATAGATTAAATCAAATAAAATTTATTTATTTAATCCATCCAAACCAATATCAATGAATAGAAAAGTGTTTTGGGCATTTGTGTTGGGGTCGCTAGTGGCGGTAGCGATTTGGTATATGGTGGCGGTAGTTAAATACAATAAAGGTAAGTTGGTATTTTGCGATGTAGGCCAAGGCAATGGGGTGATTTTAACCAAAGGTGAGTTTCAGTTGGTTTATGACACGGGGCCTAAGAATGGCAAGATGCTGGATTGCTTAGCTAAAAACATACCGTTTTGGGATAAGAGTTTGGAGGTGGTGATTGTGTCTCATTGGGATATTGATCACAGTGGAGGATTAGACGAGATTGATGACTATTACGTAATCGGCAAACTGTATGTCAGCCAAAGAAACGAACAATATATTTATTCAGAAACTTTAGCTTCAGATGATATATTAAGATCTGATTGGATGGAGTTTAAAGTGCTATCAGTTGATAGCCAGGCGGAAGACAATTATGGATCGGTAGTTGGTCTTCTAACTATTGATAAATTAAAAGTGTTACTGATGGGAGATGTACCAATGGAAGTGGAGCAGAGATTGGTGTGGAGAAAAATTTTGACTGATAAGGTTGATGTGATTTTAGTGGGCCATCATGGATCGAAAACATCAAGTTCAAATGAATTGTTGAAGTTGTTGACGGAGTTAAATCCAAATTTGCAGGCTGTGATAAGTGTAGGCAAAAATAGTTTTGGCCATCCGACAAAGGAAGTTTTGGATAGGTTAGAGAAATATGGAGTGGTTGTTAGGAGGACAGATAAAGAGGGAAGTATTAAATATAGTATAAAGATATGAAAACCGAGAGTTGACAATCGTCTAATAATCGTCTATTATTTGTCTATATGTTTAATCCTAAATACACAATTACTGATCAATTATTGGCCAATATTACCCAAATTAATAGACTTATAAGAGATTTAAACGATCGTCGATTTCCTAAAGTGGTTTTAGTTGAATTTGAAAAAAAAGCTCGGGAGATTTCAGCTCATGCATCAACTAGTATAGAAGGTAATCCTTTGCCGTTGACAGATGTTAAAAGAATACTCAAATTAAAGCCAGCAAATATTGACGATACTGAAAAAGAAGTGATTAATTACAACCAGGCTCTTGAATCACTGAACCAACTTTTAAAAACAAGTCAGTTGGAATTATCATTAAAACTGATTTTAGATATTCATAAGCAAATAACCGATGGTCTTTTACCTCATTTTGATTCCGGTAAACTTCGACAAAGACCTGTTGTTGTAAATGACCCAAGAACTAAAAAAGTTGTTTATTTACCTCCGGATGTAGGAAAGGTAAAAGGTCTTATGATTAATCTGATTAATTATGTAAAAAAGGCAAACGGTAATATTGATCCTCTCATTCTTGCCGGTATTTTTCATAAACAAATGGTTATCATTCATCCGTTTATAGATGGTAATGGTAGGACTACTCGTTTGACTACAAAAGTATTGTTGGCCAAGATAGGATTGGATACTTTTAATTTATTTAGTTTTGAAAATTACTACAATCAAAATGTGACCAAATATTTTCAGACAGTCGGAGAGTACGGAGATTATTATGACTTAGTAGAATCTATTGATTTTACAATTTGGCTAGAATATTTTACAGGAGGATTAATTGATGAATTATTTCGGATTAAAAAATTATTACCGAAAATTGGTAATACCCCAGATACTCGATTAAAAAATCACCATCTTGAAATAATGAAATATATTAAACAAAACGGTTATATCAAAGATAATAATTATGCCAAATTGACAGATAGGGCTAAAGCTACGCGTGCTTTGGATTTTAAAAAACTTCTTGATTTGGAACTAATAGAACGCAAAGGTAAGGGCAAAGCTACTTATTACATCTTAAAAGAAAGCTGAATTTTGCCTCAGATGATGCGTTTCGTTTAGTGATATAATTTGGTATGTACAAAATAGTCGGTCTCCTACTTTTAAAATAAGTAAGGGGATTGATGTATTTTTGATCCCCGAGAAATCGGGGTTTTTTAATGTAAAAAACAATGAATAATAAAACAAAATACGATTTTAAAAAAATAGAGGCAAAGTGGAGACAGTATTGGGATAAACACCCGGAGCTTTATCAAGCTTCGAAATTTTCAGAATCCAATTTACAATTTTCAAAAAAACAGAAAAAATATGTATTGGTAGAGTTTCCCTATCCATCAGGCTCAGGACTACATATTGGCCATACATTTAGCTTTACCGGTGGAGATATATATGCCAGGTTTAAAAGAATGCAGGGTTTTGATGTCATGTTTCCGATGGGTTGGGACGCTTTTGGACTACCGACTGAAAATTATGCCATAAAAGTCAAAAGGCCACCTCAGGAAATAACAAAAGAGAATACGGATATGTTTAGAAGACAGATGAAGGATCTAGCTTATAGCTTTGATTGGGATAGAGAAATCAATTCAACTGATCCAAAGTACTATAAATGGACCCAGTGGATATTTATTAAGCTGTTTGAGAAGGGTTTGGCTTACAAAAAAGAGATGCCGATTAACTGGTGTCCCTCTTGCAAGATTGGCTTGGCTAACGAGGAAGTCCTGCCTGCCGGCAGGCATGAGTCGATCGGTAAGTGTGAGAGGTGTGGAGCAGAAGTAAGCAGAAGAAATATTTCCCAGTGGGTAGTTAAGATTACTGATTATGCTGATAGGTTAATTGATGGCCTGGAAAAGACTGATTTTGAGGAGAAAGTAAAAATGGCCCAGATTAATTGGATAGGTAAGTCAGAGGGAGCCAAAATTAAATTCGAAATTCTAAATTCTAAGCTCGAAACAAACTCAGAAACTCAAAACTCAAAATTCAAAACAGAAAGCTTGGAGGTGTTTACGACTAGGCCGGATACACTGTATGGAGCCACTTTTATGGTAGTAGCGCCTGAACATAAAATTGTTCAGGAAATTCTAAATTCTAAATCCGAAACTCTAAACAGCAAAGAAATTAAAGAATACGTTAAGAAGGCTAGAGGTAAGAGTGACATAGAGAGGACGGAATTGTCGAAGGAAAAGACGGGTGTGTTTTCGGGCATGTATGCTATAAATCCGGTAAATGATAAAAAGATTCCAATATGGATATCTGATTTTGTACTAGCCAGTTATGGGACAGGAGCGATAATGGCGGTACCGGCTCATGATGAGAGGGATTTTGATTTTGCCAAAAAGTTTGGTTTGGAAATTATTCCAGTCATTGAACCTTCAACTGATTGGGATTTTGAAAGTTGGGCATATACAGATGTGGATAGTGGTAAGATGATAAATTCACCAAAATGGGATGGGATGAAACCGGCAAGAGCTATAAAGACTGCAATAGAGTTTTTAGATAAAGAGGGTATGGGGGAAAAGGCAAGTAGCTATCATCTTCGCGATTGGATATTTTCCCGACAGCACTATTGGGGTGAGCCGATACCAATGGTAAATTGTCCTGAGCATGGCTGGGTACCGGTACCAATAGAGCAATTACCGATTGAACTGCCAAAAGTGGAGGCATATGAACCAACTGACACAGGTGAAAGTCCTTTGGCCAAGATGACTGACTGGGTAGAAACGACATGTCCCGTTTGTGAAGGACCGGCCAAACGAGAAACAGATACTATGCCAAACTGGGCAGGATCTGATTGGTATTTTTTAGCTTACATATTTGCAGACAAGCTAGGAAAGGAGACAAAGGGAAATATATTTGAAGATAATATAGAACTACTGGAGAAGTGGATGCCGGTAGATGTCTATATCGGTGGAGATGAGCACAATACGCTTCATTTATTGTATTCAAGGTTTATATATCAGTTTTTGTATGATTTGGGAGTGGTACCGGAAGGAATCCTGGAGCCGTACTATAAGAGAATATCACATGGAGTCATATTGGGTCCCGATGGAAGTAGGATGAGTAAGTCCAGAGAGAATGTAATAGTACCGGGGGATATAACACCGAGATTTGGGGTGGATGTGGTCAGGACATACCTAATGTTCATGGGTCCCTTTGACAATACCATGTCTTGGAATGAAAAGACTTTGGTGGGCGTAAAAAGGTTTTTGGATAAGTTCTGGGAATTTACAAATTTTCAATTTTCAATTTTCAATCAAGACAATGACAAAACTGATAGCAGTGACCAAGTGAAGGTGATAATAAATAAACTAATTGAAGGAGTAACGGGGGACCTGGAAAGCTTTAAATATAATACGGCTATAGCTAAGATGATGGAAGCGTTAAATAGTTTAAGAGCGGGAAAGTACAAACTAGTAGGTGGTGATTTGAAAAGCTTTATTAGATTATTGGCGCCATTTGCTCCTTATATGACAGAGGAGCTATATAGCAGGATAAGTGATGAAGGTGAAGTGTCTGTGCATGTGTCCTTGTGGCCAAAAGCAGACGACAAGTATTTAGTCGATGATAAGGTAACCATACCAGTGGCAATTAACGGTAAGAGAAGGAGCCAAATAGAGGTGAGTAGTCAACAAGTAGGCAATGAGACTGAAGTATTAAAGTTGGCAATGAAAGATGAGGGGATAGCTAAGTGGATTGAGACAAAAGAAGTGGTTAGAAAGATATATATACCAGGTAAGATGGTTAACCTAGTGATATAGTAAGCCGTAGATATTTGGATGGTTTGATTTAGTTGTTAAATAGGTGGTTAGCAGAGTGTGTTAATTATTGCTAATGAGTATTTATTTTGCCTATCTACCCATAGTTAGGTATATTTTGAGACTTTAAAGTGAAGGGTGAAGTTGGGGTATATTTTGATATAGTTAGGTAAGTTTGTGGCGTGATAAAATTGGCAGATATGGATAAAAATATAAAGGTAGTCAAGTGCAAGAGTGGAGTAAGCTGTATTGTGATTGATATGCCACACCTAAACAGTGTGTCTGTAGATGTGTTTGTAAAAATGGGGTCGATGTATGAGTCGAAGAAGGAAGCTGGTATGGCTCACTTTTTGGAACACATGGCTTTTAAGGGTACAAAAAAGAGAAAAAGTTCGTATGAGATTAACAAAGAGATTGATAGTCAGGGTGGCCAGGTGGGAGCCAGTACTTCTTTTGAAATGACTAATTACAGAATAAAAACAATACCGACAAAGATTAAGTGGGCCATTGAGTTGTTGTCAGATTTGGTAATCAATTCGACTATTCCAAAGACTGAGATTGCTAAAGAAAAAGGAGTGGTAATAGAAGAGATAAAGATGTACAAGGATAATCCAACTATGAGTGTTGCCTTTGACTTTATCCGGCTTCTTTATGGGGATTCAGACAGGGGTTGTTGGAGTATATCGGGTGATCAAGATAAGGTAGAAGGCTATAAACAAGCGGACTTACTTTGTTATAGAAATAATCACATGGTAGATGAGAATGTTATAGTCGTCCTGTCTGGAAATGTGAGTGGGTATAAAGATGGACATAAGGCAATTATTGAGTATGTAGAGGAGTCTTTTAAGGGACTGAACAGTGGTAAAATTCAAACGTACAAGTGGAAAATAGACTATGTTTTGAGTAGTAATAAGGAAGAGAGAAAAAATAAGAAATTGGAGCAAGCACATTTTTGTTTAGGATTTCCAACGGTGGGAAGACTGGATCGACATAGATACGTCTTTAAGTTAATAGATATTATGTTGGCAGGCAATATGTCATCTAGGCTTTTTTTTCGTCTTAGAGAAGATCTAGGGTGGGCCTATTACATTTATCCGGAGTCACATCAGTTTTCTGATTTTGGTTTTAGTGGAATACAGTCAGGAGTAAAGGTTGAAATGTTAGATAGGGCGGTAGATTTGATAACAACTGAGTTTTGTCAGATAGCAGAAACAGTCACTAAGGAGGAGCTTAAGACGACAAAAGACTATTGGTTGGCGATAAATAAGCTGAGTATGGATAGTCCAAAGTTCTGGGCTAGATTTATAGGACAGTCATTTCTACTTGATAAAAAACTATTGAGTTTAGATGAAGAGATGAGTAAAATGTTGAAGGTGGACATTGATGAGGTTAAAAGTGTAGTTAGTGCCTATTTTAAGGAAGACAGGAGAAGGCTTTTTGTTATAAAATAGAGAGTGATGTTAGTATATTT
>CAZBXB010000013.1:0-15824 GCA_964496075.1 uncultured Gammaproteobacteria bacterium
AAATCTAACATTAATTAAAAATCCCAAAAATTACGGTTTTTCCAAAGCCAACAATATTGGTGCTAAAAAAGCCAAGGGAAAATATCTGTTTTTTCTTAATTCAGACACACTTCTATTTGACAATTCAATCAAACTGGCCACTGACTATTTAAGCCAAAACAATTGTCAAATTGGCATTATTGTCCCTCAATTATTAAACATCGATAAGACACCGCAAGCTTCCGTATTTCCTCCACAAACGATTAAAAACGCCATCAGACAATATTGTTTTAATCAAGCCAATCAATTTAGCAAATACACACCAGTCAGCTCCGGTCCGGTTAATGCCGTTAGCGGTACCGCCTTGATTATTTCCCAAAAAGACTTTAATAAAATTGGTGCTTGGAATGAAAAATACTTTTTTTATTTTGAGGATCTGGATTTATGTAGAAAAATACATCAAATTCATAAGCAAGTTTATTATTATAAACAATCAAAAATTATTCATCTTCACGGCACCAGTGGCAAAATATTAGCCAGTCAAAGTAAACAATGGAAGCGTTTAATTCCTAGTTCTAAAATTTATCACGGAATCACAAAACATTATCTACTCTTTTTAATTTTATGGGTAGGACAAAAAATATTCTTAACTAAAAACTCTCAAAAAGTTTAAACTCAGTTTTATGGTTTGGTAATTTAATTTCTTTAACGATCCTCACATTCGTAACATCATCACTTGGTAGATTATCAAAAGGAAGCAAATATAAAGATTTTGGCTTGACCTTTTCCATATCCCAATTAACAGAAGTGATGTGATATTTATCAAAAAATAATCCATCCCTAGTGTCATTTCTAATCAACAATTTATTAGGATCCATCTCAGTAAAGTAAGGTATATATAAATGAGGAACTCCGACATATATATTAACATCACCAAATCTTGGATCAACTATAATTTGATCGTATTCATTGTAATTTTCTTTAATAAATTCGGCAGCCTGTTTATAGCCATATTGAAAATTTTCTCCCATCTGAAAAGGAAAATGGTAAAAATAGATAATTGAAAAATACAAAAAAGAAGCCACAAAGGATAAATACAAAAACAACAACTTAAATCCATTAAAAAAGCTTGTTGAACCATATATACCAATTCCGATTACAAGCGAATAGGGAACCACCGTCGCCAAATTTCTTACCAAATTAGTTCCTCCAATAGTTAGACTGGGAACAACCGGAGATATGATTAACCAAGAATAAATAAATAAATAATCATTTGGAAAATACAACTTAACCTTAAAAATGCCCCATAGAAAAAAGGGTAAAAAAGCTAACAAAAATAATCCAACACTATAGGGATCTTCCTTGGGAAGTAGAGATAAACCATCAAAAAACAAATGTCCTAATTTGGTGTAGTTAGAATAATTATCTATAAAAGATCTATTTAAAACACTAAATTTTTTAAATAAACCAATGTTGGGATTGTTAATAATTTTTTTAACACCAGGATAGTTAAATATAGTCTCAGTATTAGCTCTTGCAGTAGTGTCGCGATTTTGCCAGGCGTTATTAGCAATTGGAAAAACCAATCCAAAAAACAAAAGGATACTTATCCAAAAAAATATATTTACTTTTATTTTTTTTCGATAAATTGTTGCCAGTAACACCATTATCATTGGTGTTAGCAACCATTGGGTGTGATACCCCCAAATCGACAAAGCAAAAAAAATCATTGAAACAATTAGTAAAATATTATTTTTTACTTTCAACATCATAAAAAATAAGACTAATGCAAAAACCAGCAAGAAAAGTGCCACGTTAGATTCCAGGGCCATTCTTGATGTATATATGTGCCAAGGTGTAACGGACAATACACAAGCTGATATTATAGATAAATCAAAATTGTTGCTCAATAGAAAAACTAAATATCCTAATGCGAAAACCGTCAAGCTACCAAAAAAAACCGAAGGTAACCTAACTGACACTTCGGAATTTCCTAGAAAAAAATTGGAAACAGCTGCTATGTATATATAAAATGGAGCCTTGTAAGTACTGTGTGATTGAAAAGATACGGGCATAAAATCATTATGTTCATCTCTTCCTGTATGTAATATAGAATAGGCATCATAAGCAATCGAAATTTCATCGTTGGACAAGTGAGGCGGGATCCTATCTAATCCAACCAGTCGTATAAAAACAGTAAAGATTACCAAGATGAGTATCAATAACTTTTTTCTAACCGTCATATCAATAAAAACAAACTAAAAAATAGCAAAAACATGTATGTTTTAAAATTTATCTTACTAAAACCCTTAAAAGCCAAATATCCAAAAATTGGTAACATAAACCAAGTTGCTACTCTAGCATCAACCATTTTGTTTAAACCGATTACAACAGAACCGGCAAACAGTCCCAATACACTCACCCAAAACACGTCTTTTCGCTTTAGTGACAGTTCTTTCAAACCAAGTATTATTGGATAGATATTGGCCAATAATATAACTTTATTGATATTGTTAAGACTCCAAAAATTAGCAATGTTTCTTAAAACTTTGTAAACATAGACTGATTTGTTAAAAATAATTAGTCGTATCTTATAGGGCACATACAAGGCATCTTGCTGATGTTGAAAAATACCATCTTTAATTGATGGCATGTCAGTGATCAACTTGACTCTGTCTATAGAAAAATCATTGTTAATAACTCGGGTCGTAAACAATCCACCAAAAAATATTACTGAAACCAAAGTTAAAATTAACAGTAACTTCAAACACACATTCATTCAATAAGCTTAACAGTTCTTAGGTAATACGGAGGAGAATTATCAGGTCTGTGAATTGTCTCAACACTGATACTTTCAACCAAGGAAGAAAATTTACCATCAACTTCGCAACCCTCTGAATCGACAAACAATATTCCATCCAAACCAGTAATGCCTTCGTTTAAGGTTGAATTTAAGGGACATTTGCTATTTGAAAAAACAATATTTTCAAACCTCTTCTCTCCTTCTTCAACATACTTCAATGACTCATTAAAAATGGCCGGATCATGCTTTCCCAAGAAAGCCACCCACGGATATAAGTCATCAGGGCTATTTGTTAACACTATTTCTCTATAATTATCTTTAATTTCCCCTAATCTTTTTACAAGTTCAACATTTCCGCCGTCGCGATAATATGAAGCAATGCTCATTTTCTGATGGACAAAATACATATGTGAAAAATATATAAAATTAGCAAAATACCCAAACCCAACCAACACCAAAATCCATCTCCACTTTAAAGCTAGCTTAGTTAAACCATACCACCCGTAAGCAGCTGTTATGGCAAAAAATGGAACCATAAAGATTGCTCTTTGCAAATTGGGAGTGTCTTCAATTGTCACAGCTGCCGGTATTGGAGCAATTACTAATAAAGCCAAAACAATCAACATTTCCTTTTTCTTTGATACCCAAAACAACCCTAAAACAAACAGTAAAAGTTCAAAATATGTCAGTAAACCAACTTGAGGCACCGTATAACGAATTGGTTTAGCTGTGTTGCCTAATAGAAAGCTTGTTCCAAAATACTCTTTATATTCTTCCATAAACCGTCTTATGTAGACGGCTATACGATTATGAAAGACCCTGGCTCTAAACACATGTCCAGATCCTCCTTCGTTTGGCATATTGGTAACTTCGTGCAAAACCTTAAAATCACTTTTTAAACTAACTTGTGACATTCTCCCTCTGGCTTCTTTTGAGGACATAAACAGTAAAGTTGTAGCTACAAGAACCATAAATATCAGCAATGGCTGAAAATAGAGATTTTTTTCTTTTGCATAGTTCCACTTTATTAATATGGTCGACAAAACAAAAACTGGTGCTAAAACTCTAATGCTATGATAGAAAAAATAACTTGAAACAAAACAAACAATAGAGTAAATTACATTTCTATGGCTTTTATGTTTAAAAGTTTTAAGCAAAAAGTATATTCCCCACAAGGTAAAAAATATTGAGACAATACTTTCACTAGTCGAACGGCTTGCAATAATATGCCATGGATTAAAGGCAATAAAAACAGCCGCAACCGCACCAACCACAACGTGTTTTTTTGTTAATTCTTTTACTATAAAAATTACAGGAAATATACTTAATGCACCAATTAAGGCAAACGGAAAACGAACTCCAAAAATTGTTTGTCCAAAAACAGATAAAGATGGAACTATGGCGTAAAGTAAACCAGTTGGCCTAAAATCACCAAAAGAATCGTAATAAAGTGAAAGTACGTTTCCCTTATCATCTGCTCCGGTCTTCAAAATTGAATAAGCATTCCAACCAGCTTTTACTTCGTCTACATGAAAACCATAAGGAATGGTACTCAGTCGAAAAACTCTAAAAAACAGTCCTATGAAAAATATAAATCCCCACAACAAAAACGTTTTAGGTTTTATATTTTTCATAAGTTTAAGAAATATTTTGCCACCAATAATCTATATTGATATCTTTTAAATACATTAACACAAATAAATTTTTTCTTTTAAGCACCAAAATTAGTCTTCTTTAATCTTAAAATAAGAAACACTAATTCCAATCAACACAACCCACCACCACCAAAGCATATTTAATTTGTTTATTGTTTCAACAATGGGAGCTTTGCTTTCATTATAAAAATTTACCGCCCACCTGCTGTTGCTATCAAGTTTTATTTTTAATAAGCCATCGTGGATAACAACGTCTTTTGTCTCTAGGCTCAAACTATCAGAACCAGACATCGCCTTTGGTACATCAACTCGTAGCCAACTATTTACTCCAGCGTTAAAACCGCTAAATTCTTTTTCAAACTCGTTTCCCTTATTATCCGATACCATCAAAACAGCTTTATCTTCAGAAGCTAAACCCAAATTATCCAAAGAAATCTCAAAATATCTTAGATTTGAAGAAATATCATAGATCCACTTCTTATCAATAGTTTCAATCAGATAAATATCTTTGTCTCCCATTTGAGAATAGATTGCATTGTCTATTTTAAGATTACTTAACAATAATCCAATTAAAACTATCATTAACCAAGGAATAAAAATTAGCCACTTGTTCATTTTGATTTTCACACTTCTCAAGTTTTTGAATAATACTTTTTTTCCTAAATACCAAATAGCTATTCCGGCCAACGCAGTTTGACTCAAATTTATCAAACCAGATAAATCTCCGCCCTTATTTCTAACAAATTCAACCAAACTTGGAAAATTAATTAACCCTGGATTAATTGGTGTCAGTAATCCCCAAGTCAAAAACCTATCATCAAATCCCAAGATCAGTAAAAACCAAGACACAAATATGGCCAATATCACCAACAAGTCATTATTTCCAATTGTCGACATAGACATCCAAATCGATAAAAATGGAACTATCCACAACATCCACTGGGGATTAAAGTGACTAAAACCCAAAATCAGCAAACAACTTTGAAAAATTACAAAACTTGCTAATAATATTTTATTTTTTTTCTTTTGTTTCCATGCATTTAGCGCTACAATCACCAATAAAAGCGGTGCTATCAATATTTGTTTATCAAAACCAATTGGTATGTTGGCAGTAAACATTCTTTGCGACAAACCAGATTTAAACACTGCCTGTATAAAATAGTCTTTATTTAACCATGGAAGCAGAATCAATCCATAAACTACAATTAAAAAAGAAAATTTTGAAACCAACTTAATAATCTTCTTTTCCCAAATTAACATAAACATAACAGCCCATATAATCGGATAGTTTTTAACTCCACTTGCTAATCCCCAAAACGGTACTGCCAACCACCATTTTTTATAAAACAACATTCCTAACAAAAACAAAAATATTGCAACCACGTCATTTTGACCCATCACCACCAAAGAATACAAAGTTATCGGATTAAAATACCAAATCAAAGCAGCTATTTTAGCCTTATTGCTGTCTCCACTTGCCTTATTAACAATCAAAAAAATTATCCAACCGGACAATATTCCTAATACGAGTAGTGGAAATTTCGCCGCCAAATTATATCTTAAAACATTTTCACTAAAGCTCGCTTGAGCACTGCCAGCTGTTAACCAATTGTCAAAACCTTGACCACCAATGATTTTTGAAATTGGATAATGGATTTTTAACCACCAATAATGTGCCGGAGGGTAATGAAAATCAGATATATCTAGTTCATGATTGTCAATGTATCCATAAATATCCCAAACACTTCCATTTTCCAAAGCCGGATATCTTAAGGTTAATTTTGTATCTGGATGATAACTAAAGGGAGCAATTAAGAAATAACAAACAATTGCCATTAATATAATTTTTTTCATAACTTTAGTATAAAATATATTAAAAGCAAATGAAACCCAAAATAATTTTTTTAAGTATCATTATATTATTTTCAGCAATATTTCGGCTACTCTTTCTAAGCAAAATTCCCTCTGGTATAAATAATGACGAGCTTCATTTTGTAATGAATGCCAAGTCAATATATTATAGCTTTAGTAATATCGAAGGTAAAATAAGTCCATTTAAACTGTCAGAGTTTTCTAGCTTAATGTTTGCCCCTATAATTGGTCCACTGCCCACTAATCTCTTCACAGCTCGCTTACCTTACTCTCTGATTGGTTGCCTTTCTGTCCTTTTAATATATTTGATAACATATAAATTAACCAAAAACACTTCTTTGGCCTTAGTTTCTGCCTTAGTAGTCTCAATCAATCCATGGAGTATTTACGTCAATCGGACCTCATTTGACCCTCCTGTTGCCATTTTCTTTTATTTATTAACCATCTATCTTCTCGGCTCTGTTAAACCTAAGTATTTACTACTTTCAATCTTTACTGGATTTTTGGCCTTTCACTCATATATTGCCACTAAGATTATCTATTTGCCTATTATTTTAATAAGTTCTTATTTCTTATGGCTCTTTAATCACAAAAAAAACACCCTTCTCTATTTAATCGTTGCTTTATTTTCTCTAGCAATCACTCTAAATTTTATTTTTAATCTAAAAAATCAATTAACTGGAAACAGGCTGGTTGAAATACAAACCCTTAATTCTCAATCAATTAAAGATCAGGTAAATCTCGAAAGACGTCAATCGCTCCAAGTACCAATTATAAAAGAGCTGTTTACCAACAAATATACTATCTACGTCAACAACTTTATCCAAAAATATCTTTATAATTTTTCTACCGATATCCTTTTCATAAACGGAGATCATACTACTACCGGCTCATTATGGAAACATGGCTATTTTTATTATATTGACGCTGTGCTTATATTATTTGGAATTATCTATTTATACAGCAAATATCCAAAATTTCTAATCTTACTCAGCTGTCTTATTCTCCTTTCTCCGATTCCGGAAGCCATACGTGCCGATACTAGTCCGGCCTATGTTTTTCATTCTTCTTTTCAGTTCTACTTTATTTGTATTTTTATTGCTTCAGGAATTCTATTTTTTTGGCGCCGATTTTCCAGTAAACATCTCAGATTTACCTTTATATTAATTTACTTAATATCTTTTATTAATTTTATTGACATATATTTTTTTAAAGCTCCAATCTATCAACCAGAATCATTCGTCTTTAGTCAACGCGTCCTTTCAAGATATCTAGAACTAGAAAGAAGCAAAGATAAGAACATATACGTCTTAACTCAACAGCCGGAAGTACTGTTTCGATCTTACCTTTTTTATACAAATTATTATCAAAAAGATAAAATTGATTTAGTAAAAGACATCTATGCCAAGTCAACAGACAATATTGTCATGGACAAAATTCACTTTATAAATCATCATCAATATCTCCCCGAAGAAGGTGAATACACCTTAATATTCGACTCAATACATTTTGAGTTTCAAAATGATAAGCCAACACTATATATAAGTAACCCTTCTGATACTGGTAATATATATTCAATTAACCAAGGCCTGACTTGTCAAGATCTTGTATTGTCGACTTATCCAAACAACATCGGCCTTAAAGATCTTAATCTTAATAACCTAAGTGAGGTGGATTTTTGTCAAAAATATATAACAATAAGATGAATAAATACATTTTTCCTTTAGTATTTGTAGTAATCCTCCTAGTCTCAATTTTCACACGGGCCAGCCAAATTTCATCAAATCCGCCCGCACTATTTTCCGACGAAGTTGATGCCGCTTATCAGGCACTTGTTTTCAATAATTGCCAAACAGATTATTACGGTCACAAGTTTCCAATTCATTTCAAATCCGGATCCGACTACAGAACGCCAGCTATGATATATGGAATCGCCTTAAGTCAAAAAATTTTTGGCATCAATAATTTCTCTGTTCGTTTCCCATCGCTCTTTTTTGGCATTCTCATTCCCGTCATTTTCTATCTCATAGGTAAACATTTAGTCGATACAAAACTTGGTCTAATACTTTTCGCCATTTCGGCCACCAACCCCTGGTTAATACACTACAGTCGAGCAGCTTTTGAAGTATCTAGTATGATTTTCTTTGTTCTTGCCTCCATCTATCTGTGGTTAAGATATATAAAAAGTAAAAAATTGATATTATTCTTCTTAAGTGTTACTTGCTTGATTATCACCACTTATTTCTACAGTACTGCCAAACTATTCGCTCTTTTCATTTTTATCGCCTATATTTGCTTGTCTATAAAACAAATCAAAAAGCACCAAATATCTCGACTATTCACGTCTATTGCAATGCTCATAATCATTTCATTGCCAATGATGTGGTCAACTATCAAAGGTGAAGCTGGTTATCGTTTTTCATACATCAACATCTTCACTGAACCAACACTGGCTTCACAGGTAGATTATTACAGATATCTAGACATCAAAACAGACAATCAGCAACTGGGAGTTGAAACGCCATTCAGTTCTAAGGTGTTTCACAACAAATACTTATCTGTATTGGACACTTTCACAAAAAATTATTTTTCTAGTCTGTCTACGGAATTTTTATTTAACCAAGGAGACAGTAATATTCGGCACGGTTTTAGGCAGCTAGGATATTTTTATCCCATTGAATTGATTTTCTTAATTACAGGCTTAGCTGTCTGTTTTAAACAGAAAAAACAACCGACAGTTAACTTATTTTTCTTTGTTCTTCTAATACTTTCACCAATTCCATACTCACTGACCAGGGATTCACTCGGGCCACATGCCACTCGCCTAATAATAATAGCCATCCCAATTATCTACTTCTTTAGTCAAGGTAGTTATTATTTAATCAAAAAATTTAATACTCCTATAAAATTAATCCTAACTATAATATATATCTTCTTTTTTGCAAATTTCATCCATTACTATTACCTTGATTATCCTCATCTTTCAGCCAACGCCTGGCATTCAGGTATTGCCAAAGCTATTCAAAAATCAGATCAACTAAAAGATAATTATTCCTCAATCTATTTTAGTGATAAGTATGAACCCACTCTTATATTTTATCTTTACCACGAGCAAATTATTCCTCAAGATGAATGTAACATTTATCAAGCCATACCATATAAAAATCTCGATTATTTTTCTGGTCACGTTTTAAACAATAAAATATTCTTTGGTAACATTGAGTGGGCTCAAGTGACTAAGAATTTTCCATTAAACCAAAATGATATATATATTATTCCAGAGTCTGAAATAAATACAGTTTCAGAAGGCATCAAGCCATTTATTGTCAAACCTATTTTTATTACCAAAAACAAATACGAAACGGAAATTAAATTTATGTTTTTTGTAATCCAAGAAGATGAAAAAAATAAAATTTAAAAACCCCTTAATCTTTATCATAATTATTTCTCTACTAACCAGCTATAGATTATTTCGGCCAGGTTATTACTCAATGCAAGACGATATGCATATTTTTCGTCTTCAGCAATTTAGTCAATGTTTAAAAGATAGTCAAATCCCTTGCCGACACATAGCTGACGGCGGATTTGGTTACGGTTATCCTCTTTTTAATTTTTATTCACCATTCTTCTACACTTTCTCCTGGCTCATAAGCCAGTTTGGTTTAAGTTTAATCAACAGCACGAAAATATCAGTTATCATTATCAATCTAATAGGCATCATCGGCATTTATCTTTTGTCTAAAAAATTATTCAAAAACAAATATACCGGCTTTTTAGCAATTACCTTGTTTGCATTTTTTCCATACCGGGCCACTGATATATACGTCAGAGGCGCTTTTGCTGAAATAATGGCCATAAGTTTAATTCCCATTACAGCCTATTTTCATCACAACTACTCAAACAAAACCACCAAAACCAATTTAATTTTTGCCACCATTTCATCAACCTGCCTCTTTTTAAGTCACAATCTTATTGCTCTTTTATCACTACCGATAATTGTCTTTTTTATCCTCTGGCCAAAATTTAAATTTAAACCAAAAAAATTCATACCTCTTATCTTAAGTCTACTTTCATCCTCCTTTTTTATAATTCCGGCTCTATTGGAAAAGAAATATACAACTATCGACACCATGACTCAAGGTTATTTTGATTTCAGAGCTCACTTTACCACCCTTAGACAATTGTTTTTGGATAGGTTTTGGGGTTATGGAGCATCTCTGTGGGGACCAGTTGATGATATGTCATTTCAGGTCGGCTTACCACATTGGCTATTAGCATCATTGGCAATTTTACTCTATTTAAGATCAACCAAAAAAACCAAATCCAAAACAATTCTCATCACCGGTCTGGCTTTTTTGTCCATTATCAGTCTTTTCATGACTCACACTAGATCTACCTTTATTTGGCTAACCATACCTTTTCTAAAATTCTTTCAATTTCCCTGGAGATTTCTATCAATTGCCACCATCTCCCTTCCTTTATTGGCCGCTACAAGCACAAACTATCTAAGGCCATCACTACAAAAAGTTATCGCACCATTATTAATCATTATCACCATATTTCTAAATATAAACTATTTCAAAGAAGATATTTATTTTCCAAACTTAACCGACAAAGACAAACTAACAGCCTCAGAGATACTAAGACAAAGTGGTGCCGGTCTTAAAGATTATTGGCCCAACTTTGGTCAAAATTTCCCCACCACTTTTGCCCCAAAAAATCCTATTACTCAGCTCGACGATACTCAAATTATTTCATATCAAAAAACTAGTAAAAATCTCACCACCGCTGTCAACATAATCCAAACATCAGACACAATTACCTTGCCGTTAGTCTATTTCCCCGGCTGGCAACTCACCATTGACAATCTACCAACAGAAATTATTATCGAGCCAAACTTAGGCTTAATTCAAACATCATCACTAAATCAGGGTCAACACAAGATTGAAGCCCAACTTAGATCAACTACTGTTCAAAAAATTTCAAACACAATAAGTGTGATAGCGATTAGTGTTTTGCTAATTCTAGTAATATTATGATCAAAAAAGTTTTAATTATTAGCATTATTGTTATTGGAGTCTTCACTCGTTTCTATAAATTATCAGACTATCCGCCCAGTCCAAACTGGGACGAGATTAGCCATACTTATAATGCCTACTCACTTTTAGAAACAGGTAAAGACCAATGGAATCAGGCATGGCCAATCTTTAACTTTAGAGCTTACGGTGATTACCCAACCACTCTCAATATGTACTTAACTATGCCTTTTGTCAAAATATTTGGAGTCAACATCTTAAGCGGACGTCTACCTACGGCTATTCTTTCCTTTCTAACAATCCCTCTTGTTTATTTACTGACAAAAAGTCTTTATCCAAAACGCAAATACTTTGCACTCATTGCTACTTTTATATACACAATATCGCCCTGGACAATATTTTCGTCAAGACATTCACTACAGGCCAGCATTGCTCAATTTTTTTTAATATTAGGAGTTACTTTGGCGGTCAAAAAACGCTTGTCCTTGGGTCTTTTATTTTGGGCACTATCGGCTTACGCTTATCACAACACAAGAATTATTATCATTCCTCTTCTAATCTCGTTTTTACTAATCTACAAAATTAAGATTAAAAAAATAATATATCCAATAATAATTTTTTCTTGTTTGACCATTCCTGTTACTTTAAGTTTAATTTCACCGGAATCGAGAGCCAGATCTTCTTGGGTGTTTATTCTAAATCAGCCTGCCATAAATACTATTAATCACAACAGGGGATTGTTGCTGGCAAAAAATTACAATCCAGTCATTGCCCGCCTTATGTCAAACAAGGTCACATATGTTATTCCCAAACTATTCACCAATTACCTCAACTTTCTCAACCCTCAATATCTGTTTTTTAAAGGTAGTCAAAATTATCAATTAAATATTCCCAACACGGGACAATATTACTGGATTTATCTACCTTTTTATTATCTCGGTATTTACCATTGTCTAAAAAATATTAAAAATAAAAATAATCAGTTTACTTTGGCTTGGTTTGTCATCGGTTTGATTCCTTCAGTAATCACTTCCGGTGATTTTCCTGTTGTCAGAGCCATTAGTGTCATACCTACCACATTTATTTTCATTACCCGGGGTATTTTTGTCTTAATTGACAAACTGTCAACAAAATACAAACAAATAGTCATATTTCTTTTGTTACTTCTGAGTTTTGTTTTTGTTTATGATTATTGGCACTTATATACCACCGATTATGTCACTAACCATGCCGATTCCTGGCAATACGGTTACCAACAAGCTATCGATTTTGCTAAACAAAATTACCAAGATTACGATCACATATTCATCACTAAAAAGTATGGAGAGCCACATGAATTTCTACTATTTTTCTGGCCCTGGTCACCTGCAAGTTATCAAAACGACCCCAACAAAATATGGGGTTTTCATGCAGATTGGTATTGGGTAGACGCCTTTGACAAATTTCAATTTTTAAACGATTGGCAAATATTAGACACACCTATGCCACCAAACACACTTCTTGTCACCAGTCCCAATAACTATCCAAATCAAGGTAAACTTATCAAAACCATATATTACTCCAACAATCAACCAGTCTTTGAAATCCTTTCATATGAATAAAAAACTATTAGCAATCTTTCTAGTATCACTAATATTGAGATTGTATCTTTCGTCTTATCCACCTCTTCTTTGGGACGAAGCTTCATTAGGCTACAATGCCTACTCAATACTAAAAACCGGCCGAGACGAATATGGCAAATTATTACCACTTATCTTCAAATCTTTTGGTGACTACAAACCAGGTCTGTATGTCTATCTATCGGCTCCATTTATTGCCATTTTGGGCCTAAACCAACTAGCTGTTAGATTACCTTCAATTCTTCTAGGATCACTTACGCCTATATTTTTATATTTACTAATAACCGCCTTGAATCCCAAAAAGAAAAAACTGGCCACAATTTCGGCTCTTTTGTTGGCCGTCACTCCTTTTCATATTCATTTCAGTAGGGGAGCCTGGGAAACAAATATTTTTACTTTTCAACTAATTTTAGCTAGTCTTACCTTCACAAAATACTTCAACACCAAAAAGCCAAAATACCTATTCTTTTCATCACTTATTTTTGGCCTAAGTCTTTATACCTACCAATCAGCCAAAATGATGTCTCTTTTAATAATTGTTCTCTTATTTGCCCAAAACATTAAAACAATTTTAAGTAATCCCAAAAAGATGGCCATCAACTTTATCCTACCTTTGGCCATTTTAACTATACCCATCGCTTACAGGCTCTTGACCACCACCGATACAAATAGGCTACAAGTAGTAAGTATCTTTTCATATCCCAGATCAGAAGCCGAAAAACAGCAATTAATCTCTTATTCTTCACCTTTGCAATACGAATTATTTAACAGCAATACTGTCTTTTTTGTCAGATCGACATTATCAAGATATCTAAACCACCTATCACCAAACTTTCTCTTTTTTAAAGGTGATTGGCAAAATCCTCGACATTCTGCTATCTATACCGGAGTCCTCTTGCTATCTTCCATTATATTTTTACCCCTGGGGCTCATATCATATCGACGCGCTTCAAAACTGGATGTGTTTTTCTTGGCTTGGTTACTAATCGCTCCTATACCACCAGCCCTAACCCGAGATTCACTGTCAGCCGTTAGATCTGCCTCTCTGGTTATTCCTCTGACATACTTTACCGCCAGAGGCATTATTTACTTCTCAAAAATATTCAACAAATTTTTACCTACTATCAAATATCTTATTATTGCTGCTTATTTATTATCTTTTGTTTATTATGGCGATCTTTATCTTAACCACACAGTCAACACACATCCTGCTGATTATTTATACGGGTACGATCAGGCCATATCTTACATTTCTAAAAACCAATCAAAATATAATCAAGTATATTTTACTAACTTTTACGGCCAATCATATATATTTTATTTGTTCTTCACTAAATATCCGCCCAAAGACTATCAATCAATTGCTCGCCTTGTCCAAACTGGGATCGATACTGGCACTGTTGACCAAATTGGAAATATACATTTTTTCAGTCCGGACGCGTCTTTCTGTCTTGACCAAATCAATAGTCTTTGTCTGTTTTCAGTCCAAGAAAAAATTCGAAATGATATATATTTTGACAGATTTGGCGAAAATATAGATCATATTGGGATTATAAACAACCAGGCTCAATTCTATGCTTATCCAAAAAATTAAACAAAATCTACCAATTATTGCCATACTTCTTGTGGCCTTTGTACTAAGAGCCTATCACATAGCTCAAACTCCGGCTCTAAACTCAGATGAGGCTGCCATTGGATACAATGTCTATTCTCTAATAAAAACCGGTCTGGACGAACATGGTGAACCTTTCCCTCTCCACTTCACCTCCTTTGGAGATTACAAACCCGGTGGTTATTTTTACTTAACCCTCCCATTTGTATATTTATTTGGCTTAAACGCCTTGTCTGTCAGATTGCCAAATCTCATTTTATCTATACTAACAATTTTATATCTTTTCAAATTAGTAAGATTATTAACTAAATCAAATAAACTTGCCCTATTATCAGCCACTTTACTTGCCATCTCACCTTGGCATATTCATTTTAGTCGTGGTGGCTGGGAATCATCTACCGCCCTAAGTTTTATTGTTATGGGCATTTTTTATTTCTACCAAGCCATCCAAACATCAAAAATAAAACTATTCTATCTGTTACTTTTTACATGTCTATTTTCGGCTTCTCTTTACACTTATCATTCAACTAGGTTAATTGCCCCACTTTTGGCTCTTTTTTTAATCATACAAAACTACAAACAACTCTTTGCCCCCAAAAACATCAAAAAACTTATTCTGATTTGTATTTTTGGTGTACTGGTTTCAACTCCGGTAGTTTTTTCATTTTTAAAAAGTGGAGGCAGTGCTCGTTTTGGTGGTGTTGGTCTGTTGGCTGATCAAGGGCCGATCTGGCGGGCCAATGAGCTTATTAATCAACATGGTAACGTCAAATTAATCAATAGAGTCATGCATAACAAAAGAGTTTTATATCTTCTTTCCTGGATGGAAAAATATCTGTCTCATTTTGATCTTAATTTTTTATTTATCAACGGCGACGAAGTACCCAGATCAAAAACACCTTTCATGGGCCAATTACATTTAATCGAACTGCCATTTCTAATTTTTGGAGTCATTAGCCTCTTCAAATCAAAAAACAAAAAATTTAAACAATTAATATTTGTTTGGATATTAATCGCACCCATTGCTTCTTCACTTACCTTTCAAGCTCCCTCGGCTCTGCGTGCACTATCTATGGTCATACCCATAACAATCATTGTCGCTTATGGGCTATATCAACTTATCGGCAAAATTACTCTAACTACTAATTACTATTTACTAATTACAACCTACTTATTACTAATTATTGCTTACTCATATTTCATAGCTTACTATCTGAACTCTTATTTTACTCTCTATCCCAAAGTTCA